>NZ_JAHBDB010000005.1:0-125829 GCF_019956105.1 Pseudomonas sp. BF-RE-25
GGCTTGCTGGCGATGGCATCGACACGGTGTTTCTGAATCACCGCGGTGATGCCATCGCCAGCAAGCCGGCTCCTACAATTGAACGATATGGCCGAAAGAGGGCAGGTCCAAAAAATAAAACCCGCTCCCCGAAAGGAGCGGGCGGGTCGAGCTTAAGCTTGAGTTGCGTACTTGGCCAGACGAGGATCGGCCTTCAAAACGGCCAGGGTGTTGGTATGCACATCTTCTGCAGTCACGTCAGCCTTGCTGAAGATCTGCTGGAAGTGCTCGTGAGTCACAGCCGCGAAATGCGCACGGTCTTCCGGCGCCACGCCCAGTACCACGGCGTAGGTCGTCAGCGCTTCGCCGTTACCTTTAGCCATGTCTTCGGACAGCTCGTTCATCATGCCATTCATGGCAAACCAGGATTTGCCGCCATAAGTCAGCGACGCATTAGTCGCGCAACCGTTGGTACCAGAGGTCATACCGAACGTTGCGTTGCCGGAAGTGCCGTTGGTGGTGGATGCCAGGAAGTGAGCCGGGGTGCCACGCTGACCTTCGAACAGCATGTTGCCCCACCCGCAATCCGGGCCGCCTGGCGCCTGTGCCATAGCGTTGATGGATACAGCGGTGAAGAGAGTACCGAGAAGAATCCGTTTCATAGCTTTGTTCTCTTTATGTGCATACCAATGGACAAGGGGTCTGGCCCGATCTGGCGCCAGTGGGCCGGTTATTGTTCCAGCCGCGCAGCTTGGAGTTTAGGCACGTTCCAAGGGTTCCGTGACTTTTTACGAAACATTCGTTGAAAACATTGATTTAGACCCGGCCCGCCTGGGGATGCCCGCTTGGCTATGCTTTGGCGAAAGGCGCGCCTTGCAAGTGGGGTATGGGCAGCGCCAGAATGCCGCTATCTGCCCCGCCTGATGTAAGGAAGCCCGATGCCTGATCCTGTTGCTGCCAGCTTGCGTCTAGCGCCCGAAGCGCTGACCCGTCCGTTTTCCGCTGAACAGTTCAGCTTCTCTACCACCAATGATCTGGAGCCCTTCCGCGGTGTGCTTGGCCAGGAACGTGCGGTCGAAGCCTTGCAGTTTGGTGTGGCCATGCCACGCCCCGGTTACAACGTATTCGTCATGGGCGAGCCTGGCACTGGCCGGTTTTCGTTCGTCAAACGCTACCTGAAGGCCGAAGGCAAGCGCCTGCAGACCCCGGCCGACTGGGTCTACGTCAACAATTTCGATGAACCCCGCGAGCCGCGCGCCCTGGAATTGCCATCGGGCACGGCCGGCGCGTTCATCGGTGATATCAACGCTTTGATCGACAACCTGCTGGCGACCTTCCCGGCGGTATTCGAACATCCGTCTTATCAGCAGAAAAAAAGCGCCATCGACCGCGCCTTCAACCAGCGCTACGACAAGGCGCTGGACATCATCGAGCGCCTGGCGCTGGAGAAAGAAGTCGCGCTGTACCGTGACGCGAGCAACATCGCGTTTACCCCGATGAGCGAAGGCAAGGCGCTGGATGAAGCGGAATTCGCCCAGTTGCCGGAAGCCGATCGCGAGCGTTTCCACGAAGACATCTCTGGTCTGGAAGAGCGTCTGAACGAAGAACTCGCCAGCCTGCCGCAGTGGAAGCGCGAGTCGAGCAATCAGCTGCGCCACCTCAACGAAGAAACCATCACCCTGGCCTTGCAGCCGTTGTTGTCGCCGTTGTCGGAAAAATACGCCGAGAACGCGGCGGTGTGCGGTTACCTGCAAGCCATGCAGGTTTACTTGCTGAAAACCGTGGTCGAGCAATTGGTCGACGACAGCAAGGTCGATGCGGTGGCGCGCAAGATGCTGGAAGAGCAATACGCGCCGAGTCTGGTGGTCGGTCACTCGGCCAGCGGCGGTGCGCCGGTGGTGTTCGAGCCGCACCCGACCTACGAAAACCTGTTTGGCCGCATCGAATACAGCACCGATCAGGGCGCGCTCTACACCACGTATCGCCAGTTGCGACCGGGCGCGCTGCACCGCGCGAACGGCGGTTTCCTGATCCTTGAAGCCGATAAAATGCTCAGCGAGCCGTTCGTATGGGATGCGCTCAAGCGCGCCCTGCAATCGCGCAAACTGAAAATGGAATCACCGCTGGGTGAGCTGGGACGTCTGGCCACCGTGACCCTGACACCACAACACATTCCGTTGCAGGTCAAAGTCGTCATCATCGGTGCCCGGCAGTTGTATTACACGCTGCAAGACCTCGATCCGGACTTCCAGGAGATGTTCCGCGTTCTGGTGGACTTCGACGAAGACATCCCGATGGTCGACGAAAGCCTGGAGCAGTTCGCCCAGTTGCTCAAAACCCGTACCTCCGAAGAAGGCATGGCACCGCTGACCGCCGATGCGGTGGCGCGTCTGGCGACCTACAGCGCGCGTCTGGCCGAGCACCAGGGGCGTTTGTCGGCGCGGATCGGTGACTTGTTCCAACTGGTCAGCGAGGCGGATTTCATTCGTCACCTGGCCAGCGATGAAATGACCGACGCCGGCCACATCGAGCGTGCGCTCAAGGCCAAGGCCACCCGCACCGGGCGCGTTTCGGCGCGGATTCTCGATGACATGCTGGCCGGGATCATCCTGATCGACACCGATGGCGCGGCCGTGGGCAAGTGCAACGGGCTGACGGTGCTGGAAGTCGGGGATTCGGCGTTTGGCGTCCCGGCGCGGATTTCCGCCACGGTGTATCCGGGTGGCAGCGGCATTGTCGACATCGAGCGTGAGGTCAACCTCGGCCAACCGATTCACTCCAAAGGCGTGATGATCCTCACCGGGTATCTGGGCAGCCGTTACGCCCAGGAATTCCCGTTGGCGATTTCCGCGAGTATCGCCCTGGAGCAGTCCTACGGTTATGTCGATGGCGACAGTGCGTCGTTGGGCGAGGCATGCACGTTGATTTCGGCGTTGTCGAAAACGCCGCTCAAGCAATGCTTTGCAATCACTGGCTCGATCAACCAGTTCGGCGAAGTACAGGCGGTGGGCGGGGTCAACGAGAAGATCGAAGGCTTCTTCCGTCTCTGCGAAGCCCGCGGGCTGACCGGTGAGCAGGGGGCGATCATTCCTCACGCCAACGTGGCGACGCTGATGCTGGACGAGAAAGTGCTGGCGGCGGTGCGCGCAGGGCAATTCCACGTTTACGCAGTGCGCCAGGCTGACGAAGCGCTGAGCCTGTTGGTCGGCGAGCCTGCCGGTGCGCCGGATGAAAATGGCGAATTCCCAGAAGGCAGCGTGAATGCGCGGGTGGTGGAGCGCTTGCGGGTGATCGCGGAAATGATCAGCGAAGAAGACCTGAAAGAAGCCGAGAAAGAAGCGGCACAAGAAGCGTTGGTCGAAGCCAAGCCGGCCTGATACAACCCTTACGGTCACACCGATCCATTGTGGGAGCGGGCTTGCTCGCGAATACGATTTATCATTCAACACATATGTTGGCTGATCGACCGCATTCGCGAGCAAGCCCGCTCCCACATTTGTATCGGGCCTATCCAGAACAATGTGCCATCACTCTGACGTCAAGATTCACACAATGACCATTCGGCGCCTTCTGGTCTCAGTTGGCGTGCGGGCCTGACTTTTCTTCTATTCTCAGCTCAAGGACATCGACAGTAATCACTGGATCGAGACAGTTCTCCCGTGGGAGCTGAATACCGGATCTACCGAGGGTCGCCGCCATGTCGCGCAACCTCTGCCTCACCCGTCAATGCCTGGGCCTTGTGACCCGTATCGAATGTGCCATCAAGCCATTGGCTGGTGATACGGGCATGTGGACTTTGCTTTTCGCCGCCGGAATGGCTGGCGAACAACCCTCAGCCATCAAAGCCCAAGGTCCGTTTCCTGGGCCTTTCGCGGCTGAATCGATCCTCGACACCATCGTTGAAAGCCTGACGTTGCATGGCTATGAACTGGCCGATGACCCGCAAATCTGGTGCCTGCACCTGCAAGCCCAGCTACGGGAAATCAATGGTGGGCGCTGCCGCAACATGGGCGGCTTCGAGTTCCGCCCCGATCACTGAGACGACTATTGGGCGAGGCTGGACGTATCAGCCTTGTCGAGTTTGACCTCGAATCCATATTGCACCGTGGTGAGATCGGTTCGCTGGTAGGTTTCCAGCTGCGCCGGCTGGCCGTAGAAGTAATGCACGCTGAATAACGCCGGGCCCTGCGCACTCGCATCGTGAATGACCGAGAGAATCTCCTTGAGATAGTGGCCGCTATCGTCCCTGGCGAAAAAGCGCCAGTCCTGGGCGGGAAACAGCTTCAGATCAACCAGCAGTGCATTGCCTTTCAATTCCAGGCCTTTGGGCAGCCGGTCGGTTTCAAGTGTCTGCTTGTCGACGGTGGCCAGGAACAGCGGCATGGATCCCACCGCAAACGCCGGCGTTTGCGCGAACAGGTTCAGGTCATAAGTGATGATGCCGCGCAGGGGATCGACCTGGTAAGCCTCGGGCGGCAGTTCGATCGGCTCGTCGCGTTGACCGCTGCTGTCCTCGGTAAAGAAGCTGACCGGGCTATCGCCAGGGCTGAAGGACGTGCCAAGCAGTTCATCGTTGAAGCTTCGGGTGTGATCGAACTCGATGCGCGCCGCGCTCGGGTCGTCCACCGATTGCCGGATGCTGACGCTCTTCTTCAGTTGCTCCTCGCTGAGCGTTGCGCCTTTGAGCCAGGTCGGTGCCTGATCGTCGTACACGACCACGGGTAAAGTCAGTGGCTGGATGGTTTTTGCCGTGGTGTGTTGATCGAAGCGACGGATCGGCAGGTCCAGGTCCTTGCGCGTGACCGTGGCCGCCGAAAAGTCCAGCAGGCTGACTTCAAGGATCTCGATCGGGCCGTTGAAATACACCTTGGAGTAATGCCTGGTTTGTTGCTTCTCAAACGCGCGTTGTTCTTCATCGAGCTGCCTTTCGAAGGCTTCGCTCCAGCTCTTCTGCTGTTGCATTTTCGCCAGTTGTTTCTGGTAGAAGGCAATTTGCGCGGCGGTTTGGTTGATCGAACCCGAGCGTGAAAGAAATTGCCCGGTGGCGTCCCTGGCCTGGACGACCGACGGGTTGAAGGGTATCTCGCTGACTTCCGGGGCCAGCGGCGCGCTGTTGCTGAACTCGATTTCGGCGTAGTTGTTTGTCAGCTTCAGCAGCGTGACACTCAGGTTGTCATTGCTGCGAGTCTGGCCGACGTCTTTTTTTGTCAGGTCGAAGCTATAGAGCCTGCGCGGGGCGATGACTTCGACCTTGCCTTGCAGGCTGACGGGCTGCGGCTGGTTCTTGATTTCCATGCCCAAGCCGTCGATGAAGGGGTAAGTCACCGTGAGATCGTCGGGGCTGGTCAGGTTGGAGCTCGACGGGCTCAGTTGAATGCCCGGATCGGTTTCCGACCACTCCGGCTGGAACGGGATCACGCGTTTGTTGCTCAAGGTCACCGACTGCCATTCCAGGCCGTGGGGAAAGAGAAACCCGGCCGGAATGTTGAAGTTGAACGGGAACACCGGTTGCAGATCGGTCAGGTAGTCGGAGCTGGAATCCTTGTGCAGCACGAACAGGCCATTAATGTACGTGTCGACCAGTGCCTGTGGCGTGGGGTAGTGCTTGAGCACGGCAAGGACGTCTTCGCCGTACTCGGTTTCCACCGGTTTGCTGTCGAGTTTGAGTTGAGCACGTTCGAGCAGCAGCAGGGAGCCACCGAGTTCGGCCACGGCATCCTTGAGTTTCGGGTCCTGGATCGCGTCGAGAGACGTTTCGAATTGCGCGGTCTTTTCCTCAAGGCTGACCTGGCGTTTGTCATCGTCCGGTGAACAGCCGCTCACCAGCAGGGCCAGACAAATCCCGGCGCTCATTAAAGGCAATCGCACATCCATTTCCCGTCGTCCTGTCCGATGTCGCAGAGGTGTCAATGCTTTGGACACTAGCAGAAAAACCTTGTCACACACGCGCAGGTGGCGGATTTTCCGAGTGTTTCTGGCGGCTTCTGGGTATAGCCGGGCGGCTGGTATACTCGCGACCATTTCCAAGCCCACGTGTGAGATTCAATGGAACGCTTTATCGAAAATGCAATGTACGCCTCTCGCTGGCTGCTGGCGCCGATCTACTTCGGTCTGTCCCTCGGGCTGCTGGCCCTGGCGCTGAAATTCTTCCAGGAAGTCTTCCACGTCATCCCTAACGTGTTCTCGATGGCCGAATCGGACCTGATTCTGGTGCTGCTGTCGTTGATCGACATGGCGCTGGTGGGCGGTTTGTTGGTGATGGTGATGATTTCCGGCTACGAGAACTTTGTTTCCGAGCTGGATATCGATGACAACAAGGAAAAGCTCAACTGGCTGGGCACCATGGATTCGTCTTCATTGAAGATGAAGGTCGCGGCGTCCATCGTGGCGATTTCGTCGATTCATCTGCTGCGGATCTTCATGGACGCCAAAAACGTCGATCCCGAGCATTTGAAGTGGTACGTGATCATCCACATGACCTTCGTTGTATCGGCGTTTGCCATGGGGTATCTGGATAAACTCACCAAGCACTGAGTGCGGCCCCATGTAGGAGCGAGCCTGCTCGCGAAGAATTCAAGGACTCCGCGTTTATCCAGGATGCACGCGCTATCGTTGACGTTCTTCGCGAGCAGGCTCGCTCCTACATGGGTGGTGTGAAACAGACGGGCGGTGGCGTTTATGGCTTGTACTTTGATGCTGTGAGGCCTATGCCTGTATGAATGCTGGCTCGCCACTGCGTGAGGTGCGTTCATGAACTTCGTAGAGTTACGTGCTTATGCCATCGCAGGGAAAGTCGATGAGCTGAACCTGATCTCCATGGAAGGCGGAATCTACCTGTTGGAGGCGCGCATGCACGGGGCCGCCTACCCGTTGAGTGATGCTCACGGCGAGATGGTTCACCTGCGCTCGGTCGAGCATGCGCGTGAAGTGCTGCATAACTTTCCCACCTTGCCATTCAACCTTGTGCATACATCGGTTCACGATGAAATGTGCGGGTTGGGTGCGAGTGCGGGGGAAAGCCTGAAGGTGCCGATTGCCTTCGGTTCTGCCTGGCAGCACTGACACCCCCTCATCAGCGCAACGACATCTGTGCTAGTCTGCTGGCCCTTTTGGTTCCGGGCGTTCCGGGACGCGCTGTGCACGCACGGCAAGTTCCAGGGCCGTCCGCACAGCGGAGCAGTGTCATGTCCGAAGTAAATCTGTCCACCGACGAAACCCGCGTCAGCTACGGCATTGGCCGTCAGTTGGGCGACCAACTGCGCGACAACCCGCCGCCGGGCGTTAGCCTGGACGCAATCCTGGCAGGCCTGACTGACGCTTTCGCCGGTAAGGAAAGCCGTGTAGGTCAGGAAGAAATGTCCGCCAGCTTCAAGGTTATCCGTGAAATCATGCAAGCCGAAGCAGCTGCAAAAGCTGAAGCGGCTGCTGGCGAAGGCCTGGCATTCCTGGCTGAAAACGCCAAGCGCGATGGCATCACCACCCTGGCTTCCGGTCTGCAATTCGAAGTGCTGACCGCCGGTGAAGGCGCCAAGCCGACCCGTGAAGACCAAGTGCGTACCCACTACCACGGCACCCTGATCGACGGCACTGTGTTCGACAGCTCCTACGAGCGCGGTCAGCCTGCAGAATTCCCGGTAGGCGGCGTGATCGCTGGCTGGACCGAAGCCCTGCAACTGATGAACGCTGGCAGCAAATGGCGTCTGTACGTGCCGAGCGAACTGGCTTACGGCGCTCAAGGCGTTGGCAGCATTCCGCCGCACAGCGTACTGGTCTTCGACGTCGAGCTGCTCGACGTTCTGTAAAACATGAGCCTGTAGGAGCGAAGCTTGCTCGCGAATGCATCACCTCGGTTTCAAGTCGGAACCGAGTTGTCGGGTTCGCGGGCAAGCCTCGCTCCTACAGGTTTTGTGGGGTTTCTCATATTTCTAGCTTGTGATGCAGTTCATGCGACGGGCGCAAGGCCCGGGCGTAGCAGAACAGAAACAGATTGCGCACCAGTTCCTTGAGCACCACCGGCTCGCTGGAACTCAAGCCGTTGACGTCCAGGTCACCCTGATCCTGCAGCTCGTTCAAGGCTTCTTCTTCAAGCACCGCACAGACTTCCCCGGTTTCCCGATGCAGGATCCTGAGGTAGGGGTGTGGGCGGTCCAGCCAGGCATCGATCAAATAAGTCATGGGTCTCATCTCCATTGATTGGTTTCAATGAGAATAATTCTTATTCATCAAATAGCAAGGGCCTATTGGCGGTTTGTGATTTTTTCCGGGTAAAGATTGCGTAAGGTCAAAGCGGCTGGCGTTTGGCTATTGCGAGGAAATGCGGGGCGAAGAGGGGGAGGGCGAAGCACCATCCCACGCCGGGCGCGGGATGGAATACAGCAGGTTCAGACTTTTCTGACGAACTCGGATTTGAGCTTCATCGGGCCGATGCCGTCGATCTTGCAGTCGATGTCGTGATCGCCATCGCACAAGCGGATGTTCTTGACCTTGGTGCCGACCTTGACCACCAGCGATGTGCCTTTGACCTTGAGGTCCTTGATCACGGTGATGGTGTCGCCGTCTTGCAGGACATTGCCCACCGAATCCTTTTTCACTGCGTCATCGGACGCCGCTTCAGCTTCGCCGCTGGCGGACCATTCGTGGGCGCACTCCGGGCAGATCAGCTGTGCGCCGTCTTCATAGGTGTATTCGGAATTGCATTTCGGGCAGGGTGGCAACGTGCTCACTAAAGCTCCTTGGATTCAGGATCGCTAAAAAGCGCACATTATATAGGGTTTTAGGCGGGGGGAGGTGACCTGTAGGAGCCGGCTTGCTGGCGATGGCATCACCGCGGTGTTTCTGGAACACCGCAGCGACTGGATCGCCAGCAAGCCGGCTCCTACAAATAGCGGATCAGTGCGTGCGGGCGACCGCGAATTCACTCAGCTCGACCAATGCATCGCGGTATTCGCTGGCGGGCAGCGCGTCGAGGCATTTGATCGCGCGGGCCACGTAGTCGCGGGCCAGTTGCGCGGTGTACTCAAGTGAACCGGAAGCATCAACAGCCTCGCGAATGCTTTCCAGGTCCTCGATGCCACCTTTCTGGATCGCCTTGCGCACCAGGGCAGCCTGCTCCGGCGTGCCTTCGCGCATGGTGTAGATCAGCGGCAGGGTCGGCTTGCCTTCGGCCAGATCGTCACCGACGTTCTTGCCCAGGGTCTCTGCGTCACCTTTGTAGTCCAGCAGGTCGTCGACCAACTGGAAGGCTACGCCCAGGTGATCGCCAAACGTGCGCAGGGCTTCAGCCTGTTCCGGCGTGGCTTCGCAGAGGGCGGCGGCGCTGTGGGTCGAAGCCTCGAAAAGCATCGCGGTCTTGCCGCGGATGACTTCCATGTAGGTTTCTTCGGTAGTGCTCGCGTCACGAACCTTCGACAGCTGCAACACCTCGCCTTCGGCGATGATGCGCGTGGCTTGCGAAAGGATCTTCATCACCGGCATGGAGCCCAGTTCGACCATCATTTCGAAGGAGCGCGAGTACAGGAAGTCGCCCACCAGCACGCTTGGTGCGTTGCCCCACATGGCGTTGGCGGTCGAACGGCCGCGGCGCATGCCGGACATGTCGACCACGTCGTCGTGCAGCAGGGTGGCGGTGTGCAGGAACTCGATGGTCGCGGCCAGCAGGCGCAGGTCGTCGCCTTCGCGGCCAAGGGCCTTGCCACACAGCAGCACTAACAAAGGACGCAGGCGTTTACCGCCAGCCGAGGTAATGTAATCGCCGATTTTCGAAACCAGCGGCACTCGGGAAGTCAGCTGCTTCTTGATGATGCCGTCGACGGCGCTAAAATCGTCCGCCACCGCGCGGTAGAAAGCTTGGGGTTGCATCAGCGACAGTCGCTCCAGAAGGGTTGCGCGGCATGCTAGGACCCACGTCGGCGGGTGTCAAGGCGCGATGGACGGCCTCTTGCAACGCCACGGCAGCTTGCGTACAATCGCGCACCCTGAACTTCCTGGGCAGCACCTGCCTTACGCAATTGCAAACTGGCCTTCCAGCCATATGCAGCCATGCCAGCCAATACCTCTTCTTATAAAGAGCTGGGTGAGCAGGATTATCGGAGAAATACCATGTCGTACGCAGTAATTGTTACTGGTGGCAAGCAATACAAGGTCGCCCCAGGTGAATACCTGAAGATCGAAAAACTGGAAATCGCTACCGGCGAATCCGTTACTTTTGATCGCGTTCTGTTGGTCGCCAATGGCGATGACGTGAACATCGGCGCTCCAGTTGTTGCTGGCGCTACCGTTGTGGCTGAAGTGATCTCCCAAGGTCGTCACGATAAAGTCCGCATCATCAAGTTCCGTCGTCGTAAGCACCACATGAAGCGTATGGGCCACCGCCAGTGGTACACCGAGATCAAAATCACCGGTATTCAGGCTTAATTTCAGCCTAATTCCTCACTAGGAGAATTGACTCATGGCACACAAAAAAGCTGGTGGTAGTACCCGTAACGGTCGCGACTCAGAAGCCAAACGCCTTGGCGTGAAGATGTATGGCGGCCAGGTTATCATTCCGGGCAACATCATCGTGCGTCAGCGCGGCACCCAATTCCACGCCGGTTACGGTGTTGGCATGGGTAAAGATCACACTCTGTTCGCTAAAATCGACGGCGTGATCAAGTTTGAAGTAAAAGGCGCTTTCAACCGCCGTTACGTGAGCATTGTCCCGAAGACTGAAGTCGTCGCGGCATAATTACGTAGATGCTGGAAAAGCCCTGTCTCGCGACGGGGCTTTTTCGTTTGTGGGGTGAGTCTCTTGCAAAGCTGTTTGTAATGAGCTCCAGCGCTGGATTTGCGGTCGTTGATTGAGGTCGCTGCGCTCATTTTTGCAAGAGTCTTATGTCTGGATTTTTTCGGCTCGTCCGTATGGCGAGAGGCGTTTTGTTATGAAGTTTGTTGATGAAGTATCGATTCGAGTAAAGGCCGGTGACGGCGGCAACGGTTGCATGAGCTTCCGTCGCGAGAAATTCATCGAAAACGGCGGCCCGAACGGCGGCGACGGTGGTGATGGCGGCTCGGTCTACATGATTGCCGACGAAAACCTCAACACCCTGGTGGACTACCGTTACACCCGGCATTTTGATGCCGAGCGCGGTTCCAACGGCGGCAGCACCGACTGCACCGGCAAGAAAGGTGAAGAGCTGGTACTGCGTGTGCCGGTCGGCACCACAGTCATCGACGCTGCCACTCAAGAAGTGATCGGTGACCTGACCAAGGCTGGTCAAAAGCTGCTGGTGGCCCATGGCGGCTGGCACGGTCTGGGTAACACCCGTTTCAAATCCAGTACCAACCGCGCTCCGCGTCAGACCACTCCGGGTAAGCCGGGTGAGGCGCGTGACCTGAAGCTGGAAATGAAGGTGTTGGCGGACGTTGGTCTGCTGGGTTTGCCGAATGCTGGCAAAAGTACCTTCATTCGCTCGGTATCGGCCGCCAAGCCGAAAGTCGCCGACTACCCGTTCACCACGCTGGTGCCGAACCTGGGTGTGGTCAGCGTCGATCGCTGGAAAAGCTTCGTGGTTGCGGACATTCCAGGCCTGATCGAAGGTGCCTCTGACGGCGCTGGCCTGGGGATTCGTTTCCTCAAGCACTTGGCGCGTACCCGTTTGCTGCTGCACCTTGTGGACATGGCGCCACTGGATGACACCAGCGCTCCAGATGCGGCTGAAGTGATCGTCAGCGAGCTGACCAAGTTCAGCCCGTCCCTGGCTGAGCGTGATCGCTGGCTGGTACTGAACAAATGCGACCAGATCCTTGAAGAAGAGCACGATGCTCGCGTCAAGGAAATCGTTGATCGCCTGGAGTGGACCGGTCCGGTTTACGTGATCTCCGCCATCTCCAAGCTGGGTACCGAGCGTCTGTGTCACGACATCATGCGTTACATGGAAGATCGTGCTGACCGCCTGGCGAACGATCCGGCCTACAAGGAAGAGCTGGCCGAGCTCGATCAGCGCATCGAAGACGAAGCGCGCGCTCAGCTGCAGGCCCTGGATGACCAGCGTGCCCTGCGTCGCAGCGGCGTGAAGTCGGTCCATGACATCGGTGACGATGATTGGGACGAAGAAGATGTGGATAACGAAGACGGTCCGGAAATCATTTACGTGCGTGACTGATCTGTTGCGATAAACTTGAACGCCGCTCCCTGGAGCGGCGTTTTAGTATCTGGAAATCGATTGTTGGTAACAAATAGCCACGATTAACGTCACGGGCAGTGCCAGGTCGTGCTGCCCTCAAGCTAAGGTTGAAGATGATGCGGAGCAAGGTGACAGGTGCGCAGCGTTGGGTCGTGAAAATCGGCAGCGCGTTGCTGACGGCGGACGGCAAGGGCCTGGATCGCGCGGCAATGGGTGTCTGGGTCGAACAGATGGTGGCCTTGCATGAGGCGGGCGTCGAGCTGGTGCTGGTGTCCTCCGGGGCGGTAGCGGCGGGCATGAGCCGTCTGGGCTGGACCGTGCGACCCAGTGCAATGCACGAATTGCAGGCAGCTGCCGCCATCGGCCAGATGGGTCTGGTTCAGGCGTGGGAGTCGAGCTTTGCCGAGCATGGCCGGCACACTGCGCAGATTCTTCTGACTCATGACGATCTGTCCGACCGCAAGCGCTACCTGAATGCCCGCAGCACCTTGCGTGCCTTGGTCGAGTTGAAAGTGATCCCGGTGATCAACGAAAACGACACCGTGGTCACCGACGAAATCCGTTTCGGCGACAACGATACGCTCGCGGCGCTGGTGGCCAACCTGGTCGAGGCTGATTTGCTGGTGATCCTGACGGATCGCGACGGCATGTTCGACGCCGATCCGCGCAACAACCCTGATGCCAAGCTGATTTACGAAGCGCGCGCTGATGATCCGGCGCTGGATGCAGTGGCGGGCGGTACCGGTGGTGCGTTGGGTCGTGGCGGCATGCAGACCAAGTTGCGTGCGGCGCGCTTGGCGGCCCGTTCAGGTGCGCACACCATCATCGTCGGTGGGCGCCTTGAGCGTGTGCTGGATCGCCTGAAGGCTGGCGAGCGCATCGGCACCTTGCTGTCGCCGGAGCGCGGCATGCTGGCGGCGCGCAAGCAATGGCTGGCCGGGCATCTGCAAACTCGCGGCACGCTGGTGCTGGATGCCGGTGCGGTGACGGCCTTGTCCCAAGGCAATAAAAGTCTGCTGCCGGTGGGTGTCAAACTGGTTCAGGGTAGTTTCCGTCGCGGTGAAATGGTGGTGTGCGTCGCGCCGGACGGTCGTGAAATCGCCCGTGGCCTGGCCAACTACAGCGCGCTGGAAGCACAAAAAATCATCGGTCAGTCGTCTGAGGCGATTGTCGGTCTGTTGGGTTACATGGCGGAACCGGAACTGGTTCATCGCGATAACCTGATCCTGGTCTGAAGGAATATTTGAATGCGCGTGGCAAAAGGATTGTTGGGCTTGCTGTTGGCAGTGCCGCTGCTGGCTTCGGCCGAGGAGATTGGTCAGGTGTCGACGGTGTTTAAATTCGTCGGCCCGAACGACCGCATCGTCGTCGAGGCATTTGATGATCCGAAGGTCGAAGGGGTGACGTGCTACCTGTCTCGGGCTAAGACGGGTGGTGTGAAGGGTGGTTTGGGCTTGGCTGAAGATCGGGCGGAAGCGTCCATTGCGTGCCGTCAGGTTGGTCCGATCAACTTCAAGGGTGAGTTGAAGGATGGCGAGGAAGTGTTCAAGGAGCGTACTTCGCTAGTCTTCAAGACCATGCAGGTGGTGCGTTTCCTCGACAAGAAGCGCAATACGCTGGTGTATCTGGTGTACAGCGATCGCTTGATCGAAGGCAGTCCGCAGAATGCGGTGACGGCGATTCCTATCCTGCCTTGGGCGCATCAGTGATCTGAAGGCCGCTATCGCCAGCAAGCCGGCTCCTACAAGGATTGCGCAATACCTGTGGGAGCCGGCTTGCTGGCGATCAGTTTCAATGAGATCTCAGGCGTGCAGCACAAATCGCAGGCAATAAAAAACCGACCCTGAGGTCGGTTTTTTAACAAGCGTGTTACTTAGGCAGCAGCAAGGTTCAGAGCCTTGACGTGGCCATTCAGGCGGCTCTTATGGCGAGCAGCCTTGTTCTTGTGGATGATGCCTTTATCGGCCATACGGTCGATAACTGGCACGGCCAGAACGTAAGCAGCTTGAGCTTTTTCAGCGTCTTTTGCGTCGATGGCTTTAACTACATTCTTGATGTAGGTACGAACCATGGAACGCAGGCTGGCGTTGTGGCTGCGACGCTTCTCAGCCTGTTTTGCACGTTTTTTGGCGGAAGGTGTGTTGGCCACCGTCGAGCTCCTCGAAAGACTTTTTAGGAAATAGCAAACAAAATAGGCCGCGAATCATGCCGATGAGTTGATGTCTTGTCAAGGGCGGTTGAGACGTTCCGCTAAGTGGTAGGTATAAAGAGGCGGGATATTTATTTCCGGCGCTTGACCTGTAAACTCGCGAGCTTTGGCTCTGTGCTGCTGCGGCGCGGAGTATCGCATAAGTGGGCGCTTTGTTCGCCTGCTGTTTATCGACAGGCACAAACTCTTTCAATGAATCTGCTCAAATCGTTGGCCGCCGTCAGCTCTATCACGATGCTTTCCCGGATTCTGGGGTTCGTTCGTGACACCCTCATTGCGCGTATTTTTGGTGCGGGAATGGCCACCGACGCCTTCTTTATCGCCTTCAAGCTGCCCAATCTGCTGCGCCGGATCTTCGCCGAAGGGGCGTTTTCCCAGGCGTTTGTGCCGATTCTTGCTGAATATAAAAGCCAGCAGGGCGAAGAGGCGACACGAACCTTTATTGCCTACGTCTCCGGACTGCTGACCCTGGCGTTGGCAGTGGTCACTGCGTTGGGCATGCTCGCTGCACCGTGGGTCATCTGGGTGACCGCGCCCGGTTTCACCGATACCCCGGAAAAATTCGAGCTGACCTCCAGTCTGTTGCGGGTGACATTCCCTTATATATTGCTGATCTCCCTGTCTTCATTGGCCGGGGCGATCCTCAACACCTATAACCGCTTCTCGGTGCCGGCCTTCGTGCCGACCTTGCTTAACGTCAGCATGATCTTCTTTGCGGTGTTCCTGACACCGTATTTCGATCCGCCGGTCATGGCGCTGGGTTGGGCGGTGCTGGCGGGTGGTCTGGCGCAGTTGCTCTATCAGCTGCCGCACCTGAAAAAGATCGGCATGCTGGTGCTGCCACGCCTGAACCTGCGTGACAGTGGCGTGTGGCGGGTCATGAAACAGATGCTGCCGGCGATTCTCGGCGTTTCGGTGAGCCAGATTTCGCTGATCATCAACACCATTTTTGCCTCGTTCCTGGTCGCCGGTTCGGTGTCGTGGATGTATTACGCCGACCGCCTGATGGAATTGCCCTCCGGCGTGCTGGGTGTGGCGCTGGGCACGATCCTGTTGCCGACCCTGGCCAAGACCTACGCCAGCAAGGATCGCGCAGAGTATTCGCGGATTCTCGATTGGGGGCTGCGCCTGTGCTTTGTGCTGGTGCTGCCGTGCTCGCTGGCCTTGGGGATTCTGGCTGAGCCGCTGACGGTCTCACTGTTTCAATACGGCCAGTTCAACGCCTTCGATGCGTCCATGACTCAGCGCGCGCTCATTGCGTATTCGGTCGGGTTGCTTGGGATTATCGTGATCAAAGTGCTGGCGCCGGGCTTTTATGCGCAACAAAACATTCGCACGCCGGTGAAAATCGCAATTTTCACCCTGGTGGTTACCCAGTTGTTCAACCTGATGCTGATCGGGCCGCTGGCCCATGCCGGTCTGGCTCTGGCGATCAGCGCTGGTGCCTGCCTTAACGCCGGGCTGTTGTTCTATCAGCTGCGCAAACAGCAGATGTATCAGCCGCAGCCGGGCTGGGCGAAGTTCGGTGCCAAACTGGTGGTAGCGGTCACGGTGATGTCCGCGGTGTTGCTGGCCGGGATGCATTTCATGCCGGCCTGGGATCAGGGCCACATGCTTGAGCGATTCCTGCGTCTGGGCGCTCTGGTAGGGGCTGGCGTGGTCTCGTATTTCGGTATGTTGCTGTTGATGGGCTTCCGTTTGCGCGACTTCAATCGCAAGGCGCTGAACTGAGGCTTTTGCCTCGATAAACACGGGCGGGCCGGCGGTTTTGTCGGTTCGATCACTTTGGGTTACGGTGTTGCCTGTCGTCGGCCGCCGGGTGTGGTTATAATCGACCACTTTATGAGCAAGAAGCGCGTTATGCAGCTGGTTCGAGGCCTCCACAACCTGCGCCCCCAGCATCGGGGCTGTGTCGCCACTATTGGCAACTTTGACGGTGTTCACCGTGGCCACCAGGCTATCCTGGCGAGGCTGCGTGAGCGAGCGCTCGAGTTGGGCGTGCCCAGCTGCGTGGTGATTTTCGAGCCGCAGCCACGGGAGTTTTTCGCTCCGGAGACAGCGCCGGCCCGCTTGGCGCGCCTGCGCGACAAACTGCAGCTGCTGGCTGACGAAGGCGTCGACCGGGTCTTGTGCCTGGCTTTCAACCAGCGCCTGAGCAAGCTCAGCGCCAGCGAATTCGTTGATACCATTCTGGTGGACGGTCTCGGTGTGCAGCATCTTGAGGTCGGTGACGACTTCCGCTTCGGCTGTGACCGGGTAGGGGATTTCGATTTCCTGCAACAGGCCGGCGTCATGCAGGGCTTCACCGTCGAAGCGGCGCAAACCGTTGAGCTGGACGGCATTCGCGTCAGCAGCACCCAGGTGCGAAATGCCCTGGCCGCTGCCGATTTTGCCTTGGCAGAGCGCCTGCTCGGCCGGCCGTTCCAGATTACCGGGCGAGTCCTGCATGGTCAGAAACTGGCGCGCCAGTTGGGTACGCCAACCGCCAACATTCAACTCAAGCGCCGTCGCGTGCCGCTCACCGGGGTTTACCTGGTCAACGTCGACATCGACGGCAAGACCTGTCCAGGCGTCGCCAATATCGGCGTGCGGCCCACGGTCCAAGGGGATGGCAAAGCCCACCTCGAAGTACATCTTTTAGATTTTGCCGGCGATCTGTATGACCGGCGTTTGACGGTGGTTTTCCACCACAAGCTGCGTGAAGAGCAGCGTTTCGCCTCTCTGGAGGCGCTTAAGACGGCGATCAATGCGGATGTCGCCGCCGCCCGTGCCCTGTCGCACCTAGCGCCAATCGCTAATGAAGAGCCATAAATGACCGACTATAAAGCCACGCTAAACCTTCCGGACACCGCCTTCCCAATGAAGGCCGGCCTGCCACAGCGCGAACCGCAGATTCTGCAGCGCTGGGACAGTATTGGCCTGTACGGAAAGTTGCGCGAGATTGGCAAGGATCGTCCGAAGTTCGTTCTGCACGACGGTCCTCCGTACGCCAACGGCACGATTCACATCGGTCATGCGCTGAACAAGATCCTCAAGGACATGATCATCCGCTCGAAAACCCTGTCGGGTTTCGACGCGCCTTATGTTCCGGGCTGGGACTGCCACGGTCTGCCGATCGAGCACAAAGTCGAAGTGACCCACGGCAAGAACCTGGGCGCGGACAAGACCCGCGAACTGTGCCGTGCCTACGCCACCGAGCAGATCGAAGGCCAGAAATCCGAATTCATCCGTCTGGGCGTGTTGGGCGACTTCGCCAACCCGTACAAGACCATGGACTTCAAAAACGAGGCCGGTGAAATCCGCGCACTCGCCGAAATCGTCAAGGGCGGTTTCGTGTTCAAGGGCCTGAAGCCTGTGAACTGGTGCTTCGACTGCGGCTCGGCCCTAGCTGAAGCGGAAGTCGAGTACGAGAACAAAAAGTCCTCGACCATCGACGTGGCGTTCCCGATTGCCGATGAAGCCAAGCTGGCTGCCGCTTTCGGTCTGCCGTCGCTGGGCAAACCTGCTTCGATCGTGATCTGGACCACCACCCCGTGGACCATCCCGGCCAACCAGGCGCTGAACGTTCACCCGGAATTCAACTACGCCCTGGTCGATGTCGGCGACAAGTTGCTGGTGCTGGCTGAAGAGCTGGTTGAATCCTGCCTGGTCCGTTACAGCCTGGAAGGCTCGGTCATCGCGACCACCACCGGTAAAGAACTGGAACTGATCAACTTCCTTCACCCGTTCTACGACCGTCTGTCGCCGGTTTACCTGGCCGACTACGTTGAACTGGGCGCTGGCACCGGTGTGGTTCACTCCGCTCCGGCCTACGGCGTGGACGACTTCGTGACCTGCAAGAAATACGGCATGGTCAACGACGACATCCTCAACCCGGTACAAAGCAACGGTGTATACGCGACTTCGCTGGAGTTCTTTGGCGGCCAGTTCATCTGGAAAGCCAACCCGGCCATCGTCGACAAGCTGACCGAAGTCGGTGCGCTGCTGCACACCACCATCATCGAACACAGCTACATGCACTGCTGGCGTCACAAGACCCCGCTGATCTACCGCGCCACCGCGCAGTGGTTCATCGGCATGGACAAAGAGCCTGTCAGCGGCGACACCCTGCGCAAGCGCGCTCTTAAAGCCATCGAAGAGACTCAGTTCGTTCCGGCCTGGGGCCAGGCGCGCCTGCACTCGATGATCGCCAACCGTCCGGACTGGTGCATCTCCCGTCAGCGCAACTGGGGCGTGCCGATCCCGTTCTTCCTGAACAAGGAAAGCGGCGAGCTGCACCCGCGTACCGCCGAGCTGATGGAAGAAGTCGCCAAGCGCGTCGAAGTCGAAGGCATCGAAGCCTGGTTCAAGATGGACGCTGCCGAGCTGCTCGGTGACGAAGCGCCGCAGTACGACAAGATCAGCGACACCCTGGACGTCTGGTTCGATTCGGGCACCACGCACTGGCACGTCCTGCGCGGTTCGCACCCGATGGGCCACGAAACCGGTCCACGCGCCGACCTGTACCTGGAAGGCTCGGACCAACACCGTGGCTGGTTCCACTCGTCGCTGCTGACCGGTTGCGCCATCGACGACCACGCGCCATACCGCGAGCTGCTGACCCACGGCTTCACCGTCGACGAGTCCGGCCGCAAGATGTCCAAGTCGCTGGGCAACGTGATCGCGCCGCAAAAGGTCAACGACACCCTGGGCGCCGACATCATGCGTCTGTGGGTCGCATCCACCGACTATTCGGGTGAAATGGCGGTTTCCGAACAGATCCTGCAACGCAGTGCGGACGCCTACCGGCGTATCCGTAACACCGCGCGCTTCCTGCTCTCCAACCTGACCGGTTTCAACCCGGCCACCGACATCCTGCCGGCCGAAGAAATGCTCGCGCTGGACCGTTGGGCCGTGGATCGCACCTTGCTGCTGCAACGCGAGCTGCAAGAGCACTACGGCGAATACCGCTTCTGGAACGTCTACTCCAAGATCCACAACTTCTGCGTGCAGGAGCTGGGCGGTTTCTACCTCGACATCATCAAGGACCGTCAGTACACCACTGGCGCCAACAGCAAGGCCCGCCGTTCGGCGCAAACCGCGCTGTACCACATCTCTGAAGCGCTGGTGCGCTGGATCGCGCCGATCCTCGCGTTCACCGCCGACGAACTGTGGGAATACCTGCCGGGCGAGCGTAACGAATCGGTGATGCTCAACACCTGGTACGAAGGCCTGACCGAACTGCCGGAAAACGTCGAACTGGGCCGCGCCTACTGGGAGCGGATCATGGCGGTGAAGGTCGCGGTCAACAAAGAAATGGAAATCCAGCGCGCGGCCAAAGCCGTCGGTGGCAACCTGCAGGCCGAAGTGACGCTGTTCGCCGAAGACGCCCTGAGCGCCGACCTGGCCAAGCTGAGCAACGAACTGCGCTTCGTACTGATCACCTCGACCGCCAGCGTTGCACCGTTTGTACAGGCTCCGGCCGATGCAGTGGTCACCGAAGTCAGCGGCCTGAAGCTGAAAATCGTCAAGTCGGCCTTCGCCAAGTGCGCACGTTGCTGGCACTGCCGTGAAGACGTCGGCGTGAACCCGGAGCATCCGGAAATCTGCGGTCGTTGCGTCGATAACATCAGCGGCACTGGCGAGGTTCGTCACTATGCCTAACGCCATTGGCCGTTTCGGACGGCTGGGCTGGCTCTGGTTGAGTTTGCTGGTCCTGGTCATCGACCAGGCCAGCAAGTTTTACTTCGAAGGCAAGCTTGAGATGTACCAGCAGATCGTGGTGATCCCCGATTACTTCAGCTGGACCCTGGCCTACAACACGGGCGCGGCATTCAGCTTCCTGGCCGACAGCTCGGGCTGGCAGCGCTGGTTGTTCGCCCTGATCGCGGTCGTGGTCAGTGCGGTGCTGGTGGTGTGGCTCAAGCGTCTGGGGCGCAACGAAACCTGGCTGGCCATCGCGTTGGCGCTGGTCCTGGGTGGTGCGCTGGGCAATCTGTACGACCGCATAGCCCTGGGCCATGTGATCGATTTCATTCTGGTGCATTGGCAGAACCGCTGGTACTTCCCGGCGTTCAACTTCGCCGACAGTGCAATTACTGTGGGTGCGGTGATGCTGGCGCTGGACATGTTCAAATCAAAGAAGACGGGAGAAGCAGTTCATGACTGAACAGGTATTGGCTGAGCAACGCATTCGCCAGAACACGGAAGTCACCTTGCACTTTGCACTGCGCCTGGAGAACGGCGACACCGTCGACAGCACCTTCGACAAAGCCCCGGCGACCTTCCAGGTCGGCGACGGTAACCTGTTGCCAGGTTTCGAAGCGGCCCTGTTCGGCTTCAAGGCCGGCGACAAGCGTACGCTGACGATTCAGCCGGAAAACGCTTTCGGTCAGCCGAACCCGCAAAACGTGCAGATCATCCCGCGTTCGCAGTTCAAGGACATGGACCTTTCGCCGGGTTTGCTGGTGATCTTCAACGATGCGGCGAATACTGAGCTGCCTGGCGTGGTGAAAGAGTTCGATGACGAGCAAGTGACCATCGACTTCAACCATCCGTTGGCCGGCAAGACATTGACCTTTGACGTGGAAATCATCACCGTCAAATCGCTGTAACTGACGAACCGGCTTTCTGTAGGAGCGAGCTTGCTCGCGATGGTCGTTAACGATAACGCGTATACCCTGGAGTAATGCGGTGCCTACTCGTTTTTCGCGAGCAAGCTCGCTCCTACAGGGCAAGACGAGGCACAGCATGCAAATCAAACTCGCCAACCCCCGTGGCTTCTGCGCCGGTGTGGACCGGGCGATCGAAATCGTCAACCGCGCCCTGGAAGTCTTCGGGCCGCCGATCTATGTGCGCCACGAAGTGGTCCACAACAAATTCGTCGTCGAAGACTTGCGCGCTCGCGGCGCGATCTTCGTTGAAGAGCTGGATCAGGTACCGGACGACGTCATCGTGATCTTCAGTGCCCACGGCGTTTCCCAGGCGGTGCGTACCGAAGCCGCCGGTCGTGGCCTGAAGGTGTTCGACGCCACCTGCCCGCTGGTGACCAAAGTGCACATCGAGGTCGCGCGCTACAGCCGTGATGGTCGTGAATGCATCCTCATCGGCCACGCCGGTCACCCGGAAGTCGAAGGCACCATGGGCCAGTACGATGGCAGCAATGGCGGCGCGATTTACCTGGTCGAGGACGAGAAAGACGTCGCCGCGTTGCAGGTGAACAACCCCGAAAAACTGGCGTTCGTGACCCAGACCACCCTGTCCATGGACGATACTAGCCGCGTCATCGACGCCCTTCGTACTCGCTTCCCGGCGATTGGTGGCCCGCGCAAGGACGACATCTGCTACGCCACGCAAAACCGTCAGGACGCCGTCAAGACGCTGGCCGACGAATGCGACGTGGTGCTGGTTGTCGGCAGCCCGAACAGCTCCAACTCCAATCGCCTGCGTGAGCTGGCCGAACGCATGGCCACACCGGCCTACCTGATCGACGGCGCCGAGGACCTGCAAAAGAGCTGGTTCGACGGTGTCGAGCGCATCGGCATTACCGCAGGTGCCTCTGCACCGGAAGTACTGGTGCGTGGCGTGATCCAGCAGTTGCAGGCCTGGGGCGCTACCGGTGCCGATGAACTGGCGGGTCGCGAGGAGAACATCACGTTCTCCATGCCGAAAGAGTTACGCGTTCGTTCGCTGCTTTGATTTTTTTCCTTTCTCGCACAACGCCTGCACAGCCTTGATACTGCGCAGGCTGACACGACCGCTCGGGGCCAGCACCACTTGGTGCTGACTCACTGGCTCGTGTTTTGCGCAAACATGCAATGTCCCCGCTTGAAAGCCTCCGTGCTGCGGTTCGCCGAGATGGCTGAATCGTACTGAAGTCCTGACATAGTGATTGCCGACAACCGGCACCCGAGTGTCGCTTCGGCGCTCGACCAGCAGCGGATTGCGGCTGTCCTCATGTCCCTTGCCATTTAAATCCAGAATCATCCGCCAGCCTTGGCCCCAATCGTCGTTTATCCCGTGTATGACGACAGCCTGGTTTCGCGTGATCGCCTCACTCCTGGCACTACGCATGCCACTGACAAGCGACTTCGCTGCCTCCTCCTGATGGTTCGATTCCGTGAGCGCTGCAAACGCCGGACTGACCAGATGCAGAACAATCCCGACAATCGTCAGTCCCATGAGCAGTTCAATCAGACTGAAACCCTGCTGACGCATGACATCTCCCTCCCTGGAGTGCGGTGGCCCGCGCAATCCTTGCGCAGTAATGGCAAAACAACCGACACCTGTGGGTCGATTGTTCTAGCGTGTAACAGCAGGTATAGCCGACGGCAACGGAGGGCATTGATGGATCATCGTACAAAAGGTTTCACGCTGATCGAGTTGCTGGTCGCGCTTGCGGTCTTTTTGATTTTGATCACCCTGGCCGTGCCGGCGTTTACCCGTTCGGTGCAAGGCACCAGGGCCGACACCGAGATCGGCGACCTGCAGCGCGCCTTGAATTTCGCCCGGCTTGAAGCCATCGATCGCGGCATCACCACCCGGGTGCGGCCGACGGCGGGTGGCAGCGTCTGGACCGGAGAATTAGCGGTCTATGACAGTGCTGGCACTGTGGCCAATGTATTGCGGGTTGTTCCGGCGATGAGCAGCGGCGCGACTCTGACGCTAACCTCAGGCGTGACTGCCATCGATTTCAACAATCTGGGCGGTCTGTCGGCACCGTCCACGGCGGTGGTGATCAGCTACGTACTGGGGGCGCAAAGCAGGACGCTGAATGTGTGTTTGAACGGACGAATTCTATTGGGTGGAAGTTGCGGATGAGGGGATGGAGCAAGCGTGCACAGGAGGGCATGACGCTGATCGAGGTTCTCGTGGCGTTGTTGATTTTGAGCGTGGGGCTGTTGGGGGCGGCGGCGTTCCAGCTCAATGCGCTGAAGTACACCGACAGTTCGCGGATGACCAGCCAGGCGAGCTTTATCGCCTACGACATGATGGACCGCATCCGCGCCAACGCCGGCGCCGATTACACCGTAACGCCGCCGACGTCGGGCAACCTCAACGTTGCCCGGGATCAGGACCTCTACGACTTCACCTCCAATATCGTCAGTATGCTCGGCGCCACCGCTACGGGCAGCGTCACCCTCAATCAGCGGGTGTACACCATCACCATTACCTGGGACGACTCGCGGGCTGCCAATGCCGCCAATTCCCGTCGCAGCTTTGTGCTGACCAGTCGCGCCGCCGCCGATCCGGTGGCGACACCATGAACCGGCTCAACAGAGGTTTCGGCCTGATCGAAATGTTGATCGCGTTGGCGTTGAGCCTGGTCGTGGTGCTCGGTGTGGCGCAGATTTTCATAGCGGCCAAGAACACTTATGTCAGCCAGAACGCGGCGGCGAACATGCAGGAAGACGCGCGTTTCGTGCTGAGCAAAATGATTCAGGAAATCCGCATGGTGGGGATGTTTGGTTGTCTGGGGACGATTACTGATGCAAGCGCCGGGGCGAGTTTTACTGCCAGCCAGATAGCGCCGATCAGCTGGGACAATGCCAACCTCAAGCTGACCCTGGTGACCGCCGATGTCGGAGCGGGTGGCGGTACGCCGACCTGGACGGTGGTTTCGGATTGCCGAACCACAGCGACGGCTTACTCCAACGTGCAGGCCCCCGCCACAGGACAATTGGCGTTTCCGATTCGACGACTGATCTACAGCCTCAAGAACGGCCAACTGACGATGGGCAGCGGCATCGGCACGCCGACTCAGGCAGTGCTTGTCGACAACGTCAGCAAATTCGACGTGAGCTTCGGCCTCGCTGCGTCGGCCACCGATACGGCCGCTTCCAGTTACAGCACCAACCCGTCCGACCCTGCGCGAATCCGTAGTGTGCGTCTGACGCTGATACTGAAAGATCCGAGCAACCGGGTCCGCGATCAAACCTTCAACGTGGTTGCCGCTTTGCGCAACCGCTTGCCATGAGGGGAGGGCAGATGAGTTTTTCTCCCGCTACCCCTCACGCCCAGCGCGGCATGGCGCTGCTGGTCAGCCTGGTGTTCCTTCTGTTGCTGACGCTGATTGGCATTTCATCGATGCAGAACGCAACCCTGCAGGAAAAGATGGCCAGCAGCGTCACCCTGCGCAATCAGTCGTTCCAGATCGCCGAAGCCGCGTTGCGCATCGGCGAAAGTGCGGTTCAGCTCGATACCTATACATTGCCGGTTTGCAGCGGAAATCAATGTTTGCCGCCCGCCGAGTCATCGACCCTCACGGCTGCCGGTCTCAACTCATCCTCGGGGGTCACCTGGGTCGCGGCCGCCAACGGTTTCTATGGGGTACAGAACATCGGCACCACGTTGAATGCCGTGAATGTGCCGAGCAACACCTCTGCGACGCTTTATCGGGTCACGGCAGTGGCCATCGTGGGCAACAACGTGCGCAGTGTGGTGGAGAGCATCTATGCCAAATACTAATAGATGCTCGGGGATCTGGCGGTTTCTGAGTGGTATTGCATTGGGTCTTTACCTGTCAGCGCCTGCGTACGCGTTCACGCCCTCGGACTCGCCCCTGTTGAGCGCTGCGGCGGTTGCGCCCAACGTGATGCTGCTGATCGATGATTCGGGGAGCATGAACAACATCATTTGGGCGCCGGGATTCGATCCGACGGTCAGTCGCCCGCAAATTGCCAATTGCAGTTCGAACAACTCGTGTCTGACCGGACAGAATCTGGACATGGACGATACCAACATCGCCTTGTCGAGCCTGAATCGTGGCGGTTGCTCCAACAATGGCAACTGGTACGGTTTTTATCGGGGCTTATTGGGACTGTCATCGATATGCCTGAAGCTGCCCGACCCGGTGGGCAACGAAAACACGCGTTATACGGCTAACTATCTGTCTTATCTGGTGACACTGGCCAACGGTTCGAATAGGGATTTCACCACCGGTACCGGTGCGATCCCCAATGATTACCGCATCAGCGTTGCGCAGGATGTATCCACCAATCTGGTCACCAGCAACCGTTCATTGAGAATAGGCCTGGCGACATTCAACCCTTCTGTCAGTGGCAACTCCGGCCCCGGCGGTTTTATCGCCCGCGCGGTCAGTGATCTGTCTCCCGTCAGTGGTAGCGTTTCCCAATCCCAGGCGGACACCAACTACAACGCCTTGATCTCTTCGATCAATGGTTTGAGTGCAATCGCCAGTACCCCGTTGGCGGAAACCTATTACGAGATCACGCGGTACATGCGCGGCATGGCGCCGTACTACAACTCGACGCCAACCACTTACACCAGCCCGATCCAGTATCGCTGCCAGAAAAACTATGGCGTGGTGATCACCGATGGCCTGCCTACGTTCGACCGTACCTTCCCGACCAACGATCCGCTCGGTGGCGCCCGCTTGCCGAACTGGGACGGCAACAGCGCGAACGATGGTGACAACCTCTCCGGTGATGGCGAGGGGGACACGTTGTACCTGGACGACATCGCCAAGTTCGCCTTCGACATCGATATGCGTACCACCGGTACCGACGCCGGTGGCAAAAACTGGAACGCCGCAGATTTCCCCAAACAGAACATGAACACCTACACCGTGGGTTTCACCGCCGCGAACCAGATGTTGTCGGACGCTGCCGGTTACGGGCAGGGCAAGTACTACCAGGCGACGGACAGTGCCGGCCTGAATACCGCGTTGTCATCAGCACTGAGCGACATCACGTCGAAAGCCGGTTCCGGCGGGAGCGGCACCACCAGCAGCGCAATCGTCGGGGTCGGTTCCGCTTACTACCAGACCAGCTACGACCCCAAGGATTGGCGAGGCACCATCAAGTCCTACGGGTTCACCGCCACCGGCTCGGTCAATACCTCCACGGTGCTCTGGACGACTGACACGGCCATCGTGCCCGGCGCCACAGCGCCGACTTACCAGTCGTGGAACAACGTGAGCAACGCCCCCGTCACGCTGGCCTTCGCCAATTTCGCCCCGGCACAGCAGACGGTGCTGAATCAAGGCCTGCCAACCGGCATCACGGGCAGCGACCTGGTGGAGTGGAGCAAGGGGACCAACAAGACCGGGTTAAAAGTTCGCAGCGTGTTGCTCGGCGACATCATCAACTCGCCTTTGGTGCTGGCCTCACCCACGGAAAAAACCGCATCCGATCTGGTCAGTGACACCAGCTACAGCACCTATCTGGCCACCAAATCCAGCAACATGAACACCAGCCTGGTGGTCAATGCCAACGATGGTTTTGTCAGCGTCATCAACTCGGGTAACGGCGCCAGACGTTATGCCTACATGCCCTCCAGTGTTTTGCCATCGTTGCGCTATATCGCCGATATCGCCTACATCAACGGCGTCAGCCACAAGTTTCTGGTCGACGGTCAGGTCGGCGTTTTTGATGCACAACTCAACAGTGCCTGGAAAACCCTGGCACTCGGCGGAACAGGCGCGGGCGGCAAGACGTTCTACGCCTTGCAGCTGTTTGACGCCTCGGCCGGCAACGTGACCAAGGCGTTGTGGGAAATCAGTGCACCTGCCACAGCAAACACGGCGAACGTTTTCAATGATCTGGGTTATGCCTACGCCCGTCCGGAAGTGGCACGCTTGGCGGATGGTCGATGGGCAGCATTCATCTCCAACGGCTACGGCAGCAATTCGGGTGTGGCGGCGTTGTACGTGGTGGATATCCGCGATGGGTCGCTGATCAAGAAAATCGTCATCGACAGCACGGAAACCACCAACGGTTTGTCGTCGGTGAAACTCAAGGTCAACTCGCAGAATGTGGTGCAGGCCGCCTATGGCGGGGATCTGAAAGGGCGTTTATGGAAGTTTGATTTGAGCGGCGCCACCACGGATACCTGGGGCGTGGCGTTTTCCGGCAAACCGTTGTTCACGACAGCGGGCGGCGCCACCCAGCCAATCACCGCGCAGCCGTTGCTGGCGGACAATTCTCTGGGCGGCAAAGTGGTGTTTTTCGGTACCGGAAAATTCAATGAAACGGTCGACAAGACCAACAAGGATCTGCAGGCGTTCTATGCGGTGTGGGATGCTGACGGCGGCTCTGGACAGATCACCACGTCCAGTTTGCAGGCCCAATCGGTGACGGGCGTGTTCTCGGGAAGTACGGGGCAATTCATCACCACCAGCCAGAACGAAGTGACCTATCCGGCGGATAAGGGCTGGTATCTGCCGCTGATCTACAACAGTGTTTTGACCGGCGAGCGGGTGATTAACCAGGCAGCCCTGGTGTTGGGGCGAATCGTATTTACCACGGCCATTGTGGATACCACTGATCCTTGTGCCAGTTTCGGCACTGGTAAAGTGGTCGAGCTCGATGCGTTCAGCGGTAAGATGCTCAACTACGCGGTGCTCGATACCACGAACGATGGCCTGATCGATAGCAAGGACTCTATTTCCAGTGGTGTGATCATGACGAGTGGAATTCCGATCGTGAACAACATCTTCAACGGTGGAACCAAAAAGAACGTGGGCGATACCAGTGGTACGGTGACCACGCTGACCGAAAAGGGCGGCGGTGGCAGCCGTCGCATCATGTGGCGACAAATACAGTAAGTGAGAGTTGAGGCATGCGCAGATCCAACCGAGGTTTTACCCTGATCGAAATCATGATCGTGATTGCGATCATCGGGATCGTCATCACCATTGGCTACCCGAGCCTCACCGAATACGTGAAAAAGGGCCGCCGGGCTGAAGTGGCCGGGCTGCTCTCCGAGCAGGCGCAGGTTCTTGAACGGTTTTACTCGAAGGGTAATGTCTACACCGGTGCCACCGGCTTGAGCGCCGGCAATGACTATTACACCATCACCCCGACCCTGACCGACCAGACCTTTCTGCTGACCGCTACACGCAAGGCCGGCAGCATGGCGACTGACAAGTGTGGCGATTTCACCATCACCAACACCGGTGTCAGAAGCATGGTCAATGCGACGGCCGGCCTGACCACCAAAGATTGCTGGGGTCGCTGAGTTTTTTTTCGGGCGCCTTTTGCGCCTCCTGTCTCTTTAACGGTTGGATCGGAACATGACCATGCAACAGCAAGTGGTGATAGTCGGCGGCGGTGTGATTGGCCTGCTGACAGCGTTCAATCTCGCGTCGCAAGTACAGAGCGTTGTGCTGCTGGACCGTTCGAATGTCGGTCAGGAATCGTCCTGGGCCGGTGGCGGTATCGTTTCGCCACTCTACCCATGGCGCTACAGCCCGGCAGTTACCGCGCTGGCCCATTGGTCTCAGGACTTTTATCCACAGCTGGGTGAGCGCCTGTTTGCCGCGACCGGGGTTGATCCAGAAGTGCACACCACCGGCCTGTACTGGCTGGACCTGGACGATGAAGCCGAGGCACTGGCTTGGGCCGAGCGGGAAAACCGTCCGTTGCGGGCTGTGGATATCTCGGCGGCGCACGATGCGGTGCCGGTCCTGGGGGGCGGTTTCACCCGCGCGATCTACATGGCCGACGTGGCCAACGTGCGCAATCCACGGCTGGTGAAATCCCTCAAGGCTGCCTTGCTGGCGATGCCGAACGTGACGATTCATGAGCAGTGCGAAGTCAGCGGGTTCGTTCGCGAAGGCGAAAAAGTCGTCGGCGTGCAGACTTCGGCGGGCGCGATCCTCGGTGATCAGGTGGTGCTGACGGCGGGTGCCTGGAGTGGTGATTTGCTCAAAAGCCTGGGCCTTGCGTTGCCGGTTGAACCCGTGAAAGGGCAGATGATTCTTTACAAGTGCGCGGCGGACTTCTTGCCGAGCATGGTGCTGGCCAAGGGGCGTTATGCGATTCCTCGCCGGGATGGACACATTCTGATTGGCAGTACGCTGGAACATGAAGGCTTCGACAAGACGCCGACCGGCTCTGCGCTTGAGAGCCTGAAAGCGTCTGCGGTGGAATTGATTCCAGCGCTGGCGGATGCCGAGGTGGTCGGGCATTGGGCGGGGTTGCGACCGGGTTCACCGGAGGGCATTCCCTACATCGGCCGGGTGCCGGGCTTCGAGGGGTTGTGGCTCAACTGCGGGCATTACCGTAACGGGTTGGTGCTGGCGCCGGCGTCGTGTCAGTTGTTTGCGGATGTGATGCTGGGCAGGACGCCGATCATTGATCCGGCGCCGTATGCGCCGGCCGGGCGGATCTAGTCGCGGGATATTGGGCGTCTGTCAGACCGCCTTCGCGGGCAAGCCTCGCTCCTACAGATGTCAATCGTCGTTGATCTTGTAGGAGCGAGGCTTGCCCGCGAAGGGGCCCTCAATCCAGCCCGAATTTCTTCAACCTGTAACGCATCGACCGAAACGACAAATTCAATCGCTGAGCCGCTGCCGTGCGGTTCCAGCGGGTTTCCTCCAAGGCCTGGAGGATGAGTTTGCGTTCGACGTTTTCCAGATAGTCTTCCAGATTGTCGATCTGCGTCAGGTCCGGCACACCGCTGTCGGCGCTGCAATTGCCTTCGGCCAGTCGCAGGTCGCTGGCTTCGATCTGCTTGTTGTCGCACAGGGTGTGGGCGCGTTCGAGCATGTTCTCCAATTCCCGCACATTGCCCGGAAAGCGATAGCTTTTCAGCGCCTCAAGCGCTTGTGGGTGGAGCTTCGGGGCGGGTTGGCCGCTGGCTGCCGCCAGACGCTTGAGTACATGACCGGCCAATGACTCGATGTCGTCGCGGCGCTCGCGCAAAGGCGGAACCCGCAGTTCGATCACATTCAGCCGGTAATACAAATCCTGGCGAAAGCGTTCAGCGGCGACTTCGGCGTCGAGGTCTTTGTGGGTGGCGCAGAGGATCCGCACGTCGACCACAGTTTCCTGCTGGCCGCCAACGCTGCGAACGGCTTTTTCCTGAATCGCCCGCAGCAGTTTGACCTGCATCGACAGCGGCAAGTCGGCCACTTCGTCGAGAAACAGCGTGCCACCCTGGGCGGCCTGGAACAGCCCGGGTTTGTCTTCGATAGCGCCGCTGAAGCTGCCTTTGCGATGGCCGAAAAACTCGCTTTCCATCAGTTCCGACGGTATCGCCCCGCAATTGACCGGGACAAACGGCTGGTTGGCGCGCGGTCCTTGTTCGTGGATCAGTCGGGCGACCAGTTCCTTGCCGCTGCCGGACTCGCCGCTGATGTAGACCGGCGCCTGACTGCGGGCCAGTTTGTCGATTTGTTTACGCAGGCTGCGCATGGGCAGCGAATCGCCCAGCAACCGTCGGTCGATGGCTGCGCCCGGTGCTGGCATGCGCAAGGCACTGGTGACCAGTTCGCGCAGCCGCGTGAGGTCCACCGGTTTGGTCAGGAAGTCGAAGGCACCGGCCTTGAGGGCGTTGATCGCCGTTTCGAGGCTGCCGTAGGCGGTAATCATGGCCACCGGCAGGTTTGGGGCGCGTTGCTGGATATGTTGCACCAGCTCAAGACCGGTACCGTCCGGCAGGCGCATGTCGGTCAGGCACAGGTCGAAGGTCTCACGCTTCAACAGCGCTTGGGCTTCTCCGAGGTTACGGGCACTGAAGGTGTCGAGTTTCATCCGTCCCAGGGTGATTTCCAGGAGTTCGCGGATATCCGGCTCGTCGTCGACGATCAGGACTTTTTGCCGTGGGCACATGTTCAACTTTGTTTCCGTCCGTGAGCAAAGGTGATGCGAAAGCAGCCGCCATCATGGCGTGGCTTGAAGTCTAGGCGGGCCTGATTGCTTTCGCACAGCTCACGGGACAGATACAGCCCCAGGCCTGTGCCTTGGGCGCTGGTGGTATAGAACGGTTCGAACAAATGCACCTGTTGGTCCGGTGGCACGCCGAGGCCATCGTCCCGAACCTCGATGATCGGCAACTGGCTGTCGGGGTCGACAAACAAATCGAGCCAGACCTGCGCCTGATCGTGGACCTGAGCGCTATGACGCCAAGCGTTGCGCAACAAATTGTCGAGAATCTGGGTGAGCTGGTTCGGGTCCATCAGGGTTTTGAAGTCGCCTGAACCGATGCGCAGGTGAATCTGCTGGCGATCGAGCGCACTTTCGCGACTGTCAGCAACGAACTGCTCCAGCCACGGTTTCAGATCGAGTCGTTGCGGGATGGTTTGCTGGCGGCGGGACAGTTGCAGGACGTTTTCGATAACCCGATTCATTCGCTGAGAGTGGTCTTGAATAATCTGGGTCAGACGTCGATCCGCGCCGTTCAGTTCCTCCGATTCCTGCAATAGCTGAGCGGCATGACTAATGGCGCCCAAAGGATTGCGAATTTCGTGGGCGATACCGGCTGTCAGGCGGCCCAAAGCGGCGAGCTTCAGTTGTTGGGCCTGTTGGGCTATTTGTGCGAGATCCTCAAGGAAGACCAGGGTTTGGTGGTGTGGGCTTTGGGCCAGGGCAATGAAGCTCGGTTGCAGTTCCAGGCCGCTGTTGGCGATTTTCAGGCTCTGGGGGCGCAGCGTCGGATTGTTCCGCCACAGTTGCAGGCGTTCGACCAGAATCGGCAAGCAGTCGTCGATCCGTTGGCCTTCGAGATGGTCTCGGCCCAGTAAGATCAGCGCGCTGTGGTTGGCCAATTGCACCCGCAGTTGGCCGTCGAGCACCAGGATGCCGGTGCGCATGCGTTGCAGGATCAAATCATTGAGGGCTTCGAGGCCGACCACTTCGCTGGCCCGTTGTTCGGCGAGGGTTTCGCTAACTTCCAGGCGTTTGATCAAGCCTTGTACCAACAACGCCGCGGCAAAGCACAACACACCGAGGGTGCCGGCTTGCAGGTAATCGTTGGGGCTGGCGGGATGGCTGAAACTCAGGAGAAAGCTCAGCCCGACGATGCCGAGCGCGCCAATGGCGGCGATCAGCAGGCCGATGCGGCTTCGCAACAAGGTGTTGCTGATGGCCACCGAGACGATCAGCAAGTTGCCGATGGCGCTGGCGACACCGCCGGCGGCGTAGAACAAGCCACACAACAGCAGGACATCAATCAGCGCCAGGCCGAACAGTTGCGCCGGGCGGCGGGTGTTCTCGAAGAAGACCACCAGCAAGATGTTCAGCACCAGGTACAGCCAGCTGCCACTGCGCAACAGGCTGTCATTGGCGAACGTCAGCAACTGGTTGTCCAGGTTGCTGGAGATCAGCAGCACCAAGGTGATGCCGACGCTTAGGCGGTAGAGGTGATAAAGGCGCAGCAGTCGCTGAGCCTGTTTGCTGCCGGGACTGGACGTCTCAGCGATCACTGGAGCCCGGGCCTTGCTCGAGGTGAGCCTGGCTGCAATACCACTGTTGTTGAAGGCTCAGCGCGCGGTCGCGGGGCAGGTGTACGCCGCAATGGGCGCAGCGGACCATGGGCGCGGCTTCCAGTTCGGCGGGGGACTTGGGTGCAGAAGCCTGGCCCTTGAACTTGCGCCAGAACCATACCGCAGCGGCAATCAGGGCGATCCAGAACAGTAAACGAAGCATGATGAGCTGCTTTATGACGAGTGATTAAGCAGTTTAGCCAAGGACATGACGGGCGCACAGCCTGTTAGTGCTGCAATAAAAATCCGCCATAAAAAAAGGAGCCTCGAAAGGCTCCTTTTTGCACCACTGGTCGTATCAGTCGAACACGCCGAAGGTCATGTAGCTGAACCACGAGCGGTCGCTGTTGTTGCCTTCCGCTTCGTGATTTTCTTCTTCGATCACGTCGCCATTTTCATCTTTAGGCTTGAGATCGTTCGGAATCGCTTCTTTGGCGTCCCGGAATTGTCTCTGCACGTCCTGGTTGGCGCGGGTTTCGCCCGGCGGCAGCGGTGGACGGGATTCGATCAGGCCCAGAGTCGCCTTGCTCAACCACGAACGGTTGTCGGCTTCGTCGACCGATGGCACGAACTGACCGTCTACCAGCGTTGGGTGGTTCGGGTAGTTGAGCTTCAGGGTTTCGAGGCTGGTGGCTGCCAGGTCGTCCAGGTGCAGACGCTGGTAGGCTTCAGTCATCACCGCCAGGCCGTCGCCGACCGATGGGGTTTCCTGGAAGTTTTCCACCACGTAACGACCACGGTTCGCGGCAGCGACGTAGGCCTGACGGGTCAGGTAGTAGTCGGCGACGTGAATTTCGTAGGCTGCCAGCAGGTTGCGCAGGTAAATCATGCGCTGCTTGGCGTCCGGCGAGTAGCGGCTGTTCGGGAAGCGGCTGGTCAGTTGGGCGAACTCGTTGTAGGAGTCGCGGGCAGCACCCGGGTCACGCTTGGTCATGTCCAGCGGCAGGAAACGCGACAGCAGGCCGACGTCCTGGTCGAAAGAGGTCAGGCCCTTGAGGTAATAGGCGTAGTCCACGTTCGGATGCTGAGGGTGCAAACGAATGAAGCGCTCGGCGGCAGACTTCGCAGCCTCAGGCTCGGTGTTCTTGTAGTTGGCGTAGATGAGCTCGAGTTGAGCCTGATCGGCGTAGCGACCGAACGGATAACGCGACTCCAGCGCCTTCAGCTTGGCTGTGGCGGCGGTGTAGCTATTGTTGTCCAGATCTTGCTGAGCCTGCTGGTACAGCTCGACTTCGCTAAGGTTTTCGTCTACGACTTCCTTCGATGAGCAAGCAGCGGTCAATGCGAGGATGGCGATCAGCAGCAGGTGTTTCACTTGCATGGCGGCTTGCGTCCCTATGACGGCCGCTGTCTTGGGCGAGGCCGTCCTGTTATGATGAGCGCCCCGTTGAATAGCCTCGGGGCAAAAGACGCCGTATTTAACCACAAGCGCGCAGCCGAAACCAAAGGCTGTGCCGACGCCTAGTCTGAGCATGTCCGATAAAATTGAACTTCGCGCAGAGGTGCCGTCCGAATTGGGCGGCCAACGCCTCGATCAAGTCGCCGCACAATTATTCGCTGAGCACTCGCGCTCGCGCCTTTCCGCCTGGATCAAAGACGGCCGCCTGACTGTGGATGGGGCGGTTATCCGCCCGCGAGACATCGTTCACGGTGGCGCCATTCTTGAACTGACTGCCGAGCAGGAAGCTCAGGGCGAATGGATCGCTCAAGACATCGAGCTGGACATCGTCTATGAAGACGACGACATCCTGGTGATCAACAAGCCTGCGGGCCTGGTGGTGCACCCGGCTGCCGGTCACGCTGATGGCACCTTGCTCAACGCCTTGCTGCACCACGTGCCGGACATCATCAATGTGCCCCGCGCCGGTATCGTGCATCGTCTGGACAAGGACACCACCGGTCTGATGGTGGTGGCCAAGACCATTCAAGCGCAGACGCAGCTGGTTACACAGTTGCAGAGCCGTAGCGTCAGCCGGATCTACGAGTGCATCGTGATCGGCGTGGTGACGGCGGGCGGCAAGATCAACGCGCCGATCGGTCGTCACGGCCAGCAACGCCAGCGCATGGCCGTGATGGAAGGTGGCAAGCAAGCCGTCAGCCATTACCGTGTGCTTGAGCGTTTCCGCTCCCACACTCACGTGCGGGTGAAGCTGGAAACCGGTCGTACGCACCAGATTCGCGTGCACATGGCGCACATCAACTACCCGTTGGTCGGAGATCCTGCCTACGGCGGTCGTTTCCGTATCCCGCCAGCCGCCAGCCAGACCATGGTCGATTCCTTGAAGACGTTCCCGCGTCAGGCGCTGCATGCGCGGTTCCTGGAGCTGGATCACCCGACTACCGGTAAACGCATGAGCTGGGAATCGCCACTGCCGGACGATTTCGTCTGGTTGCTGACGCTGCTCAAGCAAGACCGCGAGGCGTTCATCGGATGAGTGACTGGCTGATTCCCGACTGGCCTGCGCCTGCCGGGGTGAAAGCCTGCGTCACCACCCGTGCGGGCGGCGTCAGTCTGGCGCCGTTCGACAGCCTCAACCTCGGCGATCACGTCGACGACAGCCCCGAAGCTGTTGCCGAAAACCGCCGTCGCCTCACCGATCATTTCTCCATGCGGCCGGCCTGGTTGAAGCAGGTTCACGGCATCGCCGTGGCTCACGCGGACCCAAGCCTTGTGGCCACCGCCGACGCCAGCTGGACGGCAACGCCCGGCATTGCCTGCTCGGCGATGACGGCTGATTGCCTGCCCGCGTTGTTTTGCGACCGTGCCGGCACTCGCGTCGCTGCCGCCCACGCCGGTTGGCGCGGGTTGGCGGCGGGCGTGCTCGAAGCGACGCTCGATGCGCTGGCCGTGCCCTCGGAAGACGTGCTGGTCTGGCTCGGTCCGGCCATTGGCCCGCAAGCCTTTGAAGTCGGCCCGGAAGTGCGGGCTACCTTCGTCGAGCAATTGCCCGAATCCGCCAAAGCCTTCGTGCCCAGCCAAAACGCTGGCAAATTCATGGCTGACATCTATGAGCTGGCGCGTTTGCGTCTGGCGGCTCGTGGTGTCACTGCTGTTTATGGTGGCGGTTTCTGCACCGTGACCGATCCCCGCTTCTTTTCTTACCGTCGTAGTCCTCGCACTGGTCGGTTTGCCTCCCTGGTCTGGCTCGAAAGCTAGACTCGACTGATCTGCATCAACGTCACGACGCTTGAAACTCCCAGAATCGACCACATCTATAGCGGTATCTGGCAGGTTTCTTCATTCAGGATGTTTTATAGGTCCGGCCTGCTCAAAAGGAAGGTGACCCATGCGTATAGATCGTTTAACCAGCAAATTGCAGTTAGCTCTATCCGACGCCCAATCGCTGGCCGTCGGCCTTGACCATCCCGGTATTGAACCGGCGCACTTGATGCAAGCCATGCTTGAACAGCAGGGTGGTTCGATCAAGCCCCTGTTGATGCAGGTCGGCTTTGACGTGAACAGCCTGCGTAAAGAGCTGACCAAAGAACTCGATCAACTGCCAAAAATCCAGAACCCGACCGGCGACGTCAACATGTCGCAGGACTTGGCGCGCCTGCTCAACCAGGCGGATCGCCTGGCTCAGCAGAAGGGTGATCAGTTCATTTCCAGTGAGCTGGTGCTGCTCGCCGCTATGGACGAGAACAGCAAGCTCGGCAAATTGTTGCTCGGTCAGGGCGTCAGCAAAAAAGCCCTGGAAAACGCGATCAACAACCTGCGTGGCGGCGAAGCGGTCAACGACGCCAACCACGAAGAGTCGCGTCAGGCGCTGGATAAATACACCGTCGACCTGACCAAGCGCGCCGAAGACGGCAAGCTCGATCCGGTAATCGGTCGTGACGACGAAATTCGCCGGACCATTCAGGTGCTGCAACGCCGCACCAAGAACAACCCGGTGCTGATCGGTGAGCCTGGCGTGGGTAAAACCGCCATCGCCGAAGGCCTGGCCCAGCGCATCATCAACGGCGAAGTGCCGGATGGCCTGAAAGGCAAACGCCTGCTGTCCCTGGACATGGGCGCGCTGATTGCCGGTGCCAAGTACCGTGGCGAGTTCGAAGAACGCCTGAAATCCCTGCTCAATGAACTGTCGAAGCAGGAAGGGCAGATCATTCTGTTCATCGACGAACTGCACACCATGGTCGGCGCCGGTAAAGGCGAAGGTTCGATGGATGCGGGCAACATGCTCAAACCTGCGTTGGCCCGTGGCGAGTTGCACTGCGTCGGCGCGACCACGCTCAACGAGTACCGCCAATATATAGAGAAGGACGCGGCCCTTGAGCGGCGCTTCCAGAAAGTGTTGGTGGACGAACCGAGCGAAGAAGACACCATCGCCATTCTGCGTGGCCTGAAAGAGCGCTATGAAGTTCACCACAAAGTGGCGATCACCGACGGCGCGATCATCGCCGCGGCCAAGCTCAGTCATCGCTACATTACTGACCGTCAGTTGCCGGACAAGGCCATCGACCTGATCGACGAAGCCGCCAGCCGCATCCGCATGGAGATCGACTCCAAGCCGGAGGTGCTGGACCGTCTAGAGCGTCGCCTGATTCAGCTGAAGGTGGAATCCCAGGCGCTGAAGAAAGAGAGCGACGAAGCGGCGATCAAGCGTCTGGAAAAACTCCAGGAAGAAATCGTTCGTCATGAGCGTGAGTATTCGGACCTCGAAGAAATCTGGAACTCGGAAAAAGCCGAAGTCCAGGGTTCTGCGCAGATCCAGCAGAAAATCGAACAGTCCCGCCAGGAACTGGAAGCCGCACGCCGTAAAGGCGACCTGAACCGCATGGCCGAGCTGCAATACGGGGTGATCCCGGACCTGGAGCGCAGCCTGCAAATGGTCGACCAGCATGGCAAAAGCGAAAACCAGTTGCTGCGCAGCAAGGTGACCGAGGAAGAAATCGCCGAAGTCGTCTCGAAGTGGACCGGCATCCCCGTGTCGAAAATGCTCGAAGGCGAGCGCGACAAGCTGATGAAGATGGAAGGCCTGTTGCACCAGCGTGTGATCGGTCAGGACGAAGCGGTGATCGCGGTTTCCAACGCGGTGCGTCGTTCGCGGGCCGGTTTGTCCGACCCGAATCGTCCAAGCGGTTCGTTCATGTTCCTCGGCCCGACCGGTGTCGGTAAAACCGAGTTGTGCAAGGCGTTGGCCGAGTTCCTCTTTGATACCGAAGAGGCGATGGTGCGGATCGACATGTCCGAGTTCATGGAGAAACATTCCGTGGCCCGGTTGATCGGTGCGCCACCAGGCTACGTAGGGTATGAAGAGGGCGGTTACCTGACCGAGGCGGTGCGTCGCAAGCCTTATTCGGTGATCCTGCTGGATGAGGTCGAGAAGGCCCACCCGGATGTGTTCAACATCTTGCTGCAAGTGCTGGAGGATGGTCGTCTGACCGACAGCCATGGCCGCACGGTGGATTTCAAGAACACCGTGATCGTCATGACCTCCAACCTGGGCTCGGTACAGATCCAGGAACTGGTCGGTGATCGTGAGGCTCAGCGCGCAGCGGTGATGGATGCGATTTCCACGCACTTCCGGCCGGAGTTCATCAACCGGGTCGACGAAGTGGTGATCTTCGAGCCATTGGCTCGGGATCAGATCGCGGGCATTACCGAGATCCAGTTGGGTCGTCTGCGCAGTCGCCTGACTGAGCGCGAACTGAAACTGGAACTCAGCCCTGAGGCCATGGACAAGCTGATCGCGGTTGGCTACGACCCGGTGTACGGCGCACGGCCACTGAAACGTGCGATTCAGCGCTGGATCGAAAACCCGCTGGCGCAGCTGATTTTGTCGGGTCGTTTCATGCCCGGCGATACCGCCAAGGGTGTGGTGGAAAACGACGAAATCGTCTTCGCCTGATCCGCTTTTGTAGGAGCAAGCTTGCTCGCGATGGGCGTTAACGATGAAGCGTCCTTCCTGGATAACTGCGGTGTCCTTGGGTGCTTCGCGAGCGAGCTCGCTCTTACATAATCCATAGCTGAACAACAGGCCTCGCATTGCGAGGCCTTTTTTTCGTCAGGTTGTTGAACTCAAAGGAAAAGGCTTGTAAAGTGCGCCCCGCAGTAAGTCACCCGGAAGGGTTTCTGCTCCCCAAGCAGAAATCTGAAATAAGTTGCAAATCATTAACTTGAATGCAATTTAGGGGGTTGACAGAGGTGCTTAAGATTGTAGAATAGCGCGCCTCAGACACACGAACGCAGCGATGCGAACGGGTTGAAGAGAACGCAGTAAAGCTTCACCGTTGTAAATTGAAATATGTAGTTCCGTGATAGCTCAGTCGGTAGAGCAAATGACTGTTAATCATTGGGTCCCAGGTTCGAGTCCTGGTCACGGAGCCAATTTCAAACCGGGGTATAGCGCAGTCCGGTAGCGCGCCTGCTTTGGGAGCAGGATGTCAGGAGTTCGAATCCCCTTACCCCGACCATTTTTGGGTCGTTAGCTCAGTTGGTAGAGCAGTTGGCTTTTAACCAATTGGTCGTAGGTTCGAATCCCACACGACCCACCATTTTTGAAACCAGTTAACGCTGGAATCGAATCTTAAGATCAGACGCCAAAAGCTCTGTTCGCAGAAGGCGCCTTTTAAAGGTGCCTTTTTTTTACCGGGGTATAGCGCAGTCCGGTAGCGCGCCTGCTTTGGGAGCAGGATGTCAGGAGTTCGAATCCCCTTACCCCGACCATATTAAAAATCCTCGTATCGAAAGATACGGGGATTTTTTTTGCCTTTGAAAAAGCCGAATCCTTTCAAGTCATCGTACAACTAGCCGATAACGAGCTGTCGGGGCGCACTCGCGACCTCCCATTCAGGCCAACAACAAGAAAGGCACTCGTTATGTTTCTTCGTCAGCTGAATATTGCCCCTCGTGCTGCGCTGGGTTTTGCCTTGATTGCCGTGCTGGTGGCGTTGCTTGGAATATTTGCCCTGGGGCAGATGTCGAGCATTCGCGAAAGCGAGGTGGCGGTGGAGAAGCAATGGCTGCCGAGCATCCGTGGTGGTGATGAGATCCGCGAGCTGATGCTGCGCATCCGTACCATTTCCTTGCGCATGGCACTGGATCAAGACCCAAAGAACATTCCAACCTACCGCAGCCAGATGGACACCCGCGACAAGGAACTGAGCGAGGAGATTGCGGCTTACGACAAACTGGTCGACACCGCTGAAGGTCAGGCCTTGTATGACCAGTTCAAAACCACCTTCGCCGCCTATCGCGCCGGCATTGCCCAGTCGTTCACCCTGGCCGAGCAAGGTCGCCGTGACGAGCTGACCAAACTGCTGTTGATCGACATGAAAACCGTGGTCGATGGATCCGGCAAGCAGCTCAATGACCTGGCGGAACTGTTCGCCAAACAGGTCGCCGTTGAAAGCCAGAAATCCGCAGCGTACTACGAAACCTCGCGATCCATCGTCAGTCTGTTCATCGCACTCGCGGCGTTGGCGACTGTCGGCCTGGCGATGTTGCTGACTCGCAGTATCGTCCGTCCGCTGAACGAAGCACTGAGTGCGGCGGAAAGCGTGGCGCAGGGTGATTTGACCCGACCTATCGCGACCCATGGCAATGACGAAGTGAGCCGTTTGCTCAAGGCGCTGGCGACCATGCAGCAGAACCTGCGGGAAACCCTGCAAGCCATCAGTGGCTCGGCGACGCAACTGGCCACGGCGGCAGATGAGCTGAACGCCGTCACCCTCGACAGCACCCAGGGCCTGCAACAACAGAACAACGAGATTGAGCAAGCCGCCACTGCGGTCAACGAAATGACCTCCGCCGTCGAAGAAGTTGCGCGCAACGCAGTGTCGACCTCCGATGCCACTCGCCAGTCCAGCGAGTCGGCGCATCTGGGGCAGGAGCGGGTCAGCGAAACCGCGAGCGCCATCAGCGCCTTGGCCAATGATGTTCAGCACACCGGTGAGTTGGTGCAGTCGCTGGCCAATCAGTCTCAAGACATCGGCAAGGTGCTGGATGTGATTCGGGCCATTGCCGAGCAAACCAATCTGTTGGCGCTCAACGCTGCAATTGAAGCGGCGCGTGCGGGTGAAAGCGGGCGTGGTTTTGCGGTGGTGGCCGATGAAGTGCGTGCACTGGCGCATCGCACCCAGCAATCGACCCAGGAAATCGAACAAATGGTCCAGGGCATGCGCAATGGTTCGAGCCTGGCGCTGGACTCCATGAACGCCAGCGCTTCCCGTGCTGCCGAAACTCTGGTGATGGCGAAGCGGGCGGGTGACGCATTGCAGACGATCACTGCATCGGTTCACGAAATCCACGAGCGCAACCTGGTGATTGCCAGTGCAGCGGAAGAGCAGGCTCAAGTGGCCCGGGAGGTGGATCGCAATCTGGTGAACATTCGTGATCTGTCGGTGCGTTCCGCTACCGGTGCGGATCAGACCAGTGCCTCCAGTCATGAGCTATCGAAACTGGCCAATGCGTTGCAAGGGATGGTGCAGCGTTTTCGGGTGTAAATGTGCCTGACATGAAAAAGCCGCGCTTTTCGAAGGAAAAGCGCGGCTTTTTTATTGAGACTTAGGCGCCGTCTTGATCTTTCAGGTGTTCGAACAGGCCTTTTGGCATTTTTTTGCCATTGGCTTCGTAGTTGGCTTTCACGTTATCGAATGCTTCTTGTTCGTCGATGAAGCCGTCGTGGTTGGTGTCGATCTTGTCGAAATTGGACTTCGGCGCGACTTTGAGGAATTCAGCGCGGGACACCTTGCCGTCACCGTCGGTGTCGGTTTTTGCCATCGACGCATCGCCACACTTGCCTTCGCCACATTTGCCTTCGGGGGTTTTCACCACCTGTTCGGCCGAGGCCAGCAGATAGCCTTGGGTCAGAGGCTGCGAGGCGAAAGCGGAGCCAGTCAACATCATGCCGCCAGCGAGGACTGCGCCGAGCAAACCGATAGTGTTCTTGGTGGTACGGGACATTTCAAATCTCCTGGGTTGCGCGACACAACCACTCGATAAAGGTTGCCACGTAAGTGCGGCGTTAACCGAGGCGGGCGGGGTGCCTTGTTCGGATGTGGCCATTTAGCGGGCGAGGTGTATCGCTACTGTGTCGCGCAAGGGGAAGTTTGTAAGCGAAGGGCAGAAATCAGGGGGGGAGATACAGTGAGACACAGAAGTGTCTGTCGGTCGGATAGCACACCTTCATCATCAATTGCCTTAAAGCCATGCCTGGAGATAAGTGGCATAATGCGCTTTTTTTCGGTTGCCAGGCTTGGGGAGCACCCTGCCTGGCAATCCTGGTCATGGTCCCGCAGCGGTTACACCGTGCTGGAGGGCAAGCAACACTCTGTAAAGGCGGGCTTTGTAAGTATGGACGGCTGTTCGGATCACGCTATCCAACCAGCGAACGCTTGCCCGGAAATACAAAACAGATAGGCGAAGAAAAACATCGACAATGGGTGATGAGTCCCGATTAGTTGAAGTGATAAACGTTTAAGAATTAGTTAATGGGAGTTTTACCTGATGTCGGACATGAAACGGGCGAGTGTTGGCAAGTTCAAAAGCAGAGAGGCTCTAATTGGTATCGTTGGGCTAGGTTACGTCGGTCTGCCTCTGATGTTGCGCTACAACGCTATTGGCTTTCGTGTGCTAGGCATTGATATCGATGAGGCTAAGGTTTCCCGCCTGAATGACGGGCAAAGCTATATCGAACATATCCCTGCAGATAAAATTCAGAATGCCCGTCAAAGCGGCTTCGAGGCCACCACGGATTTCCAGCGCGCAAGCGAATGCGACGCCTTGATCCTGTGTGTGCCAACCCCTCTGAACAAATACCGTGAACCGGACATGAGCTTCGTGATCAACACCACGGAAGCGATCAAGCCATATTTGCGCGAAGGTCAGGTTGTCTCGCTGGAGAGCACCACTTATCCGGGTACCACGGAAGAAGAACTGCTTCCGCGCGTTCAGGAAGGCGGGTTGAAGGTCGGTGAGAACATCTTCCTGGTCTATTCGCCAGAGCGTGAAGATCCGGGCAATCCAAACTTTGAAACTCGTACTATTCCGAAAGTGATCGGCGGGCATACCCCAGCTTGCCTGGACGTCGGTATCGCATTGTACGAGCAGGCGATTGACCAGGTTGTACCGGTCAGTTCCACCAAGGCGGCCGAGATGACCAAGTTGCTGGAAAATATCCACCGTGCGGTGAATATTGGCCTGGTCAACGAGATGAAAGTGGTCGCCGATCGTATGGGGATCGATATTTTCGAGGTGGTCGATGCCGCTGCGACCAAGCCTTTCGGCTTCACTCCTTACTACCCAGGGCCTGGGCTCGGTGGGCATTGCATCCCGATCGACCCGTTCTACCTGACCTGGAAAGCTCGCGAGTACGGCTTGCACACGCGCTTCATCGAACTCTCCGGTGAGGTCAACCAGGCCATGCCCGAGTATGTCGTCAGCAAGTTGATGGACGGCCTCAACAACAACTGCAAGCCGCTGAACGGCAGCAAGGTGTTGGTGCTCGGTATTGCCTACAAGAAAAACGTGGACGATATGCGCGAGTCGCCTTCCGTCGAGATCATGGAACTGCTTGAAGCCAAAGGCTGCGTGGTGGCTTACAGCGACCCGCATGTACCGGTCTTCCCGAAGATGCGTGAGCACCATTTCAATCTGTCCAGCGAAGCGCTGACCGCTGAAAATATTGCGAGCTTCGACGCCATTGTTCTGGCCACCGATCACGATAAATTCGATTATGAGCTGATTCGCCAACACGCACAGTTGGTGGTCGACAGTCGCGGCAAGTACCGCACCCCTGAAGCTCATATCATCAAAGCCTGATTGCTGGAGTGTTCCCTTTGAAACGTTTCGCCCTTATCGGCGCTGCCGGTTACATCGCCCCACGGCATATGCGCGCAATCAAAGACACGGCTAACGAGTTGGTGTCGGCTTATGACATCAATGATTCCGTGGGGATCATTGACAGCCTGTCTCCGCAGAGCGAGTTCTTTACCGAGTTCGAGCGTTTCATCGAACACGCCTGGCAGCTCAAGCGCGATCCGGCGACTGCCCTGGACTACGTCGCGGTCTGCTCGCCGAACTACCTGCACCATTCGCATATTGCGGCGGGCCTGCGCCTTGGCTGTGATGTGATTTGCGAGAAGCCGCTGGTACCCACTCCTGAAATTCTGGACGAACTGGCCAGGGTCGAGCGCGAGACGGGCAAGCGCGTATACAACATTCTGCAACTGCGCCATCACCAGGCCATTCTTGATCTCAAGGAAAAAGTTGCCGGTGAAGCTCGCGACGGTAAGTACGATGTAGAACTCACCTACATCACTTCGCGGGGCAAGTGGTACATGGAGAGCTGGAAAGGCGATCCGCGCAAATCTTATGGGGTCGCGACCAATATCGGCGTGCACTTCTACGACATGCTGCATTTCATCTTCGGCAAGCTGCAGCGTAACGTTGTGCACTTTGCCAATGATTACAAAGCCGCTGGTTACCTGGAGTACGAAAAGGCGCGTGTGCGCTGGTTCCTCTCCATTGATGCCGAGGATTTGCCGGACTCGGTCAAGGGTAAAAAACCGACCTACCGTTCCATCACCGTTGATGGTGATGAGATGGAGTTCTCCGAAGGCTTCACCGACCTGCACACCACCAGCTACCGGGAAATTCTCGCTGGTCGTGGCTACGGCATCGAGGATGCGCGTCACTGCGTGGAGACCGTGAATACCATTCGTTCGTCCGCCATCGTTACGCCGCAGAACGATGAGGGCCACCCTTTCCTTGCAACCCTGAAGCGCTGAGGCAGGCATGAATTATCAGATTCATCCTTCCGCGATTGTCGATGACGGTGCGCAGATTGGTGACGACTCACGGGTGTGGCACTTTGTGCATGTCTGCAGCGGCGCGCGTATCGGCAGAGGCGTGTCCCTCGGGCAGAACGTCTTTGTCGGTAACAAAGTGCTCATCGGGGACAACTGCAAGATCCAGAACAACGTGTCGGTCTACGACAATGTGACCCTGGAAGAGGGCGTGTTCTGTGGGCCGAGCATGGTGTTCACCAACGTCTACAACCCGCGCTCATTGATTGAACGAAAGAGTGAGTACCGGGACACCCTCGTCAAAAAAGGCGCCACCCTGGGTGCCAACTGCACCATCGTCTGCGGTGTCACTATCGGCGAGTACGCGTTCGTCGGTGCCGGTGCCGTGATCAACAAGTCTGTGCCGGCCTATGCCTTGATGGTCGGTGTGCCGGCTCGGCAAATCGGCTGGATGAGCGAGTTCGGTGAACAGTTGGACTTGCCGCTGGAAGGCGATGGCGTTGCTATTTGCGAGCACAGTGGTGCGCGTTACGTATTGAGCGCTAAGACGCTCGTCAAGGAGGCCGGGCAATGATCGAGTTTATTGACCTCAAGATCCAGCAAGCCAGAATCAAGGACAAGATCGATGCTGGCATCCAGCGTGTCCTGGCTCATGGGCAATACATCCTCGGCCCGGAAGTGGCTGAACTGGAAGAACGGCTTGCCGCTTTTGTCGGGGCCAAACATTGCATCACCTGCGCCAATGGCACCGATGCCTTGCAGATTGCCCAGATGGCGTTGGGCATCGGCCCGGGCGATGAAGTGATCACGCCGGGCTTCACCTACATCGCTACCGCAGAAACGGTTGCGCTGCTGGGTGCCAAGCCGGTCTATGTCGACGTTGATCCGCGCACCTATAACCTCGACCCGGCACTGCTGGAAGCGGCGATCACACCGCGCACCAAAGCCATCATTCCGGTCTCTCTGTATGGGCAATGTGCAGATTTCGACGCGATCAACGCCATCGCTGCCAAATACGGCATCCCGGTGATCGAGGATGCGGCGCAGAGTTTCGGTGCCAGCTATAAAGGCAAGCGCTCCTGCAACCTGACCACCATCGCGTGCGCCAGTTTCTTCCCGAGCAAGCCGTTGGGCTGCTACGGCGATGGCGGTGCAATTTTCACCAACGATGATGAACTGGCCAAGCTGTTGCGGCAGATTGCCCGCCATGGACAGGATCGCCGTTACCATCACATTCGCGTCGGTGTGAACAGCCGGCTTGATACGCTGCAGGCTGCGATTTTGCTGCCCAAGCTGGAAATCTTCGAAGAAGAGCTCCAACTGCGTCAGCAGGTGGCAGACCGCTACGCGACGCTCCTCGGCGAGGCTCGGATTGCCGCTCCTTATGTCGAGGCACACAACACTGGCGCATGGGCCCAGTACACCGTTCAAGTCGATGAGCGCGATACTGTCCAGGATCGTCTGAAGCAGGCCGGTGTTCCTACTGCTGTTCATTACCCGATTCCGTTGAACCGCCAGCCGGCAGTCAAGGATGAACAGGCACATTTGCCGATCGGTGATGCCATTGCCAACCGGGTGATGAGCTTGCCAATGCACCCCTATCTTGGTCTGGCTGACCAGCAATTCATCTGTGAATCGCTGTCGGCCGCCACCCGCGTTTGAATGGAGTACGTCGCATGAAAGTCCAAGGTTCTAAAATTCTGGTTATCGGTGGTGCCGGCTTCATCGGTAGTTTCGTTGTCTCGGAACTGTTGAAGGCCGGCGCCGCGCAAGTCGTCATCTACGACAACTTCGCCCGTGGCAAGGTCAGCAACATCGCTGAACAACTGAAGGATCCGCGCTGCAGCCTCTACGCCAACGGCGGCGACGTACGCGAAATCGATCTGCTGAACGATGCAATGAAAGGCATGGACGGCGTTATCCACCTCGCCGCCATGTGGTTGCTGCACTGCAAGGACTTCCCGCGGACAGCATTCCACGTGAACATCGAAGGTACTTTCAACGTACTTGAGGCGTGTGTTCAGAACAATATCAAGCGTCTGGTCTACTCCTCCTCTGCCTCCGTTTACGGTGATGCGGTGCAGGTACCAATGACCGAAGATCACCCGTTCAACAACCGTAACTTCTATGGCGCCACCAAAATCGCTGGCGAAGCCATGTGCCACGCCTACCACGATCGCTTCGGCCTGAGCTATGTCGGCCTGCGCTACATGAACGTTTACGGCCCGCACCAGGACCAGACCGCGGCTTACACCGGTGTAATCCCGATCATGCTCAACAAGATCGATGCCAACGAAGGCCCGGTTATCAACGGCGACGGCACCCAGGCTTACGACTTCATCTACGTGGAAGACGTCGCACGTTGCAACGTGCAGGCGCTTGAAGCTGAAGTCACCGATCAGTTCTACAACGTCGGTACCGGCGTGCAAACCAGCATCAAGGAGCTGTGCGACGGTATCCTCGACTTGAAACAGTCCGACCTGGTTGTCGAGTATCGCCCTTACAGCGCCGACGACGCGCGCCGCATGGTGCAAAACCGTATCGGCTGCCCGAAAAAGGCGGCAGAAGATCTCGGCTTTACCTACAAGTACGAACTGCGTGAAGGCTTGCAGAAGCTGATCGATTGGCGTGCCGAGAACGGCGTGGAGTGAGTTGAGTAGTCTTTTTCAAGTTAGGGCTATGAGTGTTTCTAACGTTACTCGCTGAGTTTTGTAAGTCGGAGTTTTGACCTGATGTGTGGTATCGCCGGACTGATACACCTTGATAACAACCCGGTATCGCCTGCAATTCTGCAGCGTATGACTGACGCCATTGCCCACCGAGGGCCGGATGGTGAAGGGCATTGGATCGAGGGCAATGTTGGTCTCGGCCATCGCCGCTTGGCAATTATTGATCTCTCGCCGGCTGGCCACCAACCGATCGCTTCGGTTTCTCAGCGATATGTGATGGTGTACAACGGTGAGGTCTATAACTACCGGGAGTTGCGCACGGAGCTCGAGACACTGGGTTACCAGTTCCGTTCTCGGACCGATAGCGAGGTAGTGCTCAACGCACTGATTGCCTGGGGCGTGAAAGCGCTTGAGCGATTCAATGGGATGTTCGGTCTGGCACTGTGGGACAGGCAGGAGCAAACCCTGCTACTTGCGCGTGATCGCTATGGGATCAAGCCTCTGTACTATTCGATGCAGGGTCAGACCCTGGCATTTGGTTCCGAGCAAAAGGCGATTCTTGCCATCCCTGAGTTTCGACGCAGTCTGGACAAGGAAGCGCTGCTGGAATACTTCACTTTCCAGAATATCTTCACCGACAAGACTTTGCTCAATGACGTAAAGCTAATGCCGGCTGGCCATTACGCAGTGCTGGATCTCAAGCGTAAGTCACCCTCTCTGCAATTTACTCAATACTGGGACTATGACTTTCGCGAGCCAAAGCTTAAAGCCAGTGATGAAGAGTATCGCGAGGAGCTTGATCGTCTGTTCAAGCAGGCCGTCAACCGTCAATTAGTGACTGATGTAGAGCTTGGCAGCTATCTCAGTGGCGGCATGGACTCGGGTTCGATTACGGCTATTGCCGCCAAGTCCTATCCCTATATGAAGACCTTCACGTGCGGCTTCGACCTCAACTCAGCGTCTGGCATTGAGATGGGGTTCGATGAGCGTAGCAAGGCTGAGTACATGTCCTATCACTTCAAGACCGAGCATTACGAGATGGTCTTGAAGGCGGGGGATATGGAGAGGGTTTTGCCCAAGCTGGCCTGGCATCTTGAAGAGCCGCGTGTTGGCCAGAGTTATCCAAACTATTACGCGGCGCAACTGGCATCCAAGTTCGTCAAGGTCGTGATGTCAGGGGCTGGAGGGGATGAACTCTTTGGTGGTTATCCGTGGCGATACTACCGGGCTGTAGTGAACGATGATTTCGAGCAATACATCGACAAGTACTATCAGTTCTGGCAACGGCTTATTCCCAACGACCAGATCAAACAGGTTTTTGCCCCGATATGGGATGATGTTAAACATGTCTCGACGCGAGATATATTTCGCGATGTATTCAAACATCACGCGGATAATCTCTACACGCCTGAGGACTACATCAATCATTCGTTATATTTCGAAGCCAAGACTTTTTTGCACGGCCTGCTTGTCGTTGAGGATAAACTCAGCATGGCTCATGGGCTCGAAAGCCGAGTGCCATTTCTAGATAACGATTTGGTTGATTTTGCAATGCGCTGCCCTGTACATCTGAAGCTCAATAATCTTCAGGGGGTCGTGCGCCAGGATGAAAACCAGGTCGGGCATAAAACCGAAAACTATTTTTCAAAGACAAAAGATGGCAAGCAGATACTGCGAGACGTGATGGGTTCTCACATCCCTGCGGATATCGCGAAGGCAGAGAAACAAGGTTTCTCCGCCCCGGATGCTTCGTGGTTCAGGGGTGAAAGTATTGATTTCATCAAGGCGAAGTTGGCGCCAAGCTCGCCTATTTATAAATATATGGATTTTGAAGGTGTTTCGGATTTAGCCGAGCAGCATTTTTCAGGCAAGGAAAATAAACGCCTACTCATTTGGTCGCTTATTTCTTTTGATAAATATTTAGAAGCTTTCGGGGCCTAATTTATGTTTCAGTGTATTGGCTGCAGCTCAACTCTTTCGGCTGAAGCAAAAGGTGATGTTGAGTGTCGTAAATGTGGTGAGAAATACTATTTTTCTGAGAGCTATCTTAAGACTTATTTTGATCAAAAACTGTTTGATAATTATAAAAAAGATTACTTGTTGAATAAGGTGCTGAATAATAACGGGTATATCAGTTATCAGTTCTTGCAGGATGGCTCTATTTCTCTGCCGGATAGAGCGGATGTTGCAAATTTTCGGAGGTTCTTAAATTCAAATAGCGTGGGCGGTGTCATTCTTGATGTTGGCTGTGGCGTAATGGCGCGTCCTGGTTATCTGGATTTTGATAATAATAAATATGAAAAGTTTATTGGTCTTGATCCGATAGAAGATGATTCATTTTTTGGGTTGCGACTGGTTGCTTGCAGCGAGTTTATTCCTTTGGCTTCCGCAGCGGTCGATACTGTTGTGTTTGCTACTAGTATGGATCATGTTTGTAACCTCAAAAAAACCGTTGAGGAAAGTAATCGAGTTCTCAAGGATGGTGGGCGAGTAGTCGTTTGGATGAGTGATCGAAGCATGACTCTTTTCGAGAAATGTGTGGATTGGCTTCGCCGTCGAGGGAGTTCCTGGAAAAAAGGTTACTCAATAGATAAGTATTACGTTTACCCGAACTGGACTGTTTTGGGCGTCCCTCCAGGTGGCGTCGATCCATTTCACAGCTTTTTCGAGACTCCGGAAAAAATAATCAAGGTTTTCTTGAAGTCGGGCTACAAGCTTGTAGAGTTGGAAAAAAAATCGAAGATGGAAGTTTTCTTGTCCTTTGAGAAAGTGCAGTAATGGCTGGGTTTATTAAGAGCTCTGTATTGGTTGTTTGGGAGATCTTTCTTCTCCCTTTTGTGCTTTTTGGAGCATTGCTGGCTAGATTTTATCCGAAATCCGTAGAGATTGGTTTTGGGCCGGAGCCCTTAATAAATAATGTTTATCATGCCAAGGCGCTCAAGTCTAAGGGGTGGCAGGTAGAGACCTTCGTCGACTCAGTGTATTTTATAACCAGCGAGTTTGATGTAAAACTTGTAAGCGCTAATAAGCTTGTTTCTCGTTTGGTTAGATTGAGTTTTCTGCCTTACTTTTTTTCTATTTTTCGTTATAAGGTTATATATATATATTTTAATGGTGGTGGTTTGTATGCTGCCAGGTTTTTGTGGGTTTTAGAGCCATTTCTGTATCGTATTGCTGGTGTGAAGGTAGTCGTCATGCCTTACGGAAGCGATATTCAGGATATGCAGAAAAGTGGAGGATTGTATTTTAAGCATGTCGTCGATCAAGATTATCCAAGGCACTTTCGTCGCCGGATGATTATTCGGTGTAAGGTTTGGATATGGTCACTCTATGCAGATCACGTGATTTCCGGTTGTGACTGGGTGGATTACATGCAGCATTGGGACACATTGTGTATCTCGCATTTTTCCATTGATTTGGATCGTTGGGTCTCTGGTAGTGATGTTGCAAAATCTGGTCCAGTGAAAATACTGCATGCCCCCAACCATAAAAATATCAAGGGTACTCGTTTTTTTCAGCAGGCAGTTGAACGTTTGAAACAGAAGGGTCATGAGGTCGAGTTGGTCATGGTTCAGGGAGTTCCTAATACTGAACTGAAAAAGATGATCGATGATTGCGATATCGTTGCTGATCAGTTGGTGATTGGTTGGTATGCCATGTTTGCTATCGAGGCTATGGCATTGGGCAAGCCGGTTCTTTGTTATGTGCGAGATGATCTTGAAGAGCTATATGTTAGTGCGGGGTTGCTTGAGCGCGGAGAACTTCCACTTGTAAAGTGTTCTCCCCGTGACTTGATTGAGGTGCTGGAAAAACTTGTTGTCGATCGTTCGGAGTTGCGGGCAATAGGTGCGCGTGGTAGGGCTTATGTTGAAAAGCACCATTCGCTTGATACCATCGGGGCGATGTTTGGCGCTATCAACGAAACTCTCAAGGTCAGAAGTAATGTATAGCGTCTTGCGTAGTTTTTTTATTTACGGGATGGGAGAGTTTGTTTCTCGGGTAATCGCTTTTGGCTGCTTTCTTTTTCTCGCAGGCGCCTTGGCCAAGAAAGATTATGGTTTGATTGAGACTTATGTTGTTGCTATTGCTTTGATATGCATTGTTTGTTCGTCAGGTCTTTCAAATGCGCTCCAGGCTTTTTATTATTCTCGAGAAGAATTTGTGGGGGTTTCAGAGGCGGTTCGTCTTTCGACAGGTCTGACTGTCTTCTTGCTATGGCAGCTTGTTGCTTTTGTGTTCCTGTCACTGGTTTATTTCTTGTTGGGTCAAGAGTATCCAATTGTCGTTTTTGTATTAGCGTTTTGTATTGCTTCATTGTTGGGCTTTTCTCAGTTGATTCAAGATATTTTTCGCCTGCGCTTTCAGCCTGTCCGCTACTTGATCGCCAGCCTCTTCTCAAAGGGGGTCGCGGCAATAATATCTCTTGCCTTTGTCATGGCCGGGTTTGGTGTTGAAGGCTATTTGTATGGATATGCAATAGCACTTTTTGTTGTCGCAGTTGCTCTTTCATATTGGCTACGTGATGTTTTATTCAAAGGTTTTGATGTTGATTTGGCGCGAAAAATGCTGCGCTACGGTATTCCGTTTATCTTTGTAGGTTTTGGTAGTTGGGTGTTTTCTTCGATTGACCGTTGGATGCTTGCTACCATGGTTGGGCTGGATTCGGTTGGCGATTATGCTTTCTCAGTCCGGATCTCGTTTCTGGTGGGGTTCCTTTCATTGGCATTTGGACAAGCTTGGGCGCCGCTCGTCTTTAAACTAAAGGAGTCTCGTCCTTCGGATTGCTCTTCTATTTACGGGGAGGTCCTCCTTGTTTTTACTTTGGTGATGTCGCTTCTGGCTGCTGGGGTTTCTGTTTTCTCGGGTGATTTTGTTCACATGTTTTTCTCTGAAAAATATGGTGATGTCGTTCCTGGGATATTTGTTCTTTCTTTTGCATGTGTTGTTCAGTCAACAACAAGTTTTACCGCTATTGGTATCTCTTTATCTCGAAAGACATATTACTTTGCCTGGATGACTTGGGGTGTGGCGCTATTTAGTTTTTGTCTGAATTTGTATATGATTCCGAACTATTACTATTTTGGAGCGATTATTTCAAATTTTTTCAGTGTTTTAATATTAACAGTTTGTTATTTTGTATTTTCGCAAAGGTTGTCGCCTATGAAGTTTAGGTTTTTTGATGTTTTATTTGCGGCTGGAATAATATTGACTTTGTTTTGTTTTTCGGCGTTATTTGTTTTTTATTTTAATGGCTTGCTGTTGGGTAAAGTTGTATTCTTGCTCTTTGCATTTTTGCTTGTGGGGTTTTTTTCCATGAGAGTCGGGAGGCGTTATGTCCATACTGCGTAAGACTGTACTGTTGACAGGCGGGGGCGGGCTTTTGGGGCAGGCACTTGCCTCATCCGCTCCTGATGGGTGGGATATATACAGTGTGGGTAGAAATCTACCTCAATTGCCATCTGTCACCAATATTGAACTGGATCTGACAGACCCTGATTTTTGCGAACGTCTACCCGCCAAGGTGGATGCTATTGTTCATCTTGCACAATCTCGACGATTCAGAGAGTTTCCGGCAGGTTCGCTGGATGTGTTTGCGGTCAATTCGATTGCTACGCTTAAGCTTCTGGATTATGCACAGCGTGTTGGATGCAAGCAGTTTGTTTATGCCTCTACGGGAGGAGTCTATAAGCCGGTAGAAGGAGTCCTTACTGAAAGTTCTCCAATACTGGATTGCGATTCGTCCAGCATTTACCCAGCCTCTAAAATTGCGGCTGAGATGATGCTAGGTGCTTATAAAAGCGTTATGAATGTAGCGATCTTGCGATTTTTCTTTATTTATGGCGAGGGGCAAGAAAGCACTATGCTTATGCCTAGGCTTGTGTCCAGCGTGAAAAATGGAGATCCCATTAATTTGGCAGGTGAAAACGGGTTTTCGTTTTGCCCGCTGTATGTAAGTGACGCGGTACATTTGGTTTCCTCTGTCGTAGAGTCTGAATACTCCGGCGTGTTGAACGTTGCGGGACCTAATGTCATGAGCTTGCGTGAAGTGTGTGATGTGATAGGCACTGCAATCGGACGAGAGCCTGTTTATAAGGTCCTTGATACGGCCCCTGTGAATTTTGTTGTTGACTCCTCTCGCCTGGAAGAAAAATTTGGACGGATGCATCACTCATTCGAAAGCGTCGTCGGTCGAGTCGTTAGTGAATAACCTCAGAGTGCTTCATGCCCCCAGTTCTGTGGGCGGCAACCCCCAGGCGCTCAGTCGAGCGCTGCGGATGCTGGGTGTGCGCAGTTATTCCCTTGTGGTGTCGCAGAATTACCTTGCCTACCCGGCAGATCTGGAGCTGCATCGCCCAGGGCAAAGTTTAGTGATGCGCGAGCTGAAACGGCTCTGGGCAATTCTGTTCTTGCTCCCGCGTTTCGATGTGATTCATTACAACGCAGGCACTACGCTGGCTAACGCCTATGCCTTCAGTTTCAGTCCGCGTCAGGGCGCAAGAGGTTTTCTGCGTCTTTTTTATGCGGGCTACTTGCGCACATTGCAGCGACTTGAAATTGCCTATGTGCGCATGCTGGGCAAGGCTGTATTTGTCACCTATCAGGGCGATGACGCGCGTCAGGGCGATTACAGTCGGGAACATTTCGCCATCAACATCGCCAGCCAGGTCGACGAGGGTTACTACTGCGCCGCTTCCGATGCCTTCAAACGGCGCAATATCAAGCTGCTTTCGAGTATTGCCCATCAGGTCTACTCGGTGAATCCCGACTTGTTGCATGTGCTTCCCGAAAGCGCACGTTTCACCCCTTATTCGCTTGTCTTTCTGGATGAGTGGGTGCCTTCCTATACCCAGGACCAGAACCGGCCTTTGCGTATTGTGCATGCGCCAAGCAACCGTAAGGTCAAAGGTTCGGATCTTATCCTTCGTGCACTGGACCGGTTGCGTGTTCAGGGTTTCGAGTTCGAGTTGCTGTTGGTTGAAGGCATGAGCAACGCCGAGGCGCGCAAGGTTTATGAGTCGGCGGATGTGCTCGTGGATCAGCTGTTCGCAGGCTGGTACGGCGGTTTGGCGGTGGAACTGATGGCGCTTGGCAAGCCGGTGCTCGTCTATATTCGGGATGAGGACTTGGGATTCATTCCGCCTGAAATGAAAGCTGATTTGCCCTTTCTCCAGATTACCCCCGTTACGGTAGAGGACGCATTGCGCGATTTATTGCTGATGCCGCGTGAGTCGCTGGTGGCACTCGGCAAGAGAAGCCGTGCCTTCGTTGAGCGCTGGCATGATCCCCTGAATATTGCTCGCGATATCAAGGAAGATTACGAAAATACCCAGGATTTGCATGTAGAGGTCGCCAAATAAGATGTGTGGAATTACAGGGGGATTCTGGCGGGCTGCACCTGCGGGGCTGGATCAACGAATCGATACTGCATTAGCCGCGATGCGTCTTCGAGGCCCGGATCACCAAGGCTTTGATCGTCATCCGGTTGGCGAGGGTGCGGTCGTTCTCGGCCATACGCGCCTCGCGATCATTGACCTTTCCAGTTCAGGTCAGCAGCCGATGTACTCCGCCGATCAACGATTCGGGCTGGTGTTCAATGGCGAGATCTATAACTACCTCGAATTGCGGGTGGAGCTGGAGGCCCTTGGGGCACGCTTTCGCACGCATTCGGACACTGAAGTGTTGCTGGCAGCCTGGAGCCAATGGGGCAAAGCAGCGTTGCCTCGGTTCAAGGGCATGTTTGCCTTCGTGGTGTTTGATCGTCAGGAAAACTCACTGACCTGTGTTCGAGATGCATTCGGCATCAAGCCGTTCTTCTATGCGCTGGAGGATGGCGCGTTCATCTTCGGCTCAGAGCTACCCGCCCTGCGAGCGCTGAAGAGTCAGCGCTCAACGCTGAATTGGCAGCGTGCCTACGATTATCTGGTACATGGCGAATATGACTTTGGTCAGGAAAGCTTCATCGAGGGCGTGGTCAGCCTGCTTCCGGGTCAACTGCTGACTGTCGACCTGGCCACGCTCAAGGTGTCCAGTCCCGAGACCTGGTGGAAGCCTTCCATCGTACAGACCCAATCGATCAGCTTTGCCAGCGCCAGCGATCAGCTGCGGGAGATGTTTCTCGACAACGTGCGCCTGCATATGCGCAGTGATGTGCCGGTCGGCGCAGCCCTGTCCGGAGGTGTCGATTCTTCCGCAATCGTCTGCGCCATGCGTCACCTGGAACCGGACTCGGATATCAACACGTTCAGCTACATTGCCCGGGGCAGCGTCGTCAGCGAAGAAAGCTGGGTAGACAAGATCAATGCCCATGTCGGCGCCAAGGCGCATAAGGTGATTGTTTCTGGAGACGAACTGGCGGCTGATCTCGAAGACCTGATTGCCGCCCAAGGGGAGCCGTTCGGCAGCACGAGTATCTACGCTCAGTATCGCGTTTTCAGGAAGGCCAAGGAGCAGGGCATCACCGTGACTCTGGAAGGGCAGGGCGCCGACGAGAATCAGGGTGGCTACAGCGGTTATGCGGGGCAGCGTATCCGCAGTCTGCTGGACAAAGGACAGTACCGCGAAGCCTGGAGCTTTTTGAATCAATGGTCGCAATGGCCTGGACGTAGCCGGCTTGAAGGTCTGAAACGGGTTGTTGGCGAGTACAGTGATGGCCGCTTGCACGATCTGTTGCGAGGGCTTAACGGTATGGACAATTGCCCTGCGTGGATCCGCCCCGGCCCGCTGCGTGAAAGCGGTGTGCATCTTGGTTTTCCGAAGCATGCGCCACAGCAAAGCCTGTCGGGGCGACGCATGATGAGCACGTTGGCAACCTCGTTGAATACGCGTGGCCTGCTCGGCCTGCTTCGCCACGGTGATCGCAACTCGATGCGTTTCTCGGTGGAGAGCCGCGTACCGTTCCTGACCGCTGACTTGTCCGACTTCATGCTGTCATTGCCAGAGGAATACCTGGTTTCGCCGGGTGGTGAGACCAAGCACCTTCTGCGCTCGGCATTGCGCGGGATCGTGCCGGCCGAGGTGCTGGATCGACGCGACAAGATCGGTTTCGCGACGCCCGAGCAGCAATGGCTGATGGGCATGGCCGATACGCTGCGACCTTGGCTGGAAGAGGATCTGGGTCTGCCATTTCTTGACCAGGCCAAGTTGCTAGAGCATTTCGACGCAGTCGTTGCGGGGCGTCGCCCCTATACGTGGCAGGTCTGGCGCTGGGTCAACTTCGCCCGCTGGTACGGTAGCTTGCGATGAGTGAGTCATTACCACGGGTACTTTACCTGCATCCTGCCGCGGCATTCGGTGGCGCCTCAAAGAGCCTTATCGAACTGTTCACCCGATTGCACGCGCTGGGTGTGCAGGGCACGGTCGTGACGCCTGACGGTCCGGTTTGCGAGGCTTTTGTCAAAGCCGGCATGGACGTACGCAAGGTCAAAGGGCTCAGCCAGTTCGACAATACGCGTTTCAGCCACTATCGCCGTCTACGCTGGATAATCCTGCTGCGAGAGGTCTTCTTGCTGCCGTTTTCATTGGCCGCGATCTGGCGCTTGCGCCACGAAAAGTTCGATTTATTGCACGTTAACGAAGTGACATTGCTGCCCTTGGCCATCGTCGCCAAATGGCTGTTGCGGGTGCCGATGCTGGTGCATGTTCGCTCCCTGCAACGCGCGCCGGGGTCCGGCTTGCGTACCCGGTTGGTCAATGCATTGTTGCGACGACATGCCGAGGCTGTCGTGCCGATCGATCATACGGTCGCAGCAACGCTACCGGCAGACTTGCCCCTGAGCATCGTGCACAACGGCCTTGGTATTGAAAACGGCGTACAGACTCGGCCTTCGCGACACGCCGGGGAGCCCGTGCGTGTCGGGTTTCTCGGCGTTCTGATTCCGCTCAAAGGCATTTATGAGCTGATCGAGGCGATGCGTATCCTGAAGACGCGCAAGGTCAATATCGAGTGTCTGATAGCCGGGGAAAACGCTCGCAAGCTCACCGGGTTGAAGGCATGGGCGCTGCGCAAGCTGGGTTTTGCCGATGATGTGCGTGCCAATGTTGAGCAGATGATCAGCGAACACGGATTGCAGGAACAGGTCCGTATGCTGGGGTTCGTCGCAGACGTCAGGTCGTTGTATCCGCAGCTCGATATTCTCTGCTTTCCCTCTCATCTGGATGCGGCTGGCCGACCCGTATTCGAGGCTGCGTTCTATTCGATTCCAAGCGTGGTGGCGGTGACAGATCCTGTGCCGGACGCGCTGTTGCACGAAGTGACCGGACTGGCAATCCCGCGGCCCGACCCGGAGCTGCTTGCCGATGCCTTGCAACGTTTGGCAGAGGACCACGTCTTTCGCCAGACACTGGGCCGCCAGGCTCGCCAGTGGGCAGAGGAAAACTTTGCGATCGAAGCCAACGCGCAGTTGATGCACGACGTTTACCTGCGTCTTCTTTCCAAATCCTGATTCTTACAAGGCACTCGCGATATGAGTTCTTACGATTGTCTCGTCATCGGCGCCGGTGTCATCGGGTTGGCCTGCGCTTCGCGCCTGGCGCGCTCCGGGCAGCGTGTGCTGGTGGTTGAAGAGGAGCGCTGGATTGGCTCGCATACCTCCAGTCGCAACTCGGAAGTCATTCACGCCGGCATCTACTACCCGCCCGGATCGTTGAAAGCACGTCTGTGTGTGGAGGGGCGCGATTTGCTGTATCGCTGGTGCGCGGACCATCATGTGGAGCATCGGCGGATCGGCAAATTGCTGGTCGCGGTGAGCCCGGATGAAATCGCTGCGCTTGATGCCCTTCAAAAGAATGCGGTGCAATCGGGTGTGGACTCGTTGCAGGAAGTCAGTGCGGCGCAACTTCGTCAAATGGAACCAGCGGTCGCCGGCGTGGCGGCTTTGCTCTCGGCAGACACTGGCATTATTGATAGCCATGCCTACTTGCAGTCCATGCTTGGCGACGCGCAACGACACGGTGCGGATCTGGCGCTGGAGACCCGAGTCTTGGAGTTACAGCACAATGGCGAGCACTGGCTGGTGGAAGGTGAGAGCTGCGGCGAGTCTTTCTCCCTGGATGTACAGCGGGTGATAAACGCGGCGGGGCTGTTTGCCAGTCAACTGGCGTCGCGCATCGACGGCCTTGAGGCGCGTCATGTGCCGCAAACCCGATGGTGCCGGGGGCGCTATTTTTCCTACAGCGGGCGTTCGCCATTTTCACGTCTTGTGTACCCGATGCCGGAAGTGAACACGGCGGGCCTCGGCGTGCATGCAACGCTCGATATGGGCGGGCAAGTGAGATTCGGGCCGGATGTTGCCTGGACCGACACCATCGACTATCAGGTCGAAGAAGAACTCAGAAACGATTTTGCCCTGGCGATCCGTCGCTATTTTCCGGGGCTTGATCCGCAGCGCCTGACGCCCGGTTACTGCGGTATCCGACCTAAACTCTCCGGGCCAGGGCAGCCAGCCGCAGATTTCCTGATTCAGGATCCACAAACCCATAGCCTGCCCGGACTGGTTAACCTTTATGGGATAGAATCCCCGGGGCTGACTGCCAGCCTTGCCATTGCCGATCACGTTGCCAGGATCCTTGATTGAATTCCCCTGATTACCTATGAAGATTCTCGTTCTCTCCCAATACTTTTGGCCCGAAAGTTTTATTATCAACGACATTGTGCGCACCCTCGATGAGCAGGGGTATGAAGTCGTCGTGGCTACTGGCAAGCCTAACTATCCGGATGGCAAGATTTTTGATGGCTACAGCGCGAGAGGGACGCAGTACGAGCGCTATCTCGGGAAGATTGATGTGCTTCGAGTACCGCTCTGGCCGCGTGGGGAAGGCGGGGCGAAAAACCTGATACTCAATTACCTGTCGTTTGTCCTGGCTGGCTTGCTGTTTTTGCCCTGGATGCTGCGCAAGCGAGAGTTTGACGCGATTCTGGTTTTCGCTCCGTCGCCTGTCTTGCAGGCCATTCCGGCGATTCCACTGAAGTGGCTGAAGAAGGCAAAGCTTGCTTTGTGGGTTCAGGATCTGTGGCCGGAAAGCCTCAAGGCCACTGGTTTTATCCACAATCCTCATGCGCTCAGGGCGGTGGGGTGGCTGGTAAAAGGCATCTATCGCTGCTGCGATATCTTGTTGGTGCAGTCGCGTGCCTTTTTTGAACCGGTTTCGCGCTACGCTGATCGCGAGAAAATCGTTTACTACCCCAACTCCATGGATGCCAATTCGCCTGTGGATTTGGTGCCTGTTCCCGCTGAACTTAGCGAACTGCTGGACCAGTATTTTTGCGTGGTTTTTGCCGGCAATCTGGGGACTGCGCAGGCTTTGGATACCCTCGTGGAGGCCGCCGGTCACTTGCGCGATGATCCGCAGATCCGACTGGTTCTGGTTGGAAGCGGAAGCCGCCTGGCGTGGCTTAAGTCACAACAGCAGGCCCTTGGTTTGAATAACCTCATTCTGGCCGGACGCTTTGCGCCGCAAGCGATGCCGCAAATTTTTGAAAAGTCATCTGCATTGCTTGTTTCGCTCAACGATAACGAAGCTTTTGCACAAACGGTGCCGAGCAAGATTCAGGCGTATCTGGCCGCGGGTCGACCGATTCTTGCCAGTATCAATGGGGAGGGCGCACGGGTTGTCTTAGAGGCCGGCGCGGGTTTGGCGTCGGCGGCCGAGCAGGCTTTGCCTCTGGTGGAAAACATTCGTCGCCTGCAGGCGCTCAGTGCCGCCGAGCGTGAGGCCATGGGGAAATCGGGTCGAGACTATTTTGACGTGAATTTTGATATGCCGTCCCAAGTGGCCAATTTGATTCGTCTATTATCATGAATATTGTGTCGGCTTTTTGTGTTTTTTTTCTTTTTAAGTGATTGGGAAGGTGTCTCTTGAGCTATTTTTCTGTGGGTATTAAAGCCCTTCCTGTTTTCTTAATTGGAATGATTTATTTTCCGGCATCATTGCTCGGGTTGGTTTTTTTTCGTGATAGAGAAGCTGTCGAACTTCTTTTTCTGATCTTGTTGTTTTCTGTGATTTATTTTTCTTCTTATGGTTTTTTTTCGAAGATATTTTTGTCTTTGGCAAAGAAGTCATCTCGTTGGTTTAGCGCTTCTAATGCATTTTGGTATCGTCTGTCGCTTCTCGCGTTCTGTATATATGCGGCGAGTCTTGGCTATGCTGTGTATCTGGCCGATTCTGTGCCTTTAATAGTTGCACTTAAAGGCGGTACGTTGATGGAGATTGCTCAGGCTCGCGGTCGGTTTTTGGCGGGTTTGGAAGGTTATGAAAGTCTGCTTAGATATGCGGTTTTTATTTTAGGGCGTTCTGTAATGCCTCTGGTTTTGGTGGCTGCATTTGTTACTAAATCCAAGTTGAGGTATTGGCTTCTAGGGGCGTTGCTTGTTTTTTCAATGTTGTCGTTGGAAAAAGCCGCGCCAGTCTTTATTTTCCTGCCGTGTATATTATATTTTTTTGTTTCGAAGCGTTGGTCGAGTGTGCTTGCTGCAGCGATTTTAATGTTAACTAGCATTGGCGTTATGACGATTCTCGCCTTGGGGGGGGTTGGGGATTCGCAGTCGGGGAACGTAGACAGGGTTGTCGAGGATCCTGCGGCCCAGCAGGTGTCGATACCTCCAGGTATGCCGATTCAAGAAGCCATGGGGCGACCCGGACGTTTCTATTTGCCGGATATGATCCAGGCCAAGCTCAAGTTTGAAACCTCTCCAGTCAGTCCAGCTGCGGTATCGGGCAAGCTATTGATCTTGTTGAACAGAATCGTATGGATTCCCTACATAACAGCTTATGACTGGCTTGGCTTTCATCGAGCAGTGCTCGATGGCGAACTTACTCTAGGCCGCTCGGTGAGTTTTATTCACCATCTTTATGGTGAGCCTAAAATGCTTGTTGAGAAAATGGTTTATGTGTATGAGTTTGGTGCCTCTCCCGGTGGTGCTGGTGCGTCCAACACCGTTTTCTTCGTAGATGCCAAACTTGCGTTTGGGTGGGTTGGAGTGGTGTTGTACTGCCTTATTTTTACATTTTGTGCGGCCTGTATATTTTCCTCTGGTAGTCGGGTCTTGATGGTGTCGAGTGTTGTTTGTTTCTTTGTTGCGTCAGTGAGTTCACTGACCGCTACGCTTCTCAGTGGCGGACTCTTTATATATGTGGTGTTGGCTTTTCTACTTTTTGAAAGGCACGCCGCCTCGCCTGCTATTAGTAAAACTGGTGGTGATAAATGAAGCCAGGCATGGCGGTGTCTACATTAAAGACTGCCGTTGGGCAATTCTTCGGTCTGTTACTGGGGGCGGTTGCCGTCAAGTTGCTGGCGGTCTTGGCGGGACCTGCCGGCGTCGGGCTGTACTCGGTTTTGCGGCATTTGCAGCAAATGCTTTCGTCGGTAGCGTCGATAGGTGGACAGAACGCGGTTGTTCAGGGCTTGAGCAGTCATCAGGGCGTGGCCAGGCAGCAGTTCTTTTTGTCGTCCTTCTATGTGTTTGTTCTGGCGAGTCTTTTACTTTCGGCAGCCATATTGATTTCCGCGGATTTTATTGCCGCCTGGATTTTTGCAGGTGAACATGCGTCTGCTATTCGCTGGCTGATCATCCCGATTGTTCTCGGGGCACTGCTGTTCTTCTTTCGAGGCGTGCTCACTGCTGAAATGCAGTTCGGTGCACTGAGCATCGTCACCATGCTGACAGGCCTGGGGGCTGCCCTCGTCGCACTGCCGGTCGGGTTGGTCTACGCTCGCGGATACCCCAATATCATGGTTCTGCTGCTTGCCGGCGGGCCTTTACTCGGATTGCTTGCAGCGTTCATCTTCGTGCGGCGTCAGGGATACTTTCAAGGTTTGACGGCGGTTGCGCCAAGTGGTGCTACCTGGAACGCTACCGTGCGGTTTTTGCGAGTAGCGTTGCCTTCATTACTGTCATTGTTCCTGACGCTTGGCAGCGTTTTGATCGTACGTAGTTACATTGTGCGGCTCTACGGGCTGGAAGGCGCGGGGCAGTTCGATGCGGCCTGGAGCATCAGTGCCATGTATCTGGCCCTGTTCCTTACGTCATTACAGAGTTATCTGTTGCCGGAACTCAGCCAGGTAGGCACTGGCGCTGAAATGCGTTCGGCGTTAGCCAAGGCGTTTCATTTTTCGCTTTTGATATCCTTGCCGCTGATCACCGGTCTGGTGGTCATGAAGCCACTGATTGTTTCTGTGCTGTTCAGTCATGAGTTTCTCCCCTCTCTAAATGTACTGCGCTGGGTCCTCATAGGGGATTTTGTCAGGGTCTTGGGTTGGGTTATTTCAACGGCACTGGTAGCGCGAGCGGATATGAAGGGCTTCGCGCTGGCCGAGGGCCTTTGGAGTATCATTTTCATGTCGATGTCGCTTTTGCTGTTATCGCATGGGCTGGAGTGGGTCGGCTTCGCGTACCTGGTGAGTTATGTGTTTTACCTTGCATTCCTGACGTGGCGTCTGTGGACGTGTCATGGCGTGTCGTTGGAGGGAAGAAGGCTTTTGTACTGGTTGGGTGGATTTTTACTGGTCGCCCTTTCCGCTTGGCTTTGCTGGAACGATCGGGAACTCTATTCCTGGCATTTCACGCTGATCTTGCCGGCAGTACTGTTCAGTTTCTTGATCATGCGCTCTGACGAGCGACTCTTCGCTCGGCAATTGCTGGCGCGCTTGAGGCTTAGATTGGCTGGTTTTTCGGGACGCCGTTAAGTCCGCCCGACGTTTAAGGATAACTATGAAGATTTTGATTCTGGGTATAACCGGCATGCTCGGCAGCACCGTGTTTCGAGCGTTCTCTGCCGATGCCGAACATGAAACATGGGGCACCGTGCGCAGTGGCGCTGCGCTGCGGCACTTTGCGCCGCAAAGCCAGGAGCGTCTGCTCAGTGGCGTGGATGTACTCGATCAGGACGCGCTCGTCGCGGTTTTGGCGAAAGTGCGCCCGGACGTCGTCATCAACTGTGTCGGGCTGATCAAGCAACTCGCCGACGCGAAGGACCCCCTGTCTGCGCTGCCGATCAACGCCATGTTGCCGCACCGACTCGCGCGGCTGTGCGCCTTGAGTGGCGCCCGGCTGATCCATATCAGCACCGATTGCGTCTTCTCGGGAAGCAAGGGAGGCTACCTGGAAAGCGATCTGTCGGATGCCGAAGATCTGTATGGCAAGTCCAAGTACATCGGCGAACTGCACGATCTGCCCAACGCGATCACCCTGCGCACCTCGATCATCGGACACGAGTTGAGCTCCAATCACTCGCTGGTCGATTGGTTTCTGGCGCAGGAGGGCAGCGTTAAAGGTTTTTCCCGGGCTATTTTCTCCGGGTTGCCCACCGCTGAGCTGGCTCGTGTCATGAAAGACTTCGTCCTGCCGCACCCGGAGCTCAATGGCCTGTATCATGTCGCCGCAGAACCGATTGCCAAGCTGGACCTGTTGACCCTGATTGCCAGCCAATACGGCAAGTCCATCGAGATCCGCCCGGACTCGGCACTGGTGATCGATCGGTCGCTCAACAGCGAACGCTTCACTCAGGCTACTGGATACAAAGCCCCAACCTGGTCTCGGCTCATCGAGCTGATGCACGCCACTCGCTAACGAATTCGGAAGGTTTACATGTTCGACGACAAGGTATTGATGATCACCGGTGGCACCGGTTCTTTCGGTCATACGGTCCTCAAGCGTTTTCTCAATACCGCTGTGCGCGAGATTCGCATCTTCAGTCGTGACGAGAAGAAGCAGGAAGACATGCGCATCGCCCTGGCCAATGACAAGGTCAAGTTCTACATCGGTGATGTTCGCGATTACGACAGCTTGCGTCAGGCGATGGTCGGGGTGGATTACATCTTCCACGCAGCGGCGCTGAAGCAGGTTCCGTCCTGCGAGTTCTATCCGATGGAAGCGGTGCGCACCAACGTGCTGGGTACTGAGAACGTGCTCAATGCCGCCATCGCCAGCGGTGTGCAGCGGGTTGTGGTATTGAGCACCGACAAGGCGGTCTATCCGATCAACGCCATGGGTATTTCCAAGGCGATGTCCGAGAAGTTGATGGTCGCCAAGTCGCGCATGATCCCGGCCGATGGCCCGGTCATTTGCGCGACCCGTTATGGCAACGTCATGGCCTCGCGCGGTTCGGTGATTCCTTTGTTCGTTGACCAGCTTCGCACGGGTGGTGCGCTGACGGTGACCGACCCGGAAATGACGCGCTTCCTCATGTCGCTTGAAGATTCGGTTGATCTGGTTCTGCATGCGTTCGAGCACGGCCAGCAAGGCGATTTGTTCGTCCAGAAAGCCCCGGCCTCGACAGTCGGCGATCTGGCCGAAGCGCTCAAGCAACTGTTCGGCAAGAAAAACGATGTCAAGGTGATCGGTACTCGCCATGGCGAGAAACTGTACGAGTCGCTGGTTTCCCGCGAGGAAATGGCCAAGGCCGAGGACATGGGGCGTTACTACCGGATTCCGGCAGATAACCGTGACCTGAACTACAACAAGTACTTTGTCGAGGGCGAGGAGCGTATATCCGAGTTCGACGACTACACCTCGCACAATACAGAGCGTCTGGATGTATCGGGCATCAAGGAACTGTTGCTGAAACTCGATTACATCAAGGAGCAACTCGATGCTTAAGGTCATGACGCTGGTCGGTACACGTCCCGAACTGATCAAGATGAGCCGGGTCATCGCCGAACTGGATCGCCAGGTTAATCATGTCCTGGTGCACTCCGGGCAGAACTACGATTACGAGCTCAATCAGGTGTTCTTCGATGACCTGGAAATCCGCAAGCCGGATCATTTCCTCGGTGCTGCCGGCGATACGGCCGCCAAGACCATCGCCGAAGTCATCGCCAAGTCGGATGAAATCTTCGAACTGGAAAAGCCTGATGCGTTGCTGCTGTACGGCGACACCAATACTTGCCTTGCAGTGATCTCCGCCAAACGGCGCAAGATCCCGGTGTTCCACATGGAGGCGGGTAACCGCTGCTTCGATCAGCGGGTGCCTGAAGAGCTGAACCGCAAGGTGTTGGATCACCTCAGTGACATCAACATGGTGCTGACCGAGCATGCTCGCCGTTACCTGATCGCCGAGGGTATTCGCCCTGAAACGATCATCAAGACCGGCTCGCACATGCAGGAAGTGCTCGAGTACTACATGCCCAAGATCGAGCAGTCCGATGTGCTGGCACGCAGCGGCCTCGAACAGGACAAGTTCTTTATTGTCAGCGCCCACCGCGAAGAAAACGTCGATACGCCGGATAACCTGCGCGATCTGCTGGATACCTTGCGGGCCCTGGCCGATCACTATGGTTTCCCGGTGATCGTTTCGACTCATCCGCGCACGCGCAAGCGTCTGGAAGCCTTGGGCGAATCGCTCGATCACCCGTTGATCCAGTTCGTCAAACCTTTCGGTCTGCTGGACTACATAAAACTGCAGATGTCGGCGTTCTGTGTGCTTTCCGACAGCGGCACCATTACCGAGGAAGCCTCACTGCTGAACCTGCCAGCCGTCACCCTGCGCAATGCCCATGAGCGTCCCGAGGGGATGGATGAAGGAACATTGATCATGAGCGGCCTGAAGCGCGACTCCGTGATGGATGCGGTGCGGGTGGTCACCAGCCAGCATTCTCGCGAGCAGCGCAAGGTGCCACTGGTGCCGGATTATCAGGGCGGACCGGTTTCGCTGCAGGTGGTTCGCGTGGTGCTGAGTTACACCGATTACATCAATCGCACGGTGTGGAGCAAGGCTTGAGCCCACTATGATGCGAGTCCTTTTGACGGGGGCCAGCGGTTTTGTCGGGGCCGCGGTCCAGGCTCATCTGCTGGATGACCCACAGTTTGCCCTGCGTTCTGCCTATCGACAGGCTCCGGTGCACGTGCCGGCCGGCCTGCAGGTGTGTCAGGTGTCCGGGCTTGAGCCTGGCACCGACTGGCAGGTGCCACTTGAGGGCATTGAGGTGGTGATCCACTGTGCTGCCCGCGTTCATGTCATGAACGAGAACGAAGCCGATCCGCTGGCCGCTTTTCGGCGGGCCAATGTGCAGGGGACGTTACGTCTGGCGGAACAGGCAGCCCGGTCCGGGGTTCGGCGATTCATCTACCTGAGTTCGATCAAGGTCAACGGTGAAGGCACGCTGCCTGGCCACCCTTACTCGGCAGATGACCAGCCTGCTCCGCTGGATCCCTATGGCGTCTCCAAGCTCGAAGCCGAGCAAGGATTGCAGGCGCTGGCGGCGAAAACCGGAATGGAAGTGGTGATTATTCGCCCGGTTCTGGTCTACGGTCCGGGGGTCAAGGCCAACTTCCGCAGCATGATGGGCTGGCTCAATAGAGGCGTGCCATTGCCGCTGGGGGCCATTACCAACAAGCGCAGTCTGGTGGCGCTGGACAATCTGGTCGACCTGATCGTGACCTGCATTCATCATCCCGCCGCTGCGAACCAGGTGTTCCTGGTGAGTGACGATGAGGACCTGTCCACCAGCGAACTGTTGCGACGCATGGCCCGGGCGTTGGGTCGGCCGGCGCGCTTGCTGCCCTTGCCGATGTGGCTGTTGAGCGGCACCGCGCAGCTTCTTGGGAAAAAAGCCCTGTCCCAGCGTCTTTGCGGGTCGCTGCAGGTCGATATCGAAAAAACCAAAGCGTTGCTCGAATGGACCCCGGCGATCGGTGTGGACGGGGCGTTGGCAAAGACTGCGAAAGACTTCCTGGAGCCGTAAGTGTGAGAGGAAGCGGATGGATTGCAAACAGGAAGTCGAGCGAAGGAAAATTGTGTAATGCGTGAGCGTTTATTGGGCCTGCCGCGTAGTTACAAGCGCGTTTTGCAGTTGCTGGCCGACATTGTGCTGGTCTGGGTTGCGCTCTGGCTGGCGTTTGTCGTGCGTCTCGGGATTGAGCGTCCGGTGGACCCTTTCGGGGATTATGCCTGGCTGTTCGCGGCCGCGCCGGTCATCGCGGTGCCCATCTTCGTTCGCCTCGGCCTGTATCGTGCGGTGATGCGTTATTTCGGTAATGACGCCCTGCTCAGTATTTTCAAGGCCGTGACCTTGTCAGCGCTGCTGTTGACGGTCTATGTCTATTTGTATCGCCCTGAGGTCCTGGTGCCGCGCTCGCTGATCATCAATTACTGGTGGTTGAGCTTGTTGATGGTCGGTGGCCTGCGTTTGTTCATGCGCCAGTATTTTCTCGGCAACTGGTTTCTCGCCGGGCAGCATGTCCCTTTCTTGCGCCAGGACGATGACGCCACCAAGGTCGCCATTTATGGTGGCGGGGCGGCGGGTAATCAGTTGGTGGCGGCACTGCGCATGGGCAAGGCAATGCGTCCGGTCGCCTTTATCGACGATGACAAAGGTATTGCGAACCGGGTGATCGCAGGGCTCAAGGTCTATTCGTTTTCGGGTATTGAAAGGCTGATCGAAGACACCGGGGCAACCGAAGTATTGCTGGCCATCCCGTCGGCGTCGCGGGCCAGACGTCGCGATATCCTGGCGGCGCTTGAGTCTTACCCGGTGCATGTGCGGACGATCCCGGATTTCATGGACCTGGCCAGTGGCCGGGTCAGTGTCAGTGATCTGCAGGAAGTCGATATCATCGACCTGCTCGGGCGAGACACGGTTGCGGCACAACAGACGCTTTTCGAGCGCTGTATCCGTGGTCAGGTCGTCATGGTGACGGGCGCTGGTGGTTCCATCGGTTCGGAACTGTGTCGGCAAATCCTCACCAGCAAACCAACGGCGCTGGTCCTGTTCGAACACAGTGAATTCAACCTCTACAGCATCCAGAGCGAGCTGGAGAAGTTGATTTACAGTGAGGGGCTGAACGTCGAGCTGGTGCCGATCCTCGGTTCGATTCGCAACAGTGAGCGTTTGCTGGATGTGATGCGCACCTGGAGCGTGAAAACGGTCTATCACGCCGCGGCCTATAAACATGTGCCGATCGTCGAACACAACGTTGCCGAAGGCGTGCTGAACAATGTCTTCGGGACCTTGCAGACCGCGCAGGCGGCCGTGCAGGCAGGCGTTGAGCATTTCGTGCTGATCTCCACCGACAAGGCCGTGCGGCCGACCAATGTCATGGGATGCACCAAGCGCCTGGCCGAGATGACGCTGCAGGCCCTCAGCCGTGAATCCCATCCGCTGTTGCTGGGTGAGCACTTCAAGACGCCTTGCACCAACGGGACCCGGTTCACCATGGTGCGATTCGGCAATGTGCTGGGTTCGTCCGGTTCGGTGATCCCGCTGTTTCGCGAGCAAATCAAGAATGGTGGGCCGATCACGGTCACCCATCCGAACATGACGCGCTATTTCATGACCATTCCCGAGGCCGCGCAACTGGTGATCCAGGCAGGCTCCATGGGGCAGGGTGGTGACGTGTTCGTGCTCGACATGGGGCAACCGGTGAAGATCGCCGACCTGGCGGAAAAGATGGTCCACCTGTCCGGCCTTTCCCTGCGTAGCGAAGAGCGGCCCCACGGGGACATTGCAATCGAGTTCACCGGGCTGCGCCGTGGCGAAAAGCTCTATGAGGAGTTGTTGATCGGTGACAACGTGTCCCCAACCGAACACTCGATGATCATGCGCGCCGACGAGGAACATCTGCCGTGGGAGGACTTCAAGGTGGCGATTTCGGCGCTGCTGAAGGCTGTCGCAGAGGATGACTATGTGCAGGTTCGAACGTTGCTGGGCGATACGGTCAACGGCTACGTACCCGAGTGTCAGATTGTCGATCTGATCCATCAGCGCCGTCAGGAGTCAGGCAGTCACGACAGCGTTTGACTGAGTACGGATGCTGAATGGCCGCCCCCACGCTTGGCGTAGGGGCGGCCATTTACTCAGTGCAGCTTCAGGCGCGGCTCGGTCCCACGGCCGATCTTGCTGCCCAGCATCAACATCGCCGTACGGAACGCGCCATACAGCGCCATCTGGTGCATGCGGTACAGCGACACATAAAACATCCGCGCCAGCCAACCCTCGAGCATCACGCTGCCGGTCAGGTTGCCCATCAAGTTACCCACAGCCGAAAAACGCGACAGCGAAATCAACGAACCGTAGTCGGTGTACTTATACACAGGCAGCGGCTTGCCTTCGATCCGCAGTTTCAGCGATTTGGCCAGCAACGACGCCTGCTGATGTGCAGCCTGGGCGCGCGGCGGCACATTGCGATCGGTGCCCGGTTGCGGGCAGGCCGCGCAGTCACCGAAGGCGAAGATGTTTTCGTCGCGGGTGGTTTGCAGGGTCGGCAGCACTTGCAGCTGGTTGATGCGGTTGGTTTCCAGACCGTCGATGTCTTTGAGGAAACCCGGCGCGCGAATCCCGGCGGCCCAGACTTTCAGGCTGGCGTTGATCACTTTGCCGTCGGTGGTGATCAGGCTGTCGGCGGTCACTTCGCTAACGGCTGCGTTGGTCATGACATTGACCCCGAGTTTCTCCAGGGTTTTATGCACAGGCCCGCCAATGCGTTCCGGCAATGCTGGCAGCACCCGTGGACCGGCTTCGATCAAGGTGATGTGCATGTTCTCCGGTTTGATCCGGTCCAGACCGTAAGCCGCCAGCTCATGCGCGGCGTTGTGCAGTTCGGCGGCCAGCTCGACGCCCGTGGCGCCAGCGCCGACGATGGCCACGCTGATCCGCTGCACCACATCCGTCTGCCCGGCGTGCGCGCGCAAGTAATGGTTGAGCAGTTGCTGGTGGAAACGCTCGGCCTGTTTGCGTGTGTCGAGGAACAGGCAATGTTGCGCCGCGCCCTGGGTGCCGAAATCGTTGGTGGTGCTGCCGACGGCGATCACCAGCGAGTCGTACGGCACTTCACGCGCCGGAACCAGTTCCAGACCGGCTTCGTCATAGGTGGCGGCCAGCTGGATTTTCTTCTGTGCCCGATCAAGCCCGCTCATGCGCCCCAGCTGGAACTCGAAGTGGTTCCATTTTGCCTGGGCAACATAGTTGAGTTCGTCTTCGGAAGAGTTCAGGGAACCGGCTGCCACTTCATGCAACAGCGGTTTCCAGATGTGGGTCAGGTTCGCGTCGACCAGCATCACACTGGCCGTGCCGCGCTTGCCCAGAGTCTTACCCAGACGGGTAGCCAACTCCAGACCGCCGGCGCCGCCGCCAACGATGACAATACGATGAGTCATGGGGATATCTCGCAAGGCTAAAAGAAATCGGTGCAATTACCCGAGCGAGCGCGATGCAGCTCATAGCGTCAGGTAACTGATAAATCGGCTCAACAGGCCCAGGCCAATAGTCACTGCCAGCACCACCACCAGGAGCATCCACGGCCGGAAAGGCCGGCGCTCGACTCGGTGCTGGGACAGGTGCAGGTACTCTTCGACATGCTTTTGGTCGTCGGGGTTCAGGCGGCTGGTCATATCGGGCCTCGTCAGGGGTAGACGTTGCTGAATGTGGGGAAGCTACATGCGGGCGGCGGCGTAACACATCAGCCCGCATTGAACGGAGCATAGCCGCTCGCTGGAACAGGCTCGACGCTGACCGTATCGTCCAGGCGAATGATTCCACTTTGTAACACTCGGGCGGTGATTCCGCCATGTCCGCGAACGGCCTGAAAGGTGCCAGGGCCGAGGTTGTTTTGCAGGCGCGCGCAGGGCTGACACCAACCGGTGGTTTCGAAAATCGCCTGGCCGATTTTGAAACGGCGACCCTTGAGGCTGAACAGGTTGATCCCACTGATAACGAGGTTGCGCCGCAAATCATTAGGCAACAGCGGATTATCTTCCGAGCGGCCCATCAGCGAGTTGATCACCGCCAGATGCTCCCACTGAATCAGCGTCACCTGCCTCGCATTGCGCACACCGGGGCGGGCGCGATCGCCGGTCAGCCCGGCCTCGAGTCGTGCCTCCACGGCCTCCAGTTCGATCATCGGCACGTGTGGCTGCGGGCGCACGCCGATCCAGCGTACGCGGCCGGTTTGCGGGACTTCAGCGATCAGTTCCTGCAATGGACTCACAGGCTGATCCCGACATCGAAGACGATGCTGCGACCGAGGTTGCTGCGCAGGAAATCCGGGGCGTCGGGATGTGCAAATAAAACACGGGCGAAGGTCGGCCCCACCAGCGACAACGAGCGCCAGCCTTGGCGCAAGTATTCGGTGGGCGGCGGGAAGTGGCTATTGAGGTCGAGCACTTCGCGCTTGAGGCTGGCGAAGGCGATGATGTCCAGTTCGCCCAGGTCCATGCCGCGCTCTTTGTAGTTGTGCGCTTTTTTGCGCAAGGTCGGCGCCAGTCTCAGCAGGAATTCATTGGCCGGAATGCGCCGGGGTTTGGCTTCGCGGCGCACCAGCGAACTCAGCGAAAACGCACTGCGTCGGCGTTGCAGTTCATCGCGCCACTCATCATTGAGGCGCCGGCCCTCGTCGAGCACGAAAAACACTTCGAAATTCGCCTCGCGAAACAGCACGTCCGGCGGCTCCCCGGCGGGCGCGAATTCGTCGGTGCGGTAAGGAATGTTCAGCCCTTGCAGCAGGCGCTGGCACACCCAACGCTCACGCTCCCATTTGCGGGCATTGGAAAGAAACGCGTTGGCTTGCTCGGCCGCAATGGTCAGCAGGCGTAAATAATCTGAGTCATCCATAGGCCCAAGCTTAGCGTTCAAATGCGTTCGCAAAGAAGACAGTTTGTCGGAGAAGAGCAAAAGCCTGTCACGCCATTGCCCCATCCCCCGCCCGTTTCAGGGCCCTGCACAAAACGGATAGCGATCTGCGCAAAGCGGATATTGCCTCGCGCCTGGCAGCTTTACCCTCGGCTTTACGGGACGTTAGCCGCTTTACCGACGTTCTGAATAAAACAACAACAAGAGATGAATGCCATGCGCAAGATCGACGTACATGAGGTTATCGACAACGCTCGATTCAACCGCTTCCACTGGATGGTGCTGTTCTGGTGTGCCCTGATCATCATTTTCGACGGTTACGATCTGGTGATCTACGGCGTGGTGTTGCCGATGCTGATGAAGGAGTGGGGGCTCAGTCCCTTGCAGGCCGGCGCGCTGGGAAGTTACGCATTGTTTGGAATGATGTTCGGCGCGCTGTTTTTCGGCCCGCTCTCGGACAAGATCGGCCGCAAGAAAGCCATCACGATCTGCGTGATGCTCTTCAGCGGTTTTACCGTGCTCAACGGTTTTGCCCGCAACCCCACCGAGTTCGGCCTGTGCCGGTTCATCGCCGGCCTGGGCATTGGCGGGGTGATGCCCAACGTCGTGGCGCTGATGAACGAGTACGCGCCGAAGAAAATCCGCAGCACGCTGGTGGCGATCATGTTCAGCGGCTACTCCGTGGGCGGCATGCTCTCGGCGGGGCTGGGCATCGTGCTGATCCCGAGCTTCGGCTGGCAGTCGGTGTTTTACGTCGCGGTGCTGCCGTTGGTGTTGTTGCCGCTGATCATGTACTTCCTGCCCGAGTCGGTGGGTTTCATGCTGCGTCAGGGGCGCAATGAAGAGGCGCGCGCCATTCTTCAACGGGTCGATCCGGCGTACGTCGCGCAGTCCGGCGATCAACTGCACATGAGCGAAGTGAAGGGCACCGGCACCCCCGTGCTGCAACTGTTTCGCGAGGGGCGCGCACTGCGCACGCTGATGTTGTGGCTGGCGTTTTTCTGCTGTTTGTTGATGGTTTACGCCTTGAGTTCCTGGCTGCCGAAACTGATGGCCAATGCCGGTTACAGCCTGGGTTCGAGCCTGTCGTTCTTGCTGGTGCTCAACTTCGGCGCCATTTTCGGCGCGGTCGGTGGCGGCGTGCTGGGCGACAAACTGAACCTGCCGCGGGTGTTGGCGGTGTTCTTCGCCGTGGCCGCCGTGTCGATCACCTTGCTCGGTTTCAACAGCCCGATGCCGCTGCTGTACTTGCTGATCGCCATCGCCGGCGCCACCACCATCGGTTCGCAGATTCTGTTGTACGCCTGCGCCGCGCAGTTCTACTCCATGACCATTCGCTCCACCGGTCTGGGCTGGGCCTCGGGCATCGGACGCAACGGCGCGATTGTCGGGCCGCTGCTGGGTGGTGCCTTGCTCGGGATCAGCCTGCCGCTGCAACTCAACTTCATGGCGTTTGCCTTGCCCGGCGCGGTGGCCGCGATAGCCATGACCGTGTTTGCGATCAGCAGTCAGCGCAGTCACAGGCAAGCGCTGTCGGGCCTGCGCAACGGTTCGCCAGACGGGTCTGTCGGCGAAGCTTCATGAAAACGTTTGTCCGGGACTTTTCCCTGTCGGCGGCCGTCGCCGGATTTATCGCCACGGTGATTTCCTATGCCGGCCCGTTGGTGATTATTTTCCAGGCGGCCGAGACCGCACACCTGTCGCGGGAAGTGTTGTCGTCGTGGGTCTGGGCGATTTCCATCGGCAGTGCGGTGCTCGGCATCGGTTTGAGCCTGCGTTACCGCGTGCCGGTGATCATCGCGTGGTCGGCGCCCGGCTCGGCATTGTTGGTGGCGCTGTTGCCGGGGATCTCGATGCCGGAGGCGGTGGGCGCGTACCTGGTCAGCAGCCTGATCATTTTCCTGGTCGGGGTGTCGGGGGCGTTTGACCGGATCATCGGCAAACTGCCGGCGGCGATTGCGGCGGCGATGCTGGCGGGGATTCTGTTCAGTTTCGGCACCGGGTTGTTTGTCTCGTTGCAGGGCAAACCGCTGCTGGTGCTGGCGATGTTTGCCACGTACCTGATCTGCAAACGGCTGATGCCGCGTTATGCGGTGGTGATGGTGCTGCTGGTGGGCTGCTCGGTGGCGTTTCTCGGCGGTGATTTGCACAGCGAAGCGCTGGTGATCGGGTTGGCCACGCCGGTGTGGATCACACCCGTGTTCAGCCTGAGCGCGACGCTGAACATTGCCTTGCCGCTGGTGATGGTGGCGCTGACCGGCCAGTTCGTGCCCGGCATGGCGGTGCTGCGGGCCAGCGGTTATGCGACGCCGTCCGGCCCGATCATCGCCAGCAGTGCGTTGGGCACGGCGCTGTTGGCACCGTTCGGTTGCCACGGGCTGAATCTGGCGGCGATCACTGCGGCCATTTGTACCGGTCGCGAGGCCCATGAAAACCCCGGCAAGCGCTACGTGGCCGGGGTGGTCGGCGGGCTGTGTTACCTGCTGCTGGGCATCTTCGGCGCCACCCTGGTTTCGCTGTTTTCGGCGTTCCCCAAAGAGCTGATCGCGGCGCTGGCCGGGCTGGCGCTGTTCGCCGCGATTGCCGGGGCACTGGCCGGCGCAATGGCGGTGCCGAGTGATCGCGAAGCCGCGCTTGTGACCTTTCTCACCACCGCTTCGGGCATGTCCTTGTTGGGTTTGTCCGCGGCTTTTTGGGGACTGATTTTCGGCATGGTCACCCATGTGTTGTTAAACGCCCGTCGCGAAAGCGCGGCGGCTGAAGCACTTCCAACTGTCGATCAATAAAAATAAGAGAAAAAACGATGAAACAGATTCTTCCAACAACCGGTTCCGTGTTGTCCATGGCGCTCGTCTCGGGTTTCTCCACCGGCGCGATGGCGGCAGAGGGCGGCTTTATCGAAGACACCACGGCCACCTTGCAGGCACGCAATTACTACTTCAGCCGGGACTTCTCCGACATCGTCGGGGCGAACAAACAATCGAAGGCCGAAGAGTGGGCGCAGGGCTTCATCCTTAACGTCAAATCCGGCTACACCCAAGGGCCTGTCGGTTTTGGTGTGGATGTGATCGGCCTGCTCGGCCTCAAACTCGACAGCAGCCCGGATCGGGTCAATACCGGTTTGCTGCCGGTCAAGGATGACGGGCGCGCGGCAGATGATTACAGCCGTCTCGAAGCTGCGCTGAAGGTGCGTTACTCCAAAACCGAGCTGAAGGTCGGGGAGTTGCAACCCAACCTGCCGGTGTTGGCGTTCAGCGATATCCGCCTGCTGCCGCCCAGTTATCAAGGTGCAAGCATCAGCTCCAGTGAGATCAATGGCCTGACTTTGCAAGGCGGTCACTTGAACACGACCAGCCTGCGCAACGAGGCGGGCGACGAGAAAATGCAGGCCATGCTCGGCCACGTGCCGCAGCGCCAGGTCAGCAGTGATGGCTTCAACTTTGCCGGCGCCGATTACGCCTTCAACGATAAACGCAGCTCGGTCAGCGCCTGGTTCGGGCAACTGGAAGATATCTACAACCAGCGTTTTCTCGGTCTCAAGCACAGCCAGCCGATGGGTGACTGGACCCTGGGCGCCAACCTTGGTTATTACGATTCGCGCGAAGACGGCAAGAAGCTGTTGGGCAACATTGATAACCAGGCGTTCTTCTCGCTGCTGTCGGCCAAGCGCGGTGGTCACACGTTTTATGTCGGTTATCAGGGGATGTTCGGTGACAGCGCATTCCCGCGTGTCTTCGCCAACATCTCGCCGCTGGGCAACGAGGTGCCGACCTACGAGTTTGCCTTTACCGACGAACGCTCCTGGCAGGCGCGTTATGACTACGACTTCGCCGCCCTCGGTGTGCCGGGGCTGACCAGCACCGTGCGTTACATTTCCGGTAATAACGTCGACACAGGGCAAGGGTTCGAGGGCAAGGATCGCGAGCGTGATCTCGACCTCGGCTACGTGCTGCAAAACGGCAGCCTCAAAGGCCTCGGGATTCGCGTGCGCAACGTGATGGCCCGTTCCAACTACCGCAGTGACATCGACGAAAACCGCCTGATCCTCAGTTACACCTGGACGCTGCTATGACCATTGAAAAAGAACAACCGCCTTACAACATCGGCTTGCAGGTCAAGCTGGAGCAATTGACCGAGTCGGTGTTGCAAACCGAGGAAGACATGCGCTTTGCCAATCAACTGGCGCGCACGGCCGGCGATCGGGTCAAGGCGAGTGCGCAGAGCATGCAGTCTTCGGCCAGTGTGCTGGAGGATCTGAATCTCTACATGCAGCGTCTGGATCAGGTGTTCGATGAGCTCGGCAGTCAGTCGATGCGCATCGGCGCGATTGTCGGCAGCATTCAGGACATCGCCCGTCAGACCAATTTGCTGGCGCTCAACGCGGCAATCGAGGCGGCGAGGGCGGGCAGTCATGGCCGAGGGTTTGCGGTGGTCGCCGATGAGGTGCGCAATCTCTCGCGTCAGGCCGCGGACTCCAGTGCGCAGATCCGGCAAATCGCCACGGGGCTGGAGCAGTCGGCGGAGCATGCACGCCAGGGGATTCAGCAGTTATCCGGCTCCACCCGTCTGGGGCTGGAAAAGGCTGGAGTGGCTTTGCATTCGATGGGTGAATTGCAAAGCGGTGCGGTGGCCAGGGTCGAGGTGGTCGAACGGATCATGGCGCGTTTGGCCGGCCTGCATGATTTGGCGTTGCAGGCGAAACGGCTGATCGTGTGATGCCTGGTGTTACAGGTTGCTTGTGCAGTTGCCCATGACTTGGTAGGTCACGCGATGGGTCTGGCCCTGATGGTCGATGTAGACCATGGTTGCCGGCACGACGTCGCACGCGGTTGCGGTGTCGGTCACGGAAACCACCTTGGCGATGTCCAGCGGTTGCGCCGGGTCGTACGGGGTGGCGGCGGGCTCGCTGGCGGCCATGGCTGAGGTGGCGATCAGGGTCAGAAACAGGGTGCTCAGGGTTTTCATTTTTGTGTGCTCGGTGTTGGTTTTGATGCTTGAAGTTTAGTCCTTGGTGGTGATGGATAAAGGGGGCTGGGGCTGATTCAGCTTTGCAGGAAACGTAACAATGGGGGGGCATATCCGTTTCTGGGTTTATGGCGGCTATTGGTTTCGCTCTTACAGCGAGTCACTTTGGAAAAGCCCCAAAGTAACCAAAGGGCTCTTGCCCCTTTCGTTCGGTGCCTCGCTAATGCTCGGCATGCCCTCGCTCCGGTCCTGCTCCGTGGGCCCGCCGCCATCGGCCATCCCTGGCCGGGGGCGGCTAACCCGGCATCCATGCCGGGTTGCCCACTGCGCAGAACCTGCGCTCGGCCTCTCGAGGGGGCGACTACCGCCACAGCCGCCGAGGCGGCCTGAAAGCCGACCTGGCTTATTTGTGTACGCTGCCTCCTTCGCTGCGGCGTTCACTCATTCCCAACATGTACACCGTTCCCCTGTAGGAGCCGGCTTGCTGGCGATGGCGTCCGTCCAGCCAATACAAACGTCGACTGACCCACCGCTATCGCCGGCAAGCCGGCTCCTACAGTTGATCGTATTCATCCAGACACATCTGCATTTCCCTTGTAGGAGCCAGCTTGCTGGCGATGGCGTCCGTTCAGTCACGCGCTCATTGCCTGACTCACCGCTATCGCCAGCAAGCCGGCTCCTACACGGGATTGGGTTTACACGGTCAAAATTGTAGGAGCTGGCTTGCCAGCGATGGGCGTCAACGATAACGCGGGGTGTCTGAATGAACGCGGTGTCTGGGCGTTTTTCGCCGGCAAGCCGGCTCCTACAGGAATCGGCGTACGCTTTTGCTTTTCACCACTCATCAGGCCGAGCGTTAGCTCGCCTTCCGCTTTTGATCTGAGCGCCCCCTCGAGAGGCCGAGTGGAGGTTCTGCGCAGTGGGCAACCCGGCATGGATGGCGGCGGGCCCACGGAGCAGGACCGGAGCGAGGGCATGGCGAGCCTTAGCGAGCCACCGAACGAAAGGGGCAAGAGCCCTTGGTTACTTGGGGCTCTTCCAAGTGACTCGCCGTAAGGGCGAAACCAATAGCCGCCATCACCGCAAAAACGGATATGCCCCCCAACCAAAGACCAACCAAACACCGGTGTAAACTGATACCCCACCCTATTCCGGCAAAGACAAGGGAGCCCACCCAGCCATGATCGGCGCCGAGCTGCTGTCCCCCGAAACCCTCACCGTCGGCTGGCTGATCTACGTCCCGGCCCTGATCTGGGCCATCGCACGTGCCCCGTGGGTCGAGCTGTTCAGCGACAGCCGCCGCCAGCATCTGTTGTTCGGCACCGTGTTCGCGCTATTCATGCTGTGGCTGGTACGACGGGATTTCGACACCGGCGTGTCCTATCACTTCATCGGCATGACCGCCGTAACCCTGCTCCTGGACTGGCCCCTGGCGATCGTCGGCGGACTGGTCGCACAAGCAGGCCTGGTAATGCTCGGACGCCAGGACCTCGCCGCCGTCGGCGTGAACGGCGCCTTGTTGATTCTGCTGCCCGTGCTGGTCACCGAGTGCTGTGCAATCCTGGTCGAGCGCGCGCAGCCGCGTAATCCCTTCGTGTATATCTTCGTTTCCGGTTTCTTCGCAGCGGCGCTATCGGCCTTGCTGTGCCTGCTGCTGGCCCTGTGGCTGCTGTGGTTCAACGAGCTTTTCGTCATGCCTTACTGGCTGGAAGATTTTGTCGGCTACCTGTGGTTGATCATCTTTCCCGAAGCCTTCATCAACGGCATGGTCGTCAGCGCACTGGTGGTGTTCAGCCCCGAATGGCTGGAGACCTTCAACCGCACACGCTATCTTTCGGCCCCCTGGAAGGACGACGATCCGAAATCTTGATCCACATCAAATCCAAAAAACGTCGACGAATCCATGCTCCGAAAAACCTTCAGGAGCATCGAAAATGAGTGTCTACGAATGGGCAAGGCAGGAGTTGCGCCACAGTCTGGATGCAGCGCAGGAAGTCGGGTTTGATCCGGGGTTGAGCCTGCGCGCCCTGCTCAGCGCGGTGGTGCAGCAGAGCAAGGCCGTGCGCAGTGTCGAGGATCTGGCCGATGAGTTGCAGTTTCTCGCCGAGAACCTCGATGACGGTCAGGACTACGGCTTCATGCGGCCCTGAACCGTCACTCAGTGACGCGGGTCGAAATCACCACTGAACAACTCGTCCTCGGCATCGGGTGCCACTGGAATCTTGTGCTCTTCCGATGCCCACGCCCCCAGGTCGATCAGTTTGCAGCGGTCCGAACAGAACGGCCGGAATGTGCTTTCCGGGGTCCATTCCACAGGGGCGCCGCAGGTTGGGCATTCGACGGTTGGGATCTGGCTCATGACTGGCCTCCACGCAATGTAAGGTAAAAGTGATGCAGGCGTTCGACCTCGCTGTGCAGCCAGGCGAGGTCGCGGTCGTTGACCACCACATCGTCGGCATGGCTCACGCGATCCTGGCGACTGGATTGCGCCTTGAGGATCGCCTGAACCTGTTGTTCACTGGTCTGGTCACGCTGCAGGGTGCGTTCGATCTGTAGTTGTTCGGGCGCATCGATCACCAGCACTCGCTGGGTCATGGCGTACTGCCCGGACTCGATCAGCAACGGCGAAACCAGAATCGCGTAAGGCGATTGTGCCTTGCCCAGGTGATCGGCGATTTCCCTGGCGATCAGCGGATGCAAAAGCGCTTCGAGCCAGAGGCGTTGCTCAGGCACCTCGAAGATCAGTTTGCGCAACGCTGCGCGATCCAGTTGCCCGTCGGCTTGCAACACGCCGGGGCCAAAATGTTCGGCGATCTGTGCCAGCGCCGGGCGACCCGGTTCCACCACCCAGCGCGCCGCATGATCGGCATCGACCACGTGCACGCCCAGGTCGATGAAGTGCTGGGCGGCCGCGCTTTTGCCGCTGCCGATGCCGCCGGTCAGGCCGAGAATCCAGGGTTTTTCCACAGGGGTATTCATTTCAAACCGACAAACTGCCAATAGAAGCCGGTTATTTGACCACCCCAGAGCAATGCAATCCAGCCGGCAATCGCCAGATAGGGACCGAAGGGGATCGGGGTCGAGGTTTTCGCATTGCGCAGGCTCAGCAAAATCATGCCGATAATCGCGCCCACCAGGGATGACAGCAGAATGGTCAGCGGCAAAATCTGCCAGCCGCCCCAGGCGCCCAGCATGGCCAACAGCTTGAAATCGCCGTGGCCGATGCCTTCCTTGCCGGTGATCAGCTTGAACAGCCAGAACACCGACCATAGCGCCATGTAGCCCGCAATTGCGCCCCACAGCGCCTCGTGCAACGGCACGAACAATCCGAAGCTGTTGACGACCAGTCCCAGCCACATCAGCGGTAGCACCAGCACATCCGGCAACAGTTGATGCTCGGCGTCGATCAGGCTCATGGCCAACAGGCCCCAGCTCAGGACCAGCACCATCCCGGCTTGCCAGCCGAAACCGAAGTGCCAGGCAATGAACGCCGACAGCAGGCCGCAGGCCAGTTCGGTCAACGGGTAGCGTTTGCTGATGGGTGCTGCGCAGCTTGAGCATCGTCCACGTAAAAACACATAACTGAGCAGCGGGATGTTTTCCCAGGCGCGAATTCGGTGCCCACAATGCGGGCACTCGGAGTGGGGCAGCATCAGGTTGTAGGTCGCCGGCGGTGTTTCGCCAGGCAAACCGAGAATGTCCCGGGCCTGCAATTGCCACTCACGCTCGAGCATTTTCGGCAGGCGCCAGATCACCACATTGAGGAAGCTGCCGACCAGCAAGCCGACCAGCAGTGCAATGACGACAAACGCCAACGGGTACACGGTCAGGATTTCGTTCAAGGGCATGTCAGATCGCATTGCCGAGTTGGAAAATGGGCAGGTACATCGCAACCACCAGGCCGCCGACGATAACACCCAGCACCACCATGATGAATGGCTCCATCAGGCTGGTGAGATTGTCGACCATATTGTCGACTTCCGCCTCATAGAAACTGGCGACCTTGTCGAGCATGTCGTCCAGTGCGCCGGACTCTTCGCCAATGGCCGTCATCTGGATCGCCATATTCGGAAAGACGCCGGCGGTGCGCATGGAGAAATTCAGCTGCATCCCCGTCGAAACGTCCTGCTTGATACGCAGCACCGCCCGCTTGAACACGATGTTGCCGGTCGCGCCCGCCACTGACTCCAGCGCCTCAACCAGCGGCACACCCGCTGCGAAAGTGGTCGACAGCGTACGGGCGTAACGGGCCACGGCGGACTTGTACATCAACGCGCCAATCAACGGCAGTTTCAGCAGCCAGGTGTCTGTCCGGTCCCGAAAGCCTTGCGATGTCTTGAAGGCGTGGCGCACACCGAATATCGCCGCGATCAGCACGCCAAGCATCAGCCACCACCAATCCTGCATGAACTGCGACAGGCCGATGACCATCACCGTGAACGCCGGCAGTTGCGCACCAAAGCCTTTGAACACCGACTCGAACTGCGGCACCACCTTGACCAGCAGAATCCCGGTGACGATGATCGCGACGACCACCACCGCCAGCGGATAAGTCATGGCTTTCTTGATCTTGGCCTTGAGGCTTTCGCTCTTTTCCTTGTAGGTCGCGACCCGCTCCAGCAGGGTGTCCAGCGCGCCGGCCTGTTCGCCGGCATCCACCAGATTGCAGTAAAGCTCATCAAAATACTGCGGCTTTTTGCGCAGGGCTGCCGCGAAGCTGTTACCCGCCGCGACTTCCTGTTTCACCTCGTCCACCAGTTTGCGCATGGCCGGGTTTTCGAAGCCTTCGCCGATGATGTCGAACGATTGCAACAGCGGTACGCCGGCTTTCATCATGGTCGCCATCTGCCGGGTGAACAGGGCAATGTCATTCGCCTTGATGCGTTGGCCGAGGCTGAAAAGCGAGGCGGATTTCTTGCGCACCTTGCCGGGGTTGATGCCTTGCTTGCGCAGTTGCGCCTTGATCAGCGCCGGGTTTTGAGCGCTGAGTTCGCCGGTTATTTTCGTACCTTTTTTGTCGGTGCCTTCCCAGGCGTACACACTGATTTTTGCTGCTTTGACCGCCATGTTCAGTCCTTGGTGACCCGGTTGATTTCTTCAAGGCTGGTGATGCCTTGCATGGCCTTGATCAGCCCGGAAGTACGCAGGTCGTTGAAGCCGTCCTTGCGCATCTGGATATCGATTTCCAGCGAATTGCCTTCGGCCATGATCAGCCGTTGCAGGCCTGCTGTGTTCTTCACCACTTCATAAATCCCCACGCGCCCCTTGTAGCCGCCGTTGCACTGATCGCAACCGACCGGCTCATAGATCGTGAATGCGCCAATCCGTTCCTCGGGGAAGCCTTCCTTGATCAATGCCTCGCGGGGAATATCGATGGGCTTCTTGCACTGGGTGCACAGTTTGCGCGCCAGGCGCTGGGCGATGATCAGGCTGACGGACGTCGCGATGTTGAACCCCTGAATGCCCATGTTGTGCAGGCGGGTCAGGGTTTCCGCGGCGCTGTTGGTGTGCAGGGTCGACAGCACCAGGTGCCCGGTCTGGGCGGCCTTGATGGCAATTTCGGCGGTTTCCAGGTCGCGGATCTCGCCGACCATGATCACGTCCGGGTCCTGCCGCAAGAAGGAGCGTAGCGCCTGGGCAAAACCCAGACCTTGCTTGGCGTTGACGTTGACCTGGTTGATGCCTTCCATGTTGATCTCCACCGGGTCTTCGGCGGTGGAGATGTTGATGTCCACGGTGTTGAGAATGTTCAGGCCGGTGTAGAGCGACACGGTCTTGCCCGACCCCGTGGGGCCAGTCACCAGAATCATCCCCTGCGGCTGCTTCAGCGTGGCCATATACAGGTCTTTCTGGTCGGGCTCGTAGCCGAGGGCGTCGATGCCCATTTGCGCGCTCGATGGATCAAGGATCCGGATCACCACTTTCTCGCCCCACAGGGTCGGCAGGGTGTTGACCCGGAAGTCGATGGACTTGCTCTTCGACAGGCGCATCTTGATCCGCCCGTCCTGGGGTTTGCGCCGCTCGGAGATGTCGAGGCTGGCCATGACTTTCAGGCGGGCGGCGATGCGGTTGGCCAGTTGAATCGGCGGCTTGGCGACTTCACGCAACATACCGTCGGTGCGCATCCGCACGCGGTAGGTTTTTTCGTAGGGCTCGAAATGCAGGTCGGAAGAGCCACTTCTGATCGCGTCCAGCAGCATCTTGTGAACGAAGCGCACCACCGGCGCGTCGTCGGCATCCTGTCCGGCGATGGCGCCCTGGTCGTCATCGATCGACTCGATGTCCATGCCATCGAGGTCGACGTCGGCCATGTCTTCCAGTCCGCTGGCATGGCTGTCGAAGAACTTCTCGATGGCATCGCTGAGCTTGTCGTCCTCCACCAGGATGGCTTCGGTGTTCAGCCCGGTACTGAACTGGATGTCGTTGATGGCCTGGTGATTGGTCGGGTCGGAAACCCCCACGAACAACTTGTTGCCACGCCGCCAGAGGGGGAGGGCGTGGTGCTGGCGAACCAGTTTTTCGCTGACCAGACCCTTGGGTTGGGTTTCCTTCTCCAGGCAGTTGAGGTCGAGCAGTGCCATGCCGAAATGCTCCGAGGCGATCTCGGCGACCTGGCGACTTTTCACCAGTTTGTTCTGCACCAGATAACTGACGAGGGAGATTTTGTGGCGTTGGGCTTGCTGATACGCCTGTTGCGCGCTTTGGTCGGTGAGCAGCTCGGCAAGAACCAATTGCTTGGCCAGACCGCTAAGGGCGATGTCATTCATGGGGATACCGGACACAGACAGTTCATGACTTATAGCCTAGTCAACCGGTGGCGCCAAACCAGCGCTGCTCTGGTGACAAAAAGTGTCAGATAGTGCGGATCCTGAGGGCAGGACAAGGCCTTGCGTCGTTCTCGCGCCCCGCTAACAGGGGGCAACGGGCTTGGCATGGGCTGTGCTGAGACTGGTTCAGATCATGAGATTTCGACTCATGCATGGAGCTTGTCTATGAGTGCTCAGAAAGGTTTTACGCTTATCGAATTGTTGATCGTGGTGGCGATCATCGGGATTCTGGCGACGTTTGCGTTGCCGGCTTATTCGAAGTATCAGGCTCGGGCGAAAGTGACGGCGGGGTTGGCGGAAATTTCAGCATTGAAGGTTTCGTTTGAAGACCTGATGAATGCCGGTACTGCAGAACCCACCACACTGACGGGCGCTGGCACAACGACGCAGAACTGTGCAATTGCTGTCACCGGCACGGTTGCCTCAGGCGCTGGCACCATTGTCTGCACCCTGCAGAAAGCACCGGCCCCTGTGGCAGGTAAAACCATCACGCTGACTCGCAGCGCCACTGCAGGCTGGTCATGCGCGACCGGCGTGACAGCCGATTACGCACCGCCTGGTTGCACAGCCTCTGCAACTTAATGCTGAAAACGGCTAGATAGAAGAATGCCCCATCGTCGGATGGGGCATTTTTTTGGGGGGAAAACTCCAAGCTCGCTGCGCTTCTTGGTGAGATTTGGAAAACCTCACAAATTCATGGCCTTAGGCCCACGTTAAAACCTGCAACTTGCATGTAGAGAATGTCGAAGTCATGCAATTTGCATGATTCCGAAAATCAGAAGATTTTTTAAGTTGTTGATTTATAAAGAGTTGGTAACTGTTTCAAAGTTGGCACAGCGTTCGCACTATACCCAGTAACCCTGCTGACAAGACACGCAGCAGACTTTATGAAAAAACAGGAGTTACTCGTATGAAGAAGTTCGCTGCCGCTACTGCTACCGCGCTGACCCTGACCATGGCCAACGTTGCATTCGCTCAAACCCAGGCTACCCAAGCCCCAATGGTGCTGGCTGCCGGTGAAGTGACCAAGGCTAAAGAAGCCACTTCCGATACCTGGATCACCACCAAAGTCAAAGCTGACCTGGTGACCGAAAAAGGCATTCCTGGTACCGATATCAAGGTTGAAACCAACAAAGGTGTTGTATCCCTGTCGTCCACCGTCGCGGTGACTGACGCTCAGAAAGCCACCGCCGTGGCCATCGCCAAGAAAATCAAAGGCGTCCAGGCGGTCTCCGCTGACGGCCTGAAAGCCGAGTAAGGCAAGACTTCTCGCCTGAACGGGAGAAGGCGCGGTAGACGAGCCGAGTCATGCGTCTGCCGCAACTTGAGAGTTCATGCGACGGCCACAAGGATGTGGCCATTACAGGCCTCTGACATTCGTGTCCGGGGCCTGTTCTATTTGCAGCAACTCAAAACAACTGTAGGAGCGAGCCTGCTCGCGATGGACGTCAACGATAATGCTGGCTGCCTGGATCAACGTGTCGCTTGGGCATTTTTCGCGAGCAAGCTCGCTCCTACAGGGGCCGTGCAAAATCAATTTCCGCGTTTGCTGGTGATCTGCTTCAAGCGATTCCCTTCAAACCGCAGGTATTGATACATCCCGCCGTTGGGCCCGTAGGTCCATTCCTCGACCTGGAATTCTTCCCGACGGTTGGCGCTGCGCTTGTAGCCCAACAGGTCTCGACTGACCGGCTCTCCACATTTCTGCAGTACTTCGCTGGACCGGTCGCCGACGCTGACCAACTGGCTGCCGCAGCGCAGGGTATCGGCGGCCGAGGCCTGACTGGCAGCCATTGCCAGTGTCAGGCTGATCAGCAACCGACTGATCATCACTCGGCATCCAGGTGCAACGGCGTTACCACCCGACCGTCACTTTCGGCTTCGCCGAGGCTGGCATCGATGAAGTACACGCGGTCATCGGCCAACTGACCCTTGTCGACCAGATAATCCTTGATGCTGCTGGCGCGATCCTGGCCCAGCTGGCGCAAGAGCACGTCACTGGTGCTCCAGAACTTGATCACGTCTGCGCGCATTTTTGCGGTGCGTTCTTCCTTGCCCAGGTCCTTCCATTCGGCGGGTGGCTGGGTTTTCAGTCGGGTGCGGTAGATGCCTTCCAGCAGCGGGCCTTTCTCGCCGTCCGGTACTTGCAGCAACGAGGCCTGCGCCGGCACCTTGTCGCCGCGACGCTGGAGCATTTTGTAGTAGTTGTACTGGTACTCCCGTTCCAGGCGTTGCTCGGCGATCAGCGGGCCATCGCTGCTGGCGGCAGCGGTGCCTTCGATCTCCAGGCGCAGGGCCGGGCGTTCCTTGAGCGCATTGGACAGTTTGACCAGCGAACCCTCGGCGTCCTTGCTCAGATCGCTCGAGCCCGGCGCGAATGACACCGTGCCCAGGTCTTCCGCCCCACCGCCACTGACCAGCCCGCCAATCATTTTGAACGGTGCGGCAGCGGCTTTGACGATCAGGTTACGCAGGGTCTGCCAGACAATCGGCATGACGCTGAACTGCGGATTGTTGAGGTCGCCGGTGACTGGCAGCTCGATGGAAATCTTGCCGTCGACGTCCTTGAGCAGCGCAATCGCCAGTTTCAGCGGCAGGCTGACAGCGTCGGGGCTGTCGACCTTTTCACCCAGTTGCAATTGCTCGACCACCACTTTGTTTTCAGCCTTGAGCTGGCCTTTGGTAATCAGGTAATGCAGGTCTAGGTTGAGTCGGCCCTTGCGGATACGGTAGCCGGCGAACTTGCCGGAGTAGGGCGTCAGCGTGGTCAGTTCCACCCGTTTGAAACTGGTGGCGATGTCGAGGCTGGCCATCGGGTCGAACGGGTTGACCGAACCTTTGATGGTCACCGGCGCGTAACGATCGACCTTGCCCTTGATGTCGACGGTCGCCGGTTTCGCCTGACGGCTGTCGATGGTGCCAATCTGGCCGTTGAGCTGTTGCACGGCGGTGGCGAAGTTCGGGGTCAGGCTGAAGTCGGCGAAGTTGGCCGAACCGTCATTGATGGCAATGCCGCCAATGTGGATGCCCAGCGGCTTGTCCTTGCTGACGGGTTTGGCCGCAGCGGTTTTTGCGCCGGAATCGGGCGGTTGCGGGATCAGCAGGTCATCGATGTTGGTGGTGCGATCATCGTTGATCATGAAGCGCACATACGGTTGGAACAGGTTGACCTTGTCGATCGACAGGCTGTCGCCGTGCTGATAATTCAGGCCTTCGACCACCACCTGCTGCCACTTGAGAAAGTCGCGGGTTTTCAGGGTGTCGAGGGTGTGCAGCTGATCGATCTGCGCCCGTCCTGTGACGCTGAACGCCAACGGCTCGGTGCTTTTCAGGTTGACCGCCAGATCGCTGCCGAGCATGCCGCTGCGCAGTTCAAGGCGAATGAACGGATTGATGTAGGACTGGGCGACCCGCAAGTCGATGTCCTTGGTCTGCACGTTCAATTTGGCGCTGACGGGAGCGAGATTGACCTCGCCCTCGGCGGTGATCTTGCCTTGCTTGCCCACGCCGGTGTCGAGCTTGAGGGTAAAAGGCGAGCCATTGAGGCTGTCGAAATTCTGCAGGTCCAGGTTCAGCGGGTTCAAATCCAGCGTCACGGCGGGTTGCGTTTTGCGGTCAGCCAGGTGCACCTGGTAATTGCGCAGTTGCACATCTTTCAACAGCACTTGCCAAGGTTTGCTCGGCGGCGTCGGTTCTGGCTTTGGCGAGTCGGCGGCCGCTGGCGTGCTGGCCGGTTCGGCTTTGGCCTTGGCGGCGGCCTTGGACGGTTGGCTGGCGAACAGCTTCTGCCAGTCGAGTTGCCCGTCGGCTTCCAGTGCCGCCCAGGTTTCCAGTTTGTTGCTGCGGATCTTGCCGACGACAACTTGCTGCTTGGCCAGGTCGACCGTGGTTTCAGTTACGTCCAGGCGTTCGAGTTTCGCCAGTGGCCGACCGTCCGGAGCCTTGATGGAGAAGGGCGCCACGCTCACTGCGACGTTGTTCAGCAGCAGCTCGGTTTCCTTGGACAGGTTGAGTTTGTAGTCGGTGCTCAGATTCAGCACGCCGTTTTCCAGCACCAGCGGCAGCGCGTCACGCACATAGGGCCAAAAGGTTTTCATCTGCCCGTCGGTGATTTTCAGCTTACCTTCGGAGGCGATCGGGATGAGGCTGAAGTTACCGGTCCAGTCGATCTGCCCACCGTTCGGGCCGATGGCCACAAGGGTCATGTCGGCATTGTCATCGGGCAGGGTGCTGAGGTTGTTCAGCTCGAAATCGAGTTTGTCGTAGAGGAACTCGATGGCTTCGCTGGGGCGTTCATCCTTGAAGTGCACGGCACCGCCGGCCAGTTTGATTCGCTCTATGCGCAGCGGAAACGGTTTGGCGTCCGGGTCTGTCGGCGTCGGCTCGCTCGCCGGCAGTTTGAACAGACCAAGCAAGTTGAGTTTGCCGTCCTTGCCGAAAAGGATTTCGGTCTTCGGCTTGTCCAGTTCGATATCGGACAGGTGCAGCGCCTTGGTCCAGAGGCTGTCGATCTGCAGGTTGGCGTAAAGCCGTTCGAAACCGACCTGTTCCTTGCCCGGTTCGCCGATGATCAGGCCCCACAGGGTGACTTCAAGGCTGAACGGGTTGAGTTCGATTCGCTGAATTGTGGCGGGCGTCGTCGCGTAGTTGGCCAGTTGCTGGTTGGCCACCCGCAATGCGATGCCCGGCAAAATCAGAAACCCCAGCAGGCTGTAGAGGGCCAGAGCAGTCAACAAGGCGCCGATAGCGCGGATCAATCCTTTGGGCATGTGCGGCTTCATCTGTCTGAATCGGAGTGCCTTGGAGTATGGCACGCCAATCCGGTTCCGAAGTATTCGCTCAGCCCAGGATTTTTCAGATTTATCTGACGTGATTCAGAGCTGCAGGATCAGTGTTTTCAGCGGCGGCTGTTGATCCATGGACGGGAAATCGGCGCCCGGTTTCATCACCGTCCACTCGCGCACCGGGCGGCCGGCCTTCTCCGCGCAGCGCAAAACCTGTTCGCGCCAGTCGTCCATGCTGACTTTTGCCAGGTTGTTGCAGCAGATCAGCACGCCATTGTCGGCGGTGGTCAGCAGCGCGGGCTTGAGCAGGCTCTGGTAGTCGCGCAGCAGGTCGACGGTGCCGAAAGCGCTCTTGGCCCAGGCCGGAGGGTCCAGCAAAACCAGATCGTATTGACGTTGTTCCAGGCGTTGATAGCTCGGCAGTTTCTGCCCGCGACGCTGGCTGATGGGCAGGCCGGCGAGTTGGCGAATGGCCGGGAAATAATCGGACTGGATGAATTGCATGGTCGGCAATTGCGGATTGAGCAGACCGTTTTCGCGGCCGACCGCCAGGTTGCCCTCGGCGAAGTCCAGGTTGCACACCTCGCTCGCGCCACCGGCCGCAGCGCTCAGGCCGACGCCGCAGGTGTAGGCAAACAGGTTCAGCACGCTTTTGTTCTTGCTGTGATCCTTGACCCAGCCGCGGGTGTTGCGCAGGTCGAGAAACAGCAGCGGATCCTGGCCGGCGTGACGGCCGCGAACCCGGTAATTCAGGCCCCATTCGTGACCGACCAAGTCTTGCAGGGCGGCTTCGTCGGCGCGGTAGACCGTGTCTTCACGGTCGATGCGCGAGTTGCCCCGGGAGCGGTCGTTGTAGACCAGCAGGGTGTCGAGGCCCAGATGTTGGTTGATCGTTTCATGCACTTGCAGCAGGGCGTCGCGCTCCAGCGCCTGATGAAAGCTCTGCACCAACAGCTGCGGGCCGTAGCGGTCGATGGTCAGGCCGCCGGCGCCTTCCTGGCTGCCGTGGAACAGGCGATAGCAATCGGTGCCTTGCTGATGCAGTTCGGCAAGCAGGTCCTGGCGATGTTCGAGGGCGGCGCACAGCGCCTGATTCAAGGAAGACATGCTGGGCGCCTTGCAGGGGAGGGAATTTGGCGCGGGAGTTTAACAGCTTGCGCACGAGAGGACTTGTAGGAGCGAGGCTTGCCCGCGAAGAATGCCGCACGGTCTGGCGGATACACCGCGTTATCGTTCTTCGCGGGCAAGCCTCGCTCCTACAAGGGGATTAGGTTGGTAGTCCCATCCGTCGCTTGGCCCGATGCACCGAGCCGTTACGCACGGCCCAGCGCAACATCGGTGCGCTGCGGTTGACGCTGGTGCGGATCAGTTTGCGTTGCAGCGAGCTCTGGCGCACGCCGAGCATGTCGCTGGCCCAATCCGGCAGCAGGTCAATGCCTGCCTGCATCATCAACCCGCCGAACGGCTTGGCCAGACGGCTCGGGGAGGGTGCGTTCAACAACAGTCGCAACACCTCGCGACTGCGCTCGTCGCACAGCAATTGCGGACGAATGCGCTCAAGGTATTCGGCCGTTTCCTGTCGCGAACGCGGTACGTCACGCGCGCCCAGGCGTTCGGCGACCAAGGCGATTTCATCGTAGTAACGGTCCTGATCGGCTAGCGAAAGGTGTGGGTTGCGATAACGTAAATGCGCCGCGAGGAAGTTGCTGACTTCGGCCACGTGTACCCAGGTGAGCAGATCTGGATCACTGGCGGCGTAAGGCCGGCCATCCGGCGCGGTGCCGGTCACTTGCAGGTGGATGGTGCGGACTTTCTCGATCAGCCAGTCGGCATCTTTGCGCGAGCCGAAGGTGGTGCCGGAAATGAATTGCCCGGTGCGGCGCAGGCGACCGAGCATGTCCTCGCGAAAGTTCGAATGGTCCCAGACCCCGGCCAGCGCCAAGGGGTGCAGGGCTTGCAGCATCAACGCGCTGATGCCGCCGATGAGCATGCTGCTGAAGTCGCCGTGGACTTGCCAACTGACCGAATCAGGGCCGAACAGGCCGGGATCACCCTTGGGGTTTTCCAGGTCGAGCTTGCCGAGGGACAGGCCAGTGAGGCTCATGACCTGGGTTTCGATGCGGCTGCGGATGAATTCCATGGCGACTCATTGTTAAAAAAAGGTAAGCGCCAATCTCCCCTGTAGGAGCCGGCTTGCTGGCGATAGCGGTGTGTCATTCAACATTTTTGTCGATTGATACGCCGCAATCGCCAGCAAGCCGGCTCCTACAAGGACAAGGCGTGGACACGTTATTGGTTCAGGCGTTTATCCACCAGATCCTGAACCACGCTCGGATCAGCCAACGTCGAGGTGTCGCCCAGGCTGTCCAGCTCATTGCAGGCGATCTTGCGCAGAATCCGTCGCATGATCTTGCCCGAACGGGTTTTCGGCAAGGCCGGGGCCCACTGGATCAGGTCCGGTTTGGCAAAACTGCCGATTTCCTTGCTGACGTGGGCCAGCAGTTCCTTCTTCAGTTCGTCGTTGGGATCGGTGCCGTTCATGGGTGTGACAAAGGCATAGATGCCCTGGCCTTTGACGTCGTGAGGGTAACCGACCACCGCCGCTTCGGCGATGCTGTCGTGCAGCACCAGGGCGCTTTCCACTTCGGCGGTGCCGATGCGGTGGCCGGAAACGTTGATCACGTCGTCAATGCGCCCGGTGATCCAGTAATCGCCGTCCTCGTCGCGCCGCGCGCCGTCGCCGGTGAAATAGTAGCCAGGGTAGGGTTTGAAATAGGTGTCGACCATCCGTTGCGGGTCGCCGTAGACGCTGCGGATCTGTGCCGGCCAGCTGGATTTGATCGCCAGCACGCCGCTGCCGGCGCCTTTGATTTCCTTGCCCACTTCGTCGAGCAACACCGGCTGCACACCGAACATCGGTTGTGTGGCGCAGCCGGGTTTGATCCGCTGCGCGCTCACCAGCGGGCTGAGCATGATGCCGCCGGTTTCAGTCTGCCACCAGGTGTCAACGATCGGGCAACGCTGTTCGCCGACGACGTTGAAATACCAATCCCACGCTTCCGGGTTGATCGGCTCCCCGACGCTGCCGAGTAATCTGAGGCTCGCGCGGGACGTTTCCTTCAGCGGTTCGGGGCCTTCGCGCATCAGCGAACGCAGGGCGGTGGGGGCGGTGTAGAAGATGTTCACGTGGTGCTTGTCGATCACCTGCCAGAAGCGCGAGCTGCTCGGGTAGCTCGGCACGCCTTCGAAGATCAGCGTGGTCGCGCCGTTGGCCAGCGGGCCGTAGACGATGTAACTGTGGCCTGTGACCCAGCCGACATCGGCGGTGCACCAGAAGACTTCGTTGTCGCGGTAGTCGAGCACGTATTTGAAGGTCATCGCCGCTTGCAGCAGATAACCGCCGGTGGTGTGCAACACGCCTTTGGGTTTGCCGGTGCTGCCGGAGGTGTAGAGGATGAACAGCGGGTCTTCGGCGTCCATGGGTTCCGGCGGGCAATTGTCGTCGACGTCGCGCAGCGCCTGGTGATACCAGAGGTCGCGGCCTTCGACCCAGTCGACATCGCCCTGGGTGCGCTCGACCACGATCACGGTGCTGACGTTCGGGCAACTTTTCAGCGCTTGGTCGACTTTCTGCTTGAGCTGTACGAATTTGCCGCCGCGCACGCCTTCATCGGCGGTGATCACGGTGCGGCAGTCGGCGTCGAGAATGCGGTCGCGCACCGAGTCCGGGGAGAAACCGCCAAATACCACCGAATGCACCGCACCGATTCGTGTGCAGGCGAGCATGGCGTAGGCGGCTTCGGGGATCATCGGCATGTAAATGCACACGCGGTCGCCTTTCTTCACGCCACGGCTTTTGAGCACATTGGCCAGGCGGCAGACGTTGTGATGCAGTTTTTTGTAAGTGATCTGGGCCGATTCGGCGGGGTCATCGCCTTCCCAGAGGATTGCGATCTGATCGCCGCGTTTTTCCAGGTGGCGATCGATGCAGTTGTAGCTGACGTTTAATTTTCCGCCGGCAAACCAGCTGGCTTCGCCGGTTTTCAGGTCATAGCGCTGGACGGTTTTCCACGGTGTGCTCCAGTCGAGGAAGCGTGTGGCCTGTTCAGCCCAGAATTCACTGGGGTGCTCGATGGATTGACGGTACAGGCGCTTGTAGTCGTCTTGACTGAGGTGTGCGGCCCGGCGGACGGCATCGGCTTTGGGGAACGTGCTGATATCGAACATGACGGTTCCTTCTTCTTGTTTTTGCGACAAGAGGGGAGCTACGCGACCCTCGTAGGAGCCGGCTTGCTGGCGATAGCGGCGTATCAGTCGACAAAAATGTTGAATGACACACCGCTATCGCCAGCAAGCCGGCTCCTACAAGGTTAGTACCGTCTGTAGGAGTGGCGTCAGATTAACCGCGGTGACGACCGCGGAAATAGTTGATCAGCCCTTGGGTGGAAGCATCGTCAGCCGGGGTTTCTTCGCTGCCGACCAGACGGTTGTAGACGCCTTTGCCCAGCTCTTTGCCCAGCTCCACGCCCCACTGGTCGAAGGCGTTGATGCCCCAGATCACGCTTTGCACGAAGACTTTGTGTTCGTACATCGCCACCAGTGCGCCGAGACGACGCGGGCTGATGCGTTCGACCACCAGGGTGTTGCTCGGACGGTTGCCCGGGATCACCTTGTGCGGCGCGAGTTTCTGCACGTCGGCTTCGGCCATGCCTTTGTCACGCAGCTCGGATTCGGCCTCGGCGCGGGTCTTGCCGAGCATCAGTGCCTGGCTTTGCGACAAGCAGTTGGCGTACAGCCACTGGTGGTGATCGGACACCGGGTTGAAGCTGACGATCGGCACAATGAAGTCGGCCGGGATCAATTGGGTGCCTTGGTGCAGCAACTGGTGATACGCGTGCTGACCGTTGCAGCCCACGCCACCCCAGATCACCGGACCGGTATCAGTGGACACCGGTGTGCCGTCCTGGCGCACGCTCTTGCCGTTGGATTCCATGTCCAGCTGTTGCAAGTGTTTGGTGATGTTGCGCAGGTAGTGGTCGTACGGCAGGATCGCGTGGCTCTGCGCGCCCCAGAAGTTGCCGTACCAGACACCGAGCAACGCCAGCAGCACCGGCATGTTCTGTTCGAATGGCGCGCTCTGGAAATGCTGGTCCATGGTGTAGGCACCGGACAGCAGTTCCTTGAAGTTCGACATGCCGATGGCCAGGGCAATCGGCAAACCGATGGCCGACCACAGCGAATAACGGCCGCCAACCCAATCCCACATCGGGAAGATGTTTTCTTCGCGGATACCGAACGCCACGGCGGCGGCGTTGTTGCTCGAGACCGCGATGAAGTGACGATACAGCTCGGCTTCCGAACCACCCTGAGCCAGGTACCAGGCGCGAGCGGCCTGGGCGTTTTTCAGGGTTTCGAGGGTGTTGAAGGACTTCGACGAAACGATGAACAGCGTGGTCTCGGCGCGCAGCTTCATGGTCAGTTCATGAAGCTCGGTGCCGTCGATGTTCGCCAGGTAATGGCAGCGCACGCCTTTCTGGGCGTAGGACAGCAGGGCTTCGGAAACCAGCTCAGGGCCGAGGAACGAGCCACCGATGCCGATGTTCACCACGTCGGTGATCGGCTTCTCGGTGTAACCGCGCCACAAACCGTCGTGGATACGACCCACGAGGTCGGTGATCTTGTTCAAGACCTTGTGCACTTCAGGCATCACGTTGACGCCGTTGACCGACAGCTTCTCGCCCACTGGGCGGCGCAGCGCGGTGTGCAGGGCCGGGCGTCCTTCGGAAGAGTTGACGATTTCGCCTTCGAACAGCGCCTTGATCGCGCCCTTGAGGTCGACTTCATTGGCCAGGCCCACCAGCAGATTGCGGGTCTCGGCGTTGATCAGGTTCTTCGAGTAGTCGAGAAACAGGCCGCAGCTGCTGAGGGTGAATTGGGTAAAGCGCTGCGGATCGGCATTGAAGGCTTCGCGCATGCTGAAATCCTGCATGGCTTGGCGGTGGTCATTCAGCGCCTGCCAGGCGGGCAGAGCGGTCACGTCTTGAGGAGTGCGGTAGTACGCCATCGCTGCGGGTTTCCTTTTTACTTGAACGGCCTTTTGAACACTAAAAATCCCGGAGCGCTGTGGGTGGGCGTCCGGTCAACTGCGTCGACACGATTTCATGGCACAGGGCGAATACAGTAAACCTCGCGCTGCGATCTGTCTTGACTTTGTCTGACCCGTTCCCGGTACTTTTTTGTACATGAAGCAGGGAACGGTCCGACAAACGGAAGAGAAGGTTCGGTCAGGCGACCTGAACCGGAATGGCATTGCTGGTGTGGCCCAGCTCGTTACCCGGTGCCATGTAGAGCATGCGCGGCTTGAAGTTGAGCAGCTCGGCTTCGCTGTAGTGAGCGTAAGCACAGATGATCACACGGTCACCGACCTTGGCCTTGTGGGCGGCGGCGCCATTGACCGAGATCATGCGCGAGCCTTCTTCGCCACGAATGGCGTAGGTGGTGAAGCGTTCGCCGTTGTCGACGTTGTAGATCTGGATCTGTTCGTATTCACGGATGCCGGACAAGTCCAGCCATTCGCCGTCGATGGCGCAAGAACCTTCGTAATCGAGTACTGCGTGGGTGACTTCGGCGCGATGCAGCTTGGCCTTGAGCATGATGGCGTGCATGAGTGTTTTCCCAGGTCGGAATCGAACGGCGGGCAGTTTGCCCGAAGCGATTGTGGGCAGCAATACAGCGGACGCGGGTAATGCAGACCCTGTAGGAGCCAGCTTGCTGGCGATGGCGATTATGAGGACGCCATCGCCAGCAAGCTGGCTCCTACATTTTGGGTTGTGGTGTTCAGGCGGGTGCGTCGAGGTTCAGGTGCAGGTTGTCGATCAACCGCGTGGTGCCGAGGAACGCCGCCACCAGAATCACCAGGTCCTGATCTTCCGCCGTCGCCGGGCGCAAGGTCAGCGCATGGCGGATTTCCAGATAGTCGGTACGCAAACCCGCAGCTTCAAGCTGTTTGGTCTGTACGGCGATCAACGCCGGAAAATCGCGCTCACCCTGTGTAATGGCATCAGCAATCGAGGTCAGCGTGCGATACACAACCGGCGCCACGGCCCGTTGTTCTTCACTGAGAAACCCATTGCGAGATGACAATGCCAGCCCATCGGCCGCACGGACCGTCGGCTCGCCGATGATCTGGATCGGCATGTTCAGGTCATGCACCAGCGCGCGAATCACGGCCAGTTGCTGGAAGTCTTTCTGACCAAAGATCGCCAGGTCCGGCTGGACCATGTTGAACAGTTTGCTGACCACCGTCGCCACGCCTTCGAAATGCCCCGGACGGCTGGCGCCGCACAGGCCTTCGGACAGTTGTGGAACGCTGACGCGGGTCTGGCCGGTCATGCCGTCGGGGTACATTTCTTCTACGGCGGGTGCGAACAACAAGTGGCAACCGGCCTCGAGCAGTTGTTCCTGGTCCGCTGCCAGGGTGCGCGGGTACTTGTCGAGGTCTTCGCCGGCGCCGAATTGCAGCGGGTTGACGAAAATACTCGCGACTACGAAGTCCGCCCGTTGGGAGGCCTTGGTAATCAGCGCAATATGGCCGCTGTGCAGGTTGCCCATGGTCGGTACGAAGGCGATACGCTTGCCTTCACTGCGGGCGCGGGCCACGGCGGCCCGCAATTCGCGTACGGTTTTTACGGTGTTCATGCAGAGAATCCGTGTTCGATACCAGGGAAAGTCGCCGCTTTGACTTCAGTGACATAAGCGCTCAGGGCCGCGTGAATGCTGGTTTGGCCGTTCGTGAAGTTCTTCACGAACTTTGGCACTCGGCCAGTGATCGACAGGCCGAGCATGTCGTGCAGCACCAGGACCTGGCCGTCGGTACCGCTGCCGGCGCCGATGCCGATCACCGGAATCCCCACTGCCTGGGTGATTTCCTGAGCCAGTTCGCTCGGTACGCATTCGAGCAGCAGCATGGCGGCACCGGCCTGTTCCAGGGCGATGGCGTCGGCGCGCATCTGCCGTGCCTGGTTCTCGCCACGGCCCTGGACTTTGTAACCGCCCAGAATGTTCACCGATTGCGGCGTCAGGCCCATGTGCGCGCACACCGGGATGCCGCGCTCGGCCAGCAGACGGATCGAGTCCGCCAGCCACAGCGCACCTTCGACCTTGACCATGTGTGCACCGGCCTGCATCAACTGGGCGCTGTTGGTCATGGTTTGTTCGATAGTGGCGTAGGCCATGAAGGGCAGGTCGGCGAGGATAAACGCGTCGGTGTTACCGCGTTTGACGGCGGCGACGTGGTAAGCCATCTCGGCGGTGGTCACCGGCAGGGTGCTGTCGTGACCTTGCAGAACCATGCCGAGGGAGTCGCCCACCAGCAGCACTTCGACGCCGGCTTCATTGCAGGCGTGGGCGAAGGTCGCGTCATAGCAGGTCAGCATGGTGATTTTTTCACCTTTTTGCTTGAGACCTTGCAGAGTGGTCAGGGTGATGGCTGGCATGAAAAGTTCCTCATTCAGGCGCTGTGGAAACTACTGCGAGTAACGCGCGTGATTCTTCGTTAAATACAGGCGCACGGTCTGTTGTCGTGCTTTTAAGGCCTGGATTGCGCCCTTTAACGCCGTGTTGGCGGCAGCGGGACGCCTATAGTCGTGAGGAGAACTCGGGAAGTCAATTGCGTGTGTTACCGCATTGTTACGCGTGGGGTGTTACCGAAGTAACTGATGCGATTCAGCAGCCGCAATCTAGCGGGGCATTAGATTTTGTAGGAGCGAAGCTTGCTCGCGAAAGCGGTGTGACATTCAATATTTATGTCGACTGTCACACCGCTTTCGCGAGCAAGCTTCGCTCCTACAGGGGGATGGCGGAGGTCAGGGCAAGCGTTCCAACCCGACGAACGGGCAGGCCTGAAGCAGTTCGGCCAAGGTACGGCCATCGGCCAACCGCAAATCCACCGGCGCCAATTCGGCCAGCGGGTACAGAACAAACGCGCGTTCCTGCATATGGTAGTGAGGCACCTTGAGGCGTGGCTCGTCGATCAGCCGATCACCGAACAGCACGATGTCGAGGTCGAGCGTGCGTGGCCCCCAGCGCTCAAGACGCTCGCGGCCCTGTCCGTTCTCGATGGCTTGCAGCGCATCGAGCAGCTCCAGCGGGGCTAGTGTGCTGTCGAGGGCGGCCACTGCGTTGGTGTAACGCGGTTGGCCAGGCAGCAGCGAGTCGCTCTGATAAAACCCGGAAACCCCGACCAGTTCGGTCTGCGGCAATCGCGCCAGCGCTTCGACGGCGCTGCGCAATTGTTCGGCGGGGTCAGCCAGGTTGCTGCCCATGCCGATGTAGATGCGTTCCATCGATTATTCGCCCGTGGTGCTCGGCGCGCCGGCTGCACGTTTGCGCTTGGCACCGCCGCTGCGGCGACGTTTGCGTGGTGCGCCAGTGCCGTCTTCCTTGCCACTGAGGTCGCGGATCATGTCATGACGTTCGCTGTCGTTGGCGTCCTGATAATCCGTCCACCATTCGCCCAGGCCATCGGTCTGTTCGCCAGCGCTTTCGCGCAGCAGCAGGAAGTCGTAACCGGCGCGGAAGCGCGGGTTGTCCAGCAGCAGGTCGGCGCGTTTGCCGCTGCGGCGCGGCAGGCGTTCCTGCATGTCCCAGATCTCGCGGATCGGCATGGTGAAGCGTTTTGGAATCGCGATCCGCTGGCACTGTTCGGCAATCAGCTCGTGCGCCGCTTCCTGCATCGCCGGAATCGGCGGCATGCCACGTTCCTGCAAGCGCAGCACGCGGGCCGGCAGGGCAGGCCACAACAGGGCTGCAAACAGGAACGCCGGGGTTACCGGTTTGTTCTGCTTGATGCGCAGGTCGGTGTTGATCAGCGCTTCGCTGATCAGGGTGTGGGTGTACGTCGGGTTGTATTCCAGCGCCTCGGCACTGGCCGGGAACAGCGGATCGAACAGCTGCAGGTCGACCAGCATCTCGAAGGTGTCCGCGGCGTGGCCGGAGAGGAACAGCTTGAGCACTTCTTCGAACAGACGGGCCGACGGGATCTCGCGCAGCATCGGTGCCAGGTCGCGGATCGGCAGGGCGCTGTGTTTTTCGATGCCGAAATTTAGCTTGGCGGCGAAACGCACGGCGCGCAGCATCCGCACCGGGTCTTCCTGGTAGCGTTGTTTCGGATCGCCGATCAAACGGATCAGGTGGTTACGGATGTCGTGTACGCCGTTGGCGTAGTCGAGGATGCGCTCGCTGACCGGATCGTAATACAGGGCGTTGATGGTGAAGTCGCGGCGTTGCGCGTCCTCTTCCAGCGTGCCGTAGACGTTATCGCGCAGAATGCGCCCGCTCTCGTTGCGGGAAGACTGGTTGCTGTCTTCCTCTTCATCGTTTTGCGGGTGATTGGCGCGGAAAGTCGCGACTTCAATGATTTCGCGGCCAAAGTGGATATGCACCAGTTTGAAGCGGCGGCCGATGATCCGCGCATTGCGGAATTCGGCGCGCACCTGTTCAGGGGTGGCACTGGTGGCGACGTCAAAGTCTTTTGGTGTGATGCCGAGCATCATGTCACGCACACAACCGCCGACCAGGTAAGCCTGGTAACCGGCGTTCTGCAGGCGTTCGACGATATTCACCGCGTAACGGCTGAATTGTGCCTTTTGCAGCGAGTGTTGGCCGCTGTTAAGCACTTCAGGCGTGCTGCGGATGTGTTGCGTATGACGCTTGGGAGAACGGAATGACTGGAACAGCTTCTTCAGCATGGGATGCACTGTTTGAAGGAATGTTCGGCCAAAACGAAGAATGACCGCATGATGGGCGGGGATTCTAGCATTTAGTCGGGGGATGGTGTAGGACACAGCCGATATGAGCTGTAAGCACCCCTGTAGGAGCGAGCTTGCTCGCGAAAAACTGAAGGGCGCCGCTGGGAATCTGGATTAACGCGTTATCGTTCACGACCATCGCGAGCAAGCTTGCTCCTACAGCCTAGAGCGAGTAACCGTTCCAAATCGCGGAAACTACAAGGGGAGCCGAAGCTCCCCAAGAAGTAGTTGCATGTTCTATTTTTGTTATTGGTTTCGGGCTTCTTGTTTTTGTTGAGTGCCCGCGTCATGAAGTTTTCCTTCATGACCCTCCCAATCGGGAGCCAAGAGCAAACGGATTGCTTTGGTCGCTGTGCTGCAGTGATCTTGCGATCCAACCAGTTCAGGCTCTGTCTCAAGACAGTTTTTTGTTGTTCTCGGCCTGGTCGTGGGGCAAGCCCCAAATACAACGCCTCTCCAAAAGAATCAGTTAGCTACGCCTCATGCCGTCTTGTTTTTATTGTGCGTGAGTCGATACGTCTTATTTTTATTGTCTTGTACATTGCTTGTTATTGTTCTTGTACCAAACATATAGCAGGGTGCGTGCCAACTTTTGCGAAGCCTAGCAAAACAAGGGGTTACGTCACTTGATGGGCTTTTTCGAGGCCAAAAAAAACCGGGGCTTCGTTACCGTAAGCCCCGGTTTCTGTTACGTGAAAAAACTGGGGTAACAGTTTCTTCACACAATCATGTGTTACCCGCTCAGCTCTCGCTGGCCACCCCGGTCTTGCGCCGCGGAATGCCCAGGCGTTGGCGGCGTTCCCACAGGCATTTACGGCTGACGCCCAGTTTGCGTGCCAGCTCGGTTTCGGTCATGTGGTCCTGATGCTCGAGGACGAAGTGCTGGAAGTAGTCTTCCAGTGACAGGTCTTCGGTCGGCTCATGATTGTTGTTGCCGGCGCCGTTGCCCTGTTGCGGAGGCAGGCCGATGAACTCGTCGTCTTCCAGGTCGCTCAGCTCGATGTCGATGCCCAGCAGCTCGGCGGAGATTTCCGGGCTCTCGCACAGGATGACCGCGCGTTCCACCGCGTTTTCCAGTTCGCGCACGTTGCCCGGCCAGGAGTAATGACGAATCGCCTGCTCGGCGTCTGCGGCGAACTTCAGATCGGTGCGGTTGACCCGCGCGCTCTGCCGCGCCAGGAAGGCATTGGCGATTTCGTTGACGTCGGCACCGCGCTCACGCAGGGCCGGCAGTTTCAGGGCGATCACGTGGAGGCGGTAATACAAGTCTTCACGGAACTGGCCGATCTTCGCCAGGCTCTTGAGGTCCCGGTGAGTCGCGGCGATCAGGCGCACATCGACTTTCTGCGACTGGACCGAACCGACCCGGCGAATTTCGCCTTCCTGCAACACGCGCAGCAAGCGGGCCTGGGCTTCCAGTGGCAGTTCGCCGATTTCGTCGAGGAACAAGGTGCCGCCATCAGCCGCTTCCACCAGGCCTGCACGCCCGGCGCTGGCACCGGTGAACGCGCCTTTTTCGTGGCCGAACAGTTCGGACTCGATCAGGCTTTCCGGAATCGCCGCGCAGTTCACCGAAATCATCGGTGCCTTGGCGCGCCTGGACAGGTTGTGCAGGGCACGGGCCACCAGTTCTTTACCGGTACCGGACTCGCCCTGGATCAGGACATTGGAATCGGTTGGCGCGACTTTGCGGATCTTGCTGTACAGATCTTGCATCGGCGGGCACGAACCGATGATGCCGATTTCGCCGTTGCTGTTGTCGACACCCGGTTTCGCTGCGCCATTGGCGGCTTTGCCGACGGCAGGTTCACCGCTGGCCTGTACCGATTGCCGGTCACGCAGGATGCGTGCGACGGCCTGGAGCATTTCGTCGTGGTCGAAAGGTTTGGCGATGTAATCCACCGCGCCCATCTTCATGGAGTCGACCGCCGAGCGCAGGCTGGCGTAGCTGGTCATGATCAGCACCGGCGTGCCCTGGCCGAGTTTGATCAACTCGGTGCCTGGCGCGCCAGGCAAACGCAGGTCGCTGACGATCAGGTCGAACGTGGGAATGGTGAAGCGTTCTTGTGCTTCCTGCACTGAACCGGCTTCGCTGACCTGGTACTGGTTACGTTCCAGCAGGCGGCGCAAGGCGGAGCGGATAATTGTTTCGTCTTCGACGATCAAAATGTGCGGCATTGATTCGATACTCTCGACGGTCTCAGTTCACAGCGGACGTCGCTTCGACATGACGCGGCAAGGTCACCCGGATACGGGTGCCGCGTTGGCTTTGAACATCAGCCGGGCTGTCGATGGTGATTTGTCCATAATGCTCTTCAACGATGGAATAGACCAGTGCAAGGCCCAGACCGGTGCCTTCGCCAGGATCCTTGGTGGTGAAGAAAGGTTCGAACAATCTGTCCATGATGCTCGATGGAATACCGCTGCCTTCGTCTTCCACGATCAGGTCGACCGTGTGTTCGCCGGCTTCGCTTTTTACACGCACCGCGCTGCCGGGAGGCGAGGCGTCACGGGCGTTTGAGAGCAGGTTGATCAGTACCTGGGCGAGTCGCTGCGGATCGCCTTCGACCCAGTGATCGGGGTCGCACAGGTTGTAGAACTGCACTTCGAAATTGCGTCGGTTCAGGGCCAGCAAGCCAATGGCGTCCTGGGCCACTTCGGCCAGACAGACGGGCTCGTCGTTGTGCTGATGACTGCCCGCGTGGGCAAAACTCATCAGCGACTGGACGATGCGCGATACGCGTTTGGTCTGTTCCAGAATCTGCCCGCTGATTTCCTTCAGCTCGCCATCGTCTTCGCGTTCTTCGCGCAGGTTCTGCGCCAGGCAAGCGATGCCGGTGATCGGGTTGCCGATTTCATGGGCCACGCCCGCAGCGAGGCGGCCGATACTGGCCAGACGCTCGGAGTGCACCAGTTTGTCTTCGAGCATCTGCGTTTCGGTGAGGTCTTCCACCAGCAATACCAAACCACTGTTGCCCGGCGCGAGCGGTTCGTCGATCGCCGCTTTGTGCAGGTTCAGCCAGCGGGTCTGGCCATCAAGGGCCAGATGTTGTTTGTGCAAATGCTCGTCCGGCAGATTGATGAAGCCTTGCAGCAGCTCTTTCCACGGATCGGCGATGGTGCTCAGGCGCGAACCGACCACACGCTGCGCGGCGATTCCGGTCAGCTCCTCCATGGCTTTGTTCCACATGAGGATTTCCTGATCCTTGGCCAGCGAGCAAACGCCCATCGGCAATTCCTGCAGGGTCTGGCGGTGATAGCGGCGCAGGGCATCGAGTTCAGCGGCCAGGCCGGTCAGGCGCGAGTGGTAATCCTCGAGGCGGCTTTCGATGAAGTGAATGTCTTCAGTGACGTAGTTTTCACCGCCGGCCTTATAAGGCAGGAACGTCTCGACCATGTCCTGCGCCACGCTCGGGCCCATCAGGCCGGAGAGGTTGGCTTCGATCCGGTCACGCAAGCGGCGCAAGGCGTAAGGGCGGCGCTCGTCGAACGGCAGGTAGAGATCGCGCAGCGCTTGTTCGACTTCTTTCTGCGCAGCCTTGGCGCCCAAGGGTTTGGCCAGTTGCGTGGCGAACTCCTGAGGCGAGGCGGCGTGCAATTCCCGGCGTTGCGGGCGACGCACGTTGTCCACGGCGCAAGCTTCGGCGGCGCTGGCTTCTTCGGGGCTGGCGTTGGTGAACAGCGAAATCAGAGTGAACATCAGTACGTTGGCGGCCAACGAGGCGATTGCCGCCATGTGCCAGCTGGTGTCGTCCAGCACGTAGATCATGTTCAGCAGCGGAATGTAGAAGCCTTGCAGGTTGCCGACCAGCGGCAACAGCATGGTCACCAGCCACACCAGAATCCCCGCCAGCAAACCGGCGATGAAGCCACGGCGGTTGGCGGTCGGCCAGTAAAGGACGGACAGCACGCCCGGCAGGAACTGCAACGTAGCCACAAACGCGACGATGCCGAGGTTGGCCAGGTCCTGCTCTGCGCCCAGCAGCAGATAGAAACCGTAACCGGCCATGATGATCGCGACGATCAGCGCCCGACGTGTCCACTTCAACCAGCGGTAGATGTTGCCTTCGGCCGGTGGCTGATAGAGCGGCAGCACCAGGTGGTTCAGCGCCATCCCGGACAGGGCCAGGGTGGTGACGATGATCAGCCCGCTGGCGGCCGATAGCCCGCCGACATATGCCAGCAGCGCCAAGGCTTTGCTGTTGGCGGCGATACCGATGCCCAGCGTGAAGTATTCAGGATTTGTCGTGGCCCCCAGTTTCAGGCCGGCCCAGAGAATCAGCGGCACCGCCAGGCTCATCAACAGCAGGAACAACGGCAAACCCCAACTCGCGCTGACCAGCGAGCGCGGGTTGAGGTTTTCGGTAAAGGTCATGTGGTACATGTGCGGCATCACAATCGCCGAGGCGAAGAACACCAGCAACAGCGTGCGCCATGGGCCTTCTTGCAATGGCGTGTGCAGCGCGGCGAGGGCGGTCTGGTTTTGCAGCAGCCACAGTTCCAGCTGTTGCGGGCCGTCGAACACGCCGTACAGCGCATACAAACCAACGCCGCCAATGGCGATCAGCTTGATCACCGACTCGAAGGCAATGGCAAACACCAGGCCTTCGTGTTTCTCGCGGGTGGCGATGTGGCGCGAGCCGAAGAAAATCGTGAACAGCGTAATCAGCGCGCAAAAGCTCAGGGCCACGCGATGCTGCACCGGTTCGCGGGTGAGGATGCCGATGGAGTCCGCCACGGCCTGAATCTGCAAGGCCAGCAACGGCAGCACGCCGATCAGCATGAAGATCGTGGTCAGTGCGCCGGCCCAGGTACTGCGGAAGCGGAACGCGAACAGGTCGGCCAGCGACGACAGTTGATACGTGCGGGTGATCTTCAGGATCGGATACAGCAACACCGGCGCCAGCAGAAATGCCCCGGAAACCCCAAGGTAGCTGGAGAGAAAGCCGTAGCCGTACTGATAGGCCAGGCCCACCGTGCCGTAAAACGCCCAGGCACTGGCGTAAACGCCCAGCGACAGGGTGTAAGTCAGGGGGTGGCGAATGATCGCCCGGGGGATCATGCCCCGTTCGCTGATCCAGGCGACGCCGAACAGCACCGCCAGGTACGCGGCGCTGATCAGGATCATCTGGGTCAGGCTAAAGCTCATCGGCATCTTTTTGGCTCTGCAGGATGAAGGTCACGACGATCAGAATCAGCCAGAGCAGATACGGGCGATACCAGGCGCCAGTGGCGTCGATCCACCAATCCATGATGGCCGGGGAAAACAGGTAAATCCCCACTACCAGGAGCAGGACCAAGCGATAGATGTACATCCCGGCCTCTCTTTTTTATGCGCGTGCCCGAAAACGTGCGGCGATGGTAACGGATGGGCGCGCCACTGCAAGTCTGATCACTGTAGTTGCGCTTCGGGCAGGTTGAGTGTGCGCGGGATCTTCAGCGCGTCCCAGTGGGCAATGCCCCAGTTCAGCACTTCCCGTGGTGTGGCGTACGCCAGTTCTGTGCCGGGATTTTGCCCGAGTGCGCGCAATGCGCGCAGCAACAACGGTGTTGCCTGGTCTTCGGTCAGCGGCGGCGAACGGTAGGACTTGCCGAGCTTGTTGCCGTCAGGCTGGGTAATCAGCGGGATGTGCAGATAGCGCGGTTGCGAAAAACCCAGCAGTTCCTGCAGGTAGAGCTGGCGTGGCGTGGAGTCCAGCAGGTCGGCGCCACGGACGATGTCGGTGATGCCTTGCCAGGCATCATCGAGCACCACCGCCAGTTGATAGGCATAGAGCCCGTCGCGGCGACGGATCACGAAATCACCGACGTCGCGCCCCAGGTGTTGGCGGTACTCGCCCTGCACGCGGTCGATGAAGTGGTATTCCAGCTCAGGCACGCGCAGGCGAATGGCGGCATCTTCAGTGCCATGGCCTGCATTGCGACACAGACCCGGATAAATGCCGTGATACGGCTCCAGTTGTTTGCGCGAGCACGTGCAGGCGTAGGCCAGGCCGTGATTGAACAGGCGATTGAGCACTTCGGCGTAGGCATCGTGACGGTCGCTCTGTCGGACCATTTCGCCGTCCCACTCGAAGCCATAGCTTTCCAGCGCCTTGAGGATCGCCGCTTGGGCGCCGGGTTCTTCCCGTGGCGGATCGAGGTCTTCCATGCGCATCAACCAGCGCCCGCCCACCGAGCGCGCATCGAGGTACGAGGCCAGCGCTGCGACCAGCGAACCGAAATGCAGATGGCCGCTTGGCGTAGGGGCGAAGCGTCCGATGTAGGCGGGGGCGATGGCGGTCATAAGGCGATTTCAGGCTGTTCAATCGTTTCGAGCATGGCTTGAAGCCGTCTTCGCGAGCAAGCTTCGCTCCTACAAAGGCCGGCGCAATCTCCTGTAGGAGCGAAGCTTGCTCGCGAAGGCGATTCCGAAGACGCAATAAACATCAGCAAATATCAGAAACAAAAACGGAGCGTTCGCACGCTCCGTTCTTCGTTCAAGTCGCAATTACTTGCCGACTTGCTTTTCCTTGATTTCCGCCAGGGTCTTGCAGTCAACGCACATGTCGGCGGTAGGGCGTGCTTCCAGTCGCTTGACGCCGATCTCGACGCCGCAGGACTCGCACCAGCCATATTCTTCGTCTTCGATCAATTGCAGCGTCTTGTCGATCTTCTTGATCAACTTGCGCTCGCGGTCACGGGCGCGCAATTCAAGGCTGAATTCTTCTTCCTGGCTGGCACGGTCTGCCGGGTCAGGGAAGTTGGCCGCCTCGTCTTTCATGTGATCAACCGTGCGGTCGACTTCCTGCATCAAGTCCTGTTTCCACTTGTTCAGGATCTTGGTGAAGTGAGCGCGCATGGGTTTGCCCATGTACTCCTCGCCCTTAACTTCTTTGTAGGGTTCGAAGCCGCTGATCGACTGATTTTGCTGCTTTGCTTGGGTGGGCATGAAATGGACCGCCTCTACTCTTGTAATCCATCTGCGCAGGATTGCTCCATCACCGACACCTGCCGGCCCTGCGGCTGCAAGCGGGCGAACTTACCAGATCAAATCGGGCCGCGCTACTCCCGGATGTCGAGGTAGTGGCCCGAAGGGCTTGCAAATGATTGCAAAGCCTTGACCGGTGGTGCTGGAGACCTGATCAATTAATGATTTTAGTCAAACCTTGCGCACTCGCATGGGTCGTTTGTGGCCAGGGTCTTAACGCGTCTGACCGCATTAGGTTCTCGCTCGTTCCTGCGCTTGGGTAGAATCGGTTTTTTTACCCTGTTGAAGGAAGGCTAATGGCTCAGTCCTACAGTGCCCGCAGTCGCGCGATCGAACCGTTCCATGTCATGGCGCTGCTGGCGCGGGCCAATGAACTGCAAGCTGCCGGCCACGACGTTATCCACCTGGAAATCGGCGAACCGGATTTCACCACCGCCGAGCCGATCATCCAGGCCGGCCAGGCCGCGCTGACGGCGGGGAAAACCCGCTACACCGCCGCCCGTGGCATTCCCGAGCTGCGTGAGGCCATTTCCAGCTTCTATCAGCAGCGTTACGGTTTGAACATCGATCCGCGGCGAATCCTCATCACCCCCGGCGGTTCCGGCGCGTTGCTGCTGGCCAGTGCGTTGCTGGTGGATCCGGGCAAACACTGGCTGCTGGCGGACCCGGGTTACCCCTGCAACCGGCATTTCCTGCGGTTGGTAGAAGGCGCGGCGCAGCTTGTTCCTGTCGGTCCGGAGGTGCGTTACCAACTGACACCGGACTTGATCGACCGTCATTGGGATCACGACAGCGTCGGCGCGCTGGTGGCGTCGCCGGCCAACCCGACCGGGACCCTCCTGACCCGCGATGAGCTGGCGGGCCTTTCGACAGCGATCAAGGCGCGGCATGGCCATCTGGTGGTGGACGAGATCTATCACGGCCTGACTTACGGCACCGATGCCACCAGCGTGCTGGAAGTCGATGACAGCGCCTTCGTACTGAATAGTTTTTCAAAGTATTTCGGCATGACCGGCTGGCGACTCGGTTGGCTGGTGGCGCCGGAAGCGGCGGTCGGCGAGCTGGAAAAACTCGCACAGAACCTCTACATCAGCGCCCCGAGCATGGCGCAGCATGCCGCACTGGCCTGTTTCGAGCCCGCGACCATCGCCATTCTTGAAGAGCGTCGCGCCGAATTTGGTCGGCGCCGGGATTTCCTGCTGCCTGCATTGCGAGAGTTGGGTTTCGGCATCGCCGTTGAACCCGAAGGCGCGTTCTATTTGTATGCCGATATCAGCAAGTTCGGCGGCGATGCCTTCGCGTTCTGCCGACATTTCCTTGAAACCGAGCACGTGGCGATTACACCGGGTCTCGACTTCGGGCGTTTTCAGGCCGGCCACCACGTGCGATTTGCCTACACCCAAAGCCTTCCGCGTTTGCAGGAAGCGGTCGAACGCATCGCTCGCGGCTTGAAGAGCTGGCAAGGCTGATGCAGTTCAATCCTCCCCTTGAAGAAGGTCGACTGATCCGACGTTACAAGCGTTTTCTCGCCGATATCGAAACCGTTCATGGCGAGTTGCTGACCATTCACTGCCCGAACACCGGCTCGATGCTCAATTGTCAGGTGGAGGGCGGGCAGGTCTGGTTCAGTCGCTCCAATGATCCCAAGCGCAAATTACCCGGCACCTGGGAAATCGGCGAAACCCCACAGGGGCGGTTGTTCTGCGTGAACACCGGGCGCGCCAACGGTTTGATTGAGGAGGCTCTGCGGGCAGGTGTCATTACTGAGCTCAACGGCTTCAGCGAACTGAAGCGCGAAGTGGCTTACGGGCAGGAGAACAGCCGCATCGACTTTCGCCTCGATTACCCGAGCGGGCCGGCGTATGTGGAAGTCAAAAGTGTCACGTTGGGCTTCGATGGCTCATCGGTGGCGGCGTTTCCCGATGCGGTCACCCAGCGTGGTGCCAAGCATTTGCGGGAACTGGCACATCTGGCGCGGGACGGGATTCGCGCGGTGCAGTTGTATTGCGTGAACCTCACCGGCATCGATGCCGTGCGTCCTGCTGAGGAAATCGATTCGGCCTACGCGGCCGCTTTGCGAGAAGCGGTGGCGTGCGGTGTTGAAGTCCTGGCTTACGGTGTGCGGTTGACCCACGAGGAAATGCGGGTCGAGCGGCGTCTGGAGGTGTTGCTCAACGGTTAGAGGCTGACCCAGATTCCTTGAGCGTCTTCGCGACATTCAATGGTGGTCAGGGATTGCCCCGCACATGGGCCGGCGACGCACTCGCCGTCTTCGATCAGGAACAGTGCGCCGTGGGTGGCGCACTGGATCAGGCTGTTGCTGGGGTCGAGAAACCGGTCGGGTGTCCATTCGAGCCCGACGCCACGGTGTGGGCAACGGTTGATATAGACATAGACCTGACCGTTCCGGCGTACGGCGAATAGCTTCTCGCCGTCGATCTCGAAACCGCGGCTGCTGGACTCGGCCAACTCAGCGCCTGCGCAAAGAAACTTCATGTCTATCCTCAAGTGCGGCGGCTCGTGACTGGATATGTCCGAGCTTGACGTTCAAATGCAAACAATTATCAAATGGCCGCTTCGCCCGTCGGGTGCAGGTGCCGGATGCCGAGGATACTTGGCCTGTCACTTCAATGCCTGGGAAAACCATTAAAGGAAGCTGTTTATGCGCCTGAGTACCCGCGTTGCTGCGCTCTGTGCCGGACTTCTCGTCAGCCACCACGCCGCAGCGGCCGAGTTGCCACAACGCTGGGTCAGCGCCGGTGGGGCCTTGTCGGAGTGGGTCAGCGCGCTGGGTGGCGAATCGAAACTGGTTGGTGTCGACACCACCAGCCAGCACCCGGAATCGCTCAAGGCGTTGCCGAGCATCGGTTATCAGCGGCAGCTGTCGGCGGAGGGCATCTTGAGCTTACGCCCGCAGATCCTGGTCGGCACCGAAGAAATGGGGCCGCCGCCGGTGATTTCGCAGATTCGCACGGCGGGGGTGCAAGTCGAACTGTTCTCGGCTCAGCCGGACCTGCCGACGTTGCACGCGAACTTGCAGCATTTGGGCAAATTGCTCGGCGCCGAGGACAAGGCTGCGCAACTGTTCAAGGGCTATCAACAGCAGCTCGATCAGCAAAAGGTTCGGGTCACCAATGCGCAGCTGACGCAACCCTCACCGGGTGTGCTGGTGTTGCTCGGTCACGCGGGCGGCAAGCCTCTTATCGCTGGGAAGGACACCGCGGCTGATTGGCTGATCCAGAAGGCCGGTGGGCACAACCTGGCGACGCACACCGGCTACAAACCTTTTTCCAATGAATCCTTGATCAGCCTGGACCCCGAGGTGCTGGTGTTTGCTGACCGCGCACTGAGCGGCGAGGCGGCGCGTGCGGCGCTGTTCAAGGAAAACCCGATTCTGTCTTCAACCCGCGCTGCCAAGGACGGGCGCGTCATGGAGCTCGATCCAACGCTGCTGGTGGGTGGGCTTGGCCCGCGGTTGCCCGAGGCGTTGAAAAAGATCAGTGACGGTTTCTATCCTGGCACTGCTGCTCAATGACCGTCCTGGTAAAACCCCGGGCGTTGTTCATCGGCCTGAGCCTGCTGTGTTTGCTGGCGATCTGGCTGTCGTTGGCGCTCGGGCCGGTGAGCCTGCCCTTGCTCGATACCTTGCGTGCAGCGTTGCGCATGATCGGCCTGCCCTTAGCGCCTGACGGACTGGAGCAGGCCGAGCTGATCCTCGGGCAGATTCGCTTGCCGCGTACCTTGTTGGGATTGGCGGTGGGTGGTGTGCTGGCGTTGTCGGGTGTGGCGATGCAGGGCTTGTTTCGCAATCCACTGGCCGATCCGGGGTTGGTGGGCGTTTCCGGTGGCGCGGCATTAGGCGCGGCCATTGCAATTGTCGGTGGCTCGGCGTTTGGTGGATTGCCGGAATTCCTCGGGCCGTACCTTTTATCGCTGTGCGCGTTTCTCGGCGGGCTCGGCGTGACAGCGATCGTGTATCGACTGGGTCGGCGCAACGGGCAAACCGATGTCGCAACCATGCTGCTGGCGGGTCTCGCTTTGACGGCGCTGGCCGGCTCGATCGTGGGGCTGTTTACCTACCTGGCAGACGACACGACTTTGCGAACGCTGACCTTCTGGAATCTGGGCAGTCTGAACGGTGCCAGTTATTCGCGACTCTGGCCGTTACTGTTGATCAGTGCCGGCGTGGCGCTGTGGTTGCCGCGTCGCGCCAAGGCGTTGAATGCGTTGTTGCTGGGCGAGTCGGAGGCCGGGCACCTGGGCATCGACGTCGAAAAGCTCAAGCGTGAGTTGGTGTTTTGCACGGCGTTGGGCGTCGGCGCGGCGGTGGCAGCGGCGGGGATGATCGGCTTTGTCGGGCTGGTGGTGCCGCATCTGGTGCGTCTGCTGGCCGGTCCCGATCATCGGGTGTTGCTGCTGGCCTCGGTGCTGGCGGGCGCCAGTCTCCTGTTGTTCGCGGATCTGGTGGCGCGACTGGCCTTGGCGCCGGCGGAGTTGCCGATCGGAATCGTCACCGCGATGATCGGTGCGCCGGTCTTTCTTTATCTATTGCTGCGAGGGCGTGCCTGATGTTGCGAACGCAAAATCTGCACATCCGCCGAGGCCGCAAGATTGTCCTGATGGATATTACGCTTGAACTCAAACCGGGAGAGGTCCTCGGCGTGCTGGGGCCTAACGGTGCGGGCAAAAGTACGTTGCTGGGCGCCTTGTGCGGCGAGTTGCAGGCTGATCACGCCAGTGTGTGGCTCGATGAGCGCGAGTTGCGTGACTGGACCGGCACGCAACGAGCGCAACGCCTGGCGGTATTGCCGCAAGTCTCGACCTTGAACTTCGCCTTTCGCGTCGAGGAAGTCGTCGGCATGGGGCGCTTGCCGCACCAGACCGGCCGGGTCCGGGATGACGAAATCGTCGCCGCCGCATTGCAGGCTGCCGATGCCGGGCATTTGAGTGGTCGCAGCTATCTGGCGTTGTCCGGTGGCGAACGTCAGCGCGTGCATCTGGCGCGGGTGCTGGCGCAACTCTGGCCGGGCGAGGTGGGGCAAACGCTGTTGCTCGACGAGCCGACTTCGATGCTTGATCCGCTGCATCAACACACCACCTTGCAAGCGGTGCGCGAGTTCGCCGATCGTGGCGCGTCCGTGTTGGTGATCCTGCATGATCTGAATCTGGCGGCGCGCTATTGTGATCGCTTGTTGTTGCTCGAAGGCGGGCGCCCGGTCGCGCTCGATACCCCGGAGCACGTGTTGCGACCGGAACCGCTCAAGGCGGTATTCGGGCTGGACGTCTTGGTGCAACAGCACCCGGAGCGTGGGCATCCGCTGATCATCGCCCGCTGAGTCATTGATAGAGGGTGTGGGTATGCGTGTGATGGTGATTCTGGCGGTGCTGATGCTGAGTGCTTGTCAGCATGTTTCGACGCCGCCGGTCACCGGCGAGATTCGCGACTTGCGCAGTGGTCAGACGCTGACGGCGCAGGAGCTGCTGGCGCGTCTGACCAAGCCGTCGCGATTGATCGTGGGGGAGCAGCATGACAATCGCGATCACCATGAACTGCAACGCTGGTTATTGCAGGCGCTGGGAGAGCGGCGCCCACAAGGCAGTCTGCTGCTGGAAATGCTCACACCGGATCGACAGCTGCGCGTCGATGACGTTCGCCACGCCTCGACGCGGCCCTCGGACTTGCCTGGTGCATTAGCCTGGCAACCTGGCTGGGACTGGAATTTGTATGGGCCGATCGTTCGTTTCGCCTTGGCCCGACCGTATCCGCTGCTGGCCGCCAATCTGGACACAGTCGAGGTGCGTGCTTTTTACGCCCGGCCGCCGACATTAAGCGGCGCTCGCTCCAATGCCACGTCGGTCAAGGATGAGTTACTGGCACAGATCAGCGGTTCCCATTGCGGCCTGCTGCCCGAATCGCAAATGCCGGCGATGCTCGCCGTCCAGCAGCAACGTGACCGGCGCATGGCCGAGCGGCTGTTGGCTGCACCCACTCCTGCATTGCTGTTCGCCGGCGCTTACCACGCGCGAAAGGATGTCGGCGTGCCGATCCATGCGCTTGATCTGGGAGCGCCCGAAGCGCCCGTGGTTTTAATGCTGGCGCAGCAGGGCGGCGAAGTCACGGCGGCGATGGCCGATTACGTCTGGTACACGCCTGCCATGCCGACGCCGGATTACTGTGCAGAGATGCGCAAGGGCCAGCCAAAATCAAAACCCTAAGCAACGGCAAAACCGATCCCTTGTAGGAGCCGGCTTGCTGGCGATAGCGGTGGGTCAGTCACTAAATGCGTTGACTGATACACCGCTATCGTCAGCAAGCCGGCTCCTACAGGGGCTCTGTTTTGCCAGGGGACTTTTGCGCAGGCAAAAAAAGACCCGGCAAGAGCCGGGTCAAATAACCGTGATTAGCCTGATGAGGAGATATCTGAGAGTCCGAACCAAGGGCTTTTCAAATATCGACCAGTCTCGCGACCAGTTGTGATAATCATAGCGATTCTCATTACCAAGTCAACCGCTGATTTTTCATTTCCTCGGAAATTGTCAGTTGCCTGGCGAGAAGCCCCGTAATCATTGGGCTTCAGACTATGTTCCTGATGAGCTCAACTGCGTGATCTGTTTGTTCAGCAGGTCAATGCGTCGGGCCATGCTCTCGATCAGGCTGTGGGCGATCTTCGGATTGCTTTGAGTGAGGCTGAGAAACTCTCCTTCGCTCCGTTCAATTCTTGTGGCGTGACGAGATTGCTTCCAGCTGTTTATTCAGGGCTTCCTTGCGCTCGGCGGGGATGTCGTTCCAATGCACATCCATCAGCGCGCCTTCGATCGCATATAACAACACCTTGGATGCCCGGAACCCGCGCGTGCGCACAGCCCGATAGGCATCCACCGCCCCCAGGCGACGCAAGTCCGAGGCGCTGTGGATGCCCACGGCATGCAGCCACTGCGCCGATGTCTTGCCAAGATTCTTCAGGTGCTGCAGTTCATCATTCATCAAGCCTCCTTGCGACGGCCGAACGGTGCGTGGGCAAGCTTCTGAGGAGTGTAGCCATCAGTAGGAAAAGCGTGATTGTTTGGTCGGTTTCGGAGCAAATGCTTCTAAGAAGCGACTCCGATGTGCAGCGTAAAAATACGCGAGCAAGGTAGGAAAAGGCGGAAGGGCGTCAGGTTCTCAAGCTGAAAACACCCACAGTCCAGCGCAAGGCGGGGACGCCAAGGCGGTGCACTGGACATGTCAGTTATCGGTCGTTTTTAACGGGTGCGATAACGCAGGCGTGTACCGAAATTCATCGACATCAGAATTTCGTCGGCACTCAGCTCTCGTGGAAAGTAGGCGCCGGAGATCTGCGCGTGGGCCAGGCTTGCGCCTTCCAGGTTTGAGTTGCTGAAATCGATGCCGCGCAAGTCGGCGGAGCGGAAGTAAGCATCGGTAAAGTCGATGCCGTCGGCATTCAGTTCACGCAGGTCCAGGCCTCGGAAGTCACCACCGACCATGTCGATAGGTCCGTCTTTTGGACGTTCGTTGTTGAAACCTGTGATGTCGTCTTTGTGCAGTAAGGCATAAAGCGGGGTGTCGAGAAGTTTCGGCTGGCTCATGTCACATCACCTGTTGGTTTTATGACGCCAGTATAGTGCCACTATTTGACAGCCGTGAAGCCGGCGAAGGCTCCACGGCTGAAATACTTTCTTACAGGCCCGGCAGGCGTTGGCGAATTTGCGCAACGACGGTGTCGAGCGTCCCGCTTTCATTGGTCTGTACGCGTTTGCTGCACAGAATCTCTTCTGGCGTCAGGGCTTCACGATTGGCTTGCTGCGCTTCGATAACGGCCAGGTTGGCGTCGGATGGATCCTTCTTGTCTGCCTGACGCAGGGCCAGCCAGCTTTCGATCACCGCTTGTGGCGCGTTGCAATCAAGGATCAGGAACGGCGCGCCGGTAGCTTCGGCAATTTTCGCCGCGCCGTCGCGCTGGTCGCGCTTGAGGTAAGTGGCATCGACCACCACCGGGAAACCGGCGCGCAGGATTACCGCGGCGATCTCATGCAGGCGAGCGTAGGTTGCGGCGCTGGCGTCGGCGCTATAAATGCCGGCTTGCGGATCGTTGGCGACAGTTTGTTCGCCGAACAGGCGTTTGCGCTCGACGTCGGAGCGCAGGCGAATTGCGCCCAGCGCTTCCACCAGGCGCATGGCCACGTGGCTTTTGCCAACAGCGGATACGCCGTGGGTGATGGCCATGAAGCGCGAAGGAATGGTGCTGTAGCTTTCCGCCAGGTTCGCATAATTGCGGTACTGGCGCAGGGTAGTTGCGCGCTGCACCGGGTCGGCCTCGGCCGGCATGCTGAACAGGCTGACCTTGGCGCGAACCAGCGCACGGTAGGCTTTATAGAAGTTCAGCAGTTCCAGGCCCTGGTAATCGCCGGTCAACTCCAGGTATTGGCTGATAAAGCGACGGGCCAGGCTCTTCAGGCCACGGTCTTCAAGGTCCATCGCCAGGAAGCCGGTGTCGGCATAGACGTCGGTGAAGCGGAACGGCTCGTTGAATTCGATGCAGTCGAAGATCACGACCTTGCCATCGATCACGGTGGCGTTGCCCAGGTGGATATCACCGTGGCACTCCCGGATGAACCCCTCGGCCTTACGCTGGGCAAACAGTGGCTTGAGGCGTTCGAAGCTGCTTTCGGCCCAGGCTTGCAAGGCATCGAGTTGCAGCAGGTCCGCCTTGTCACTCAGGAACGGGCGGATCTGCTCGAAGTTCTGCCGCACCGGCGCCATGACGCTGTCCGGCGTGCCGGCTTCGTGTTCCGCAGGCACTTTTGGCGCGGTGAGGTGGAATTGCGCAATCTGTGCGGCCATCTCGTCGATGTGCGCGGTGGTCAATTCGCCGTTGGCTTGCAGCGTGCTGAGCAGTTGGCTCTGTGGGAACTGACGCATTTTCAGCGCGTATTCGATGACCGGGCCGTCGCCGCCCAGTTGTGGCGCTTCGGCGCTGCCGGTAATTGGCAACACTTCGAGATACAAATCATTGGTCAGGCGCTGGTTCAGGCGCAGTTCCTCACCACAGAAATGCTCGCGGGCATCGAGGCTGGTGAAGTCGAGGAAGCCGAAGTTGACTGGCTTCTTCACTTTATAAGCGAAAGCACCTGTGAGAATGACCCAGGAGATGTGGGTTTCGATGAGCTGAAACCCGTCTACCGGATGCGGGTAAAGGGCCGGGTTTTGCAGGGCGGCGATCAGGGACTGGCTCACAGGCGTTCCTTCAGAGTCTGGGAAAATTCACGGCCGCCATTATGGCCGCAAGTCCGCCCGACGCAAACCTCGGCGGGCTCCTGTTGAGTATGAATAAAGTGCGTATAATCCGGCGCCATGACTCGTACTCGATCCCCCCGTACCCCCAAAAAACCACCTTCCAGGGGCCTGCGCCCTTGGCTGGGCTGGGCCCTTAAACTCAGTCTGGTCGGCCTTGTGGTGCTCGCCGGGTTCGCGGTTTACCTCGACGCTATTGTCCAGGAGAAGTTCTCCGGCAAGCGCTGGACTATCCCGGCCAAGGTGTATGCGCGCCCGCTCGAGCTGTTCACCGGCCAGAAGCTGAGCAAGGAAGACTTCCTCACCGAGCTCGACGCCCTGGGCTATCGCCGCGAAAGCGTGAGCAACGGCCCCGGCGCAGCAGCGGTCAACGGCAACACCGTTGACTTGAATACCCGTGGTTTCCAGTTCTATGAAGGCATGGAGAACGCCCAGCCCGTGCGCGTGCGCTTCTCCGGCGACTACGTGGCCGAACTTTCGGCGACCAACGGTTCGAAGCTTTCTGTGGTGCGGCTGGAACCGCTGCTGATCGGCGGGATTTATCCGAAGAATCTCGAAGACCGCATTCTGATCAACATCGATCAGGTGCCGCCGTATCTGCTGGAAACCCTGGTCGCTGTAGAAGACCGGGACTTCTATAGTCACTGGGGCGTGTCGCCGAAGTCGATTGTCCGCGCCATCTGGGTCAACACCTCTGGCGGCAAGATGACCCAGGGCGGTAGCACCCTGACGCAACAGTTGGTCAAGAACTTCTACCTGACCAGCGAACGCAGCCTGAGCCGCAAACTCACCGAAGCCATGATGGCGATGCTGCTTGAGCTGCATTACGACAAGCGGGAGATTCTTGAGGCTTACCTCAACGAAGTGTTCGTCGGTCAGGATGGCCAGCGCGCGGTGCACGGTTTCGGCCTCGCCAGCCAGTTCTTCTTCGGGCAGCCGTTGTCCGAGCTGAAACTGCATCAAGTCGCGATGCTGGTGGGCATGGTCAAGGGACCGTCCTATTACAACCCGCGTCGCAATCCGGAACGGGCGCTCGAGCGGCGCAACTTGGTGCTCGATGTGCTTGAGCAGCAAGGTGTCGCCTCCGCCGAGCAGGTTGCGGCGGCGAAGAAAATGCCTTTGGGCGTGACGACGCGCGGCAAACTGGCCGACAGTTCGTTCCCTGGGTTTCTCGATCTGGTTAAACGTCAACTGCGCGAAGATTATCGCGACGAAGACTTGACCGAAGAAGGCCTGCGGATCTTCACCAGTTTCGATCCTATTTTGCAGATGAAAGCGGAAGCGTCGGTCAACGATACGTTCAAGCGCTTGTCCGGCCGCAAAGGCTCCGATGACGTTGAAGCGGCGATGGTGGTGACCAACCCGGAAACCGGTGAGGTCCAGGCCATGATCGGCAGTCGCCAGGCGAGCTTCGCCGGGTTCAACCGGGCGCTGGATGCTGTGCGACCGATCGGTTCGTTGATCAAGCCGGCGGTTTATCTGACAGCCCTTGAGAAGCCTAGCCAGTACACGTTGACCAGTTGGCTGTCAGACGAATCCTTCTCGGTAAAAGGCGCGGACGGGCAGGTCTGGAAACCGCAAAACTATGATCGCCGCTCCCATGGCACTGTTTTCCTTTATCAGGGCCTGGCGCACTCCTACAACCTGTCGACCGCGCGTCTCGGGTTGGCGGTGGGCGTGCCGAATGTCTTGAAGACGCTAGCGCGCCTAGGTGTCAGTCGCGAGTTTCCGGCATTCCCGTCGATGCTGCTGGGTGCTGGCGGCATGACCCCGATCGAAGTGGCGACCATGTACCAGACCCTCGCCAACGGTGGCTTCAATACGCCGATGCGCGGGATTCGTAGCGTGCTGACGGCGGAAGGCGAGCCGCTCAAGCGCTATCCGTTCCAGATTCAGCAGCGTTTCGATCCGGCGTCTATTTACCTGATCCAGAGTGCCATGCAGCGGGTCATGCGCGAAGGCACCGGTAGTTCGGTTTACAACGTGTTACCGAAAACCCTGACGCTGGCGGGCAAGACCGGTACCAGTAACGATTCACGAGACAGCTGGTTCGCCGGTTTCAGCCAGGACTTGCTGGCGGTGGTGTGGCTGGGTCGCGATGACAACGGCAAGACACCGTTTACCGGTGCCACTGGCGCGTTGCAGGTCTGGACCAGTTTCATGCGCAAGGCCGATCCGTTGCCGCTGGACATGCCGCAGCCGGATAATGTGGTTCAGGCCTGGGTCGATTCACATACCGGACAAGGCTCTGATGCCAACTGCCCAGGCGCCGTGCAGATGCCGTATATTCGCGGCAGCGAACCGCCTCCCGGCGCTGCTTGTGGTGGCGAAAGCCCTATTAACGGTGAAACGGTGATGGATTGGGTCAAGGGCTGGATGAATTAAGCAAAGAGGGTTTCAAGTGAACAAATGGTTGATTCCAGCGGTTGCCGCCGTGGCTTTGCTCAGCGGTTGCTCCAGCGTACAGCGTGGTTCGATTCCGGTTGTGGATTCCGGCAGTGCCGTTTCCAACAGTGAACGTGTTTCGGCCAATGGCGGTTTTCGTCAAACGACGGTTAAACGTCCTGTGCAATCCCAGGCCCAGGCGATCCCGCAAGGTGACACCGGCGTCGTGGTGATGGTGCCGGGTGGCGGTGCAGTTGCATCGGCACCGATCAGCACTTCGCCGATTACGCCAGGCCCGATCACTTCGGGTCCGATCGACACTTCGCCAGTCCAGTCGGCCCCGATCAATCAGGGCAGCTACAGCATGCCATCGACGCCAAGCGGCATTCCTTCGTCGAGCGCCGGTGGTCTGTCAGCTGATGAACAGCTGGACGGTCCGGTATTGGCGCTGCTGACCACTGCTCAGCAGCAACAGGCTGGCGGTGACCTCAACGGTGCTTCTTCCAGTCTGGAGCGCGCCCAGCGTGTTGCGCCGCGTGAGCCGCAAGTGCTTTATCGTCTGGCGCAGGTTCGTATGGCCCAAGGTGATGCAGCACAAGCCGAGCAGTTCGCTCGTCGTGGTCTGACCTTCGCCAATGGACGTCCGGCACTTCAGGCCAGTCTGTGGGAATTGATCGGTCAGGCACGTGAGAAGCAGGGTGATTCCGCTGGCGCTACACTGGCCCGTCAGAAGGCCAAGGTTTCGCTGTGATGGACGCACGCTTTCCGAAAATTGCCGAGCAGCTGCTGTTGATCGAGCGTGAACTGCGTGTTCAGGGGTGGTGGGACGAGGTCTCGCCCTCTACTGAAGCACTGTCCAGTGTCGAGCCGTTCTCGGTCGATACGCTGGATTTCGAGCAGTGGCTGCAATGGATTTTCCTGCCGCGCATGAAAGCGATCCTCGAGCAGGATTTGCCGCTGCCCAATGCCTCGGGCATTCAGGAGATGGCGGAAATGGTCTTCGCCAGCCGCAATGTCCAGGGCAAGGATCGGCAGTTGCAGGTGCTGCTCAAAGAGTTCGACCAACTGATCACCGCCTCCCGCTGACCCCGATTTCTTGTAGGAGCAGAGCTTGCTCGCGAAGGCGGCGTAACATTCAACATATCTTTTGAATGTTACGCCGCCTTCGCGAGCAAGCTCTGCTCCTACAGGTATCTACTGGCAGTTTTCAGCGATCTGTCTTTGCGCTTCAGCAGTCCGTTCCTGACGTTGCTCGTCGGTCAGGCGCCGCATCTCACCCTCGACATCCTCCCGTATCCGCGGATTGTTCTGCAGTTGAGCCAGGTTCGTCCGCGCCTGCTCGCAGAATACCTTTAGCTGCGCTTGCTGCTCGGCGACCTGTTTTTTAACGGTCTTATCGATGGCCTGTTGATCGCCAATGGCGTTACTACGGGGCAGCGTAGCCGGCTTGTTTGCAGGAGAGGGCGTGACCACGGTCGTGGCTTGCCGGCCCAGGGGCGGTTGCGCATCGAAGTGGGTAACGCCTTGTTCATCGACCCACGTGTAAATCTGAGCAGCCATGCACAAAGGGCTGATGGCGATCAGCAGGCTGGCGGTCAGGAAAAACGTTCGCATGCCATTTCCTTGTATTGGGTTGCGCAATTGAAGCTAACACAGTTGCTGTTTAGCGGTTTTTTCTTGCTTTCTCATGTGCTTACTTCAATAAAGCACATTGACGACTTGACTTGCAGGGGACGAAACAGAAGAATCCAAAGTCCGCTGTAGAGGGACTGCCAGAAGCAGACCCACTCGGCAGATCATGAGGCGCACATCCGCGCCGACCTGTTACACCCGCAACGCGTTACCTCGCGCTGGGTGGGAAAGCCCCGCAACACTTGGGACGATCCCAATACTTGCTCAGTCAGTGCTGACGTAGTCGGCGACCACCGTCGCTCATGCTCTGCCGAGAAGTAAACCTATTAAGACCCGTCCTCTTGTATGTGGGCGGTATTCTGGCGTTTTAGAGGTGAACAACGTGGAGCTTTTATCTGGCGGTGAGATGCTCGTCCGCTTTTTGCGTGACGAAGGCGTCAAGTACATCTACGGGTACCCGGGTGGTGCTCTTCTTCATGTTTACGATGCCCTGTTCAAAGAACCGGAAGTGACCCACATCCTGGTTCGTCACGAACAGGCTGCGACCCATATGGCTGACGGCTACGCCCGTGCCACCGGTAAAGCCGGTGTGGTACTGGTGACCTCCGGCCCGGGCGCAACCAACGCCATTACCGGTATTGCCACGGCCTACATGGACTCCATTCCGATGGTGGTCATTTCCGGCCAGGTGCCTAGCAACATGGTTGGCACCGATGCGTTCCAGGAAACCGACATGATCGGTATCTCCCGGCCGATCGTGAAGCACAGCTTCATGATCAAGCACGCGTCGGAAATCCCGGAAGTCATGAAGAAAGCGTTCTACCTGGCGCAATCCGGTCGTCCTGGTCCGGTCGTTGTCGATATCCCGAAAGACATGACCAACCCGGCCGAGAAGTTCGAATACATCTTCCCGAAAAAAGCCAAGCTGCGTTCCTACAGCCCGGCCGTTCGCGGTCACTCCGGACAAATCCGCAAGGCAGCCGAAATGCTCCTGGCGGCCAAGCGTCCTGTGATGTACGCAGGCGGCGGTGTGATTCTCGGGGGTGGCTCCGCGCCGCTGACCGAGTTGGCGAAGATGCTCAACCTGCCAGTGACCAATACCCTGATGGGTCTGGGTGCCTACCCTGGCACCGACCGTCAGTTCATCGGCATGCTCGGCATGCACGGCAGCTACACCGCTAACCTGGCGATGCACCATGCTGACGTGATCCTCGCAGTCGGCGCACGCTTCGACGATCGTGTCATCAACGGCGCGTCGAAGTTCTGCCCGAATGCCAAGATCATTCACATCGACATCGATCCGGCTTCGATCTCCAAGACCATCAAGGCCGACGTGCCGATCGTTGGTCCGGTGGAAAGCGTCCTGACCGAAATGGTCGCGATCCTCAAGGAAATCGGCGAGACCCCGAACAAGGAGTCCGTTGCCAGTTGGTGGAAGCAAGTTGATGAGTGGCGCGGTGATCGCGGCCTGTTCCCTTACGACAAGGGCGACGGCAGTGTCATCAAGCCGCAGACCGTGATCGAAACCCTGTGCGAAGTGACCAAGGGCGATGCCTTTGTTGCCTCCGACGTGGGTCAGCACCAAATGTTCGCGGCGCAGTACTACAAGTTCAACAAGCCGAACCGCTGGATCAACTCCGGTGGCCTGGGCACCATGGGCTTCGGTTTCCCGGCGGCCATGGGTATCAAGTTGAGCTTTCCGGATGCCGACGTCGCCTGCGTAACGGGCGAGGGCAGTATCCAGATGAACATTCAGGAACTGTCCACCTGTCTGCAATATGGTTTGCCGGTCAAAATCGTCATCCTGAACAACGGCGTTCTGGGTATGGTTCGTCAGTGGCAGGACATGAGCTACGGTAGCCGTCACTCGCACTCCTACATGGAATCGTTGCCTGACTTCGTCAAGCTGGCAGAGGCGTATGGCCATGTCGGCGTGCGCATCACCGACTCGAAAGACTTGAAGTCGAAGATGGAAGAAGCATTCGCCATGAAGGATCGCCTGGTGGTCATCGATATTGCTGTCGACACCAGCGAGCACGTCTACCCGATGCAGATCAAAGACGGCTCCATGCGCGATATGTGGCTGAGCAAGACGGAGCGTACTTAATCATGCGGCACATTATTTCCTTGCTTCTGGAAAACGAACCCGGTGCTCTGTCGCGTGTAGTCGGCCTGTTCTCGCAGCGCAACTACAACATCGAAAGCCTGACCGTGGCGCCAACCGAAGACCCGACCTTGTCGCGTCTGACGCTGACCACCGTTGGTCACGATGAGATCATCGAGCAGATCACCAAGAACCTGAACAAGCTGATCGAAGTGGTCAAACTGGTCGACCTGTCGGAAAGTGCTCACATCGAGCGCGAACTGATGCTGGTCAAGGTCAAGGCCACCGGCGCCCAGCGCGCCGAGATCAAGCGCACCACCGATATTTACCGTGGGCAGATCGTCGATGTCAGCGCTAGCGTGTATACCGTTCAATTGACCGGTACCAGCGACAAGCTCGACAGCTTCATTCAGTCCATCGGCACCGCGTCGATCCTGGAAACCGTCCGCAGCGGCGTAACCGGTATTGCTCGCGGCGACAAAGTACTCAGCATCTAAACCAAATTAGCGAATGGCCTGAACGGCCTGGATATATAGGGGAAATTCATGAAAGTTTTCTACGATAAAGACTGCGACCTGTCGATCATCCAGGGCAAGAAAGTTGCCATCATCGGTTACGGTTCCCAAGGCCACGCTCAAGCGTGCAACCTGAAAGACTCCGGCGTTGACGTCACTGTTGGCCTGCGTAAAGGTTCGGCGACCGTTGCCAAAGCCGAAGCTCACGGCCTGAAAGTGACCGACGTTGCTTCCGCTGTTGCGGCTGCCGACCTGGTCATGATCCTGACCCCGGACGAGTTCCAGTCCTCCCTGTACAAAAACGAAATCGAGCCGAACATCAAGAAAGGCGCAACCCTGGCCTTCTCCCACGGCTTCGCGATCCACTACAACCAGGTTGTTCCGCGCGCTGACCTCGACGTGATCATGATCGCGCCGAAAGCACCTGGCCACACCGTGCGTTCCGAGTTCGTCAAAGGCGGCGGTATCCCTGACCTGATCGCTATCTATCAGGATGCTTCCGGCAACGCCAAAAACGTTGCGCTGTCCTACGCTGCCGGCGTTGGTGGCGGTCGTACCGGTATCATCGAAACCACTTTCAAGGACGAGACCGAAACCGACCTGTTCGGCGAACAAGCCGTTCTGTGCGGTGGTACCGTTGAACTGGTCAAAGCCGGTTTCGAAACCCTGGTTGAAGCTGGCTACGCGCCAGAAATGGCCTACTTCGAATGCCTGCACGAACTGAAACTGATCGTTGACCTCATGTACGAAGGCGGTATCGCCAACATGAACTACTCGATCTCCAACAACGCCGAATACGGCGAGTACGTGACTGGTCCGGAAGTGATCAACGCCGAATCCCGTCAGGCCATGCGCAACGCCCTGAAACGTATTCAGGACGGCGAATACGCCAAGATGTTCATCAGCGAAGGCGCAACCGGCTATCCTTCGATGACCGCCAAGCGTCGTAACAACGCCGCTCACGGTATCGAAATCATCGGCGAGCAACTGCGCTCCATGATGCCGTGGATCGGTGCCAACAAGATCGTCGACAAAGCCAAAAACTAAGTCGCACACTTGTACGGAAAACGCGGCCTAGGCCGCGTTTTTTCGTTTAGGAGGCCGGTTCTGGTATAAAGCTGCATCGTTTGTGGTCGAACCGTCGTCCCAGACACCTGTCGAAACTTTCCACCCCGTTGCAAGGTAATGTCCATGAGCGAACGTCCCGAAGAGCCAAACCAGGCTTCTGACGCCGAAAGCCTGCTGCCCATCGATGAACACGTCGAAGAAGGGCATGACGCTGAAGGTCGTAAAGTCCGGCATCGTGGTATCTATCTTCTGCCGAATCTGTTCACCACTGCGAACCTGTTCGCAGGGTTCTACTCCATCATCAATTCAATGAGTGCCCAGAGTGCCTTGAGTGCAGGTGATGCGATTGGCGCAAGCAAGTATTTTGCGTTTGCCGCGATCGCCATTTTTGTCGCCATGGTGCTCGACGGTCTAGACGGTCGCGTTGCCCGTATGACCAACACCCAGAGTGCCTTCGGTGCCGAGTACGACTCGCTGTCCGATATGGTCGCCTTCGGTGTCGCGCCGGCACTGCTGGCATTTGGTTGGGCCTTGGGTGATATGGGCAAGGTCGGCTGGATGGTCGCCTTCATTTATGTCGCTGGCGCTGCGTTGCGTCTGGCGCGCTTCAACACTCAGGTGGGCACCGCCGACAAGCGCTACTTCATCGGCCTGGCCAGTCCGGCTGCGGCGGGTGTGGTTGCGGGTATTGTCTGGGCGTTCAGCGATTACGGCATTCAGGGTTCCAAGATGTCTTTCCTGGTCGCGCTGATGGTTGCGGCCGCCGGCATGCTGATGGTCAGTAACATCAAGTACAACAGCTTCAAGGAGCTGGACCTGAAAGGGCGCGTACCTTTCGTGGCTATCCTGGCTGTGGTGCTGGTGTTTGCCGTCGTGTTCAGTGATCCGCCGCGCATCCTGCTGCTGGTTTTCCTAGCCTATGCAGCGTCTGGCCCGGTTCAATACCTGTTACGTCTTCGTCGGCACAAAAACGTGTAATTTCCCTCATACTCCGCAGTCTATTGGTGCATCTGTCCTCCAATGCTGCGGAGTTGCCATGCTGATCAAAGTCCCCAAGTCATCCGACTGCCATGAGTCGGATGTCACGCCTGAATCCCTCTATCTATCTCGTCGTAATGTCTTGGGCGCCGCCGTTGCGGGCTTGGCTGTGAGCAGCTTGCCGCGTTGGGCCAGTGCTGACGATGCCGCGCGATACGCGGATGTCGAGGCGGGTAACGCGCCATCCTGGTTTGCCGAAAAACTTCCTTCTACCAAGTGGGGGGCGGTCACCGTCAAGGATGAGGCGATCACGCCGTTCAAGGACGCGACTCACTACAACAACTTCTATGAGTTCGGTACCGACAAGGGGGATCCGGCCGCCAACGCCGGTTCTCTGAAAACCGAACCGTGGAGCGTGGTGGTGGACGGGGAGGTGGGTAGGCCGGGGCGATATGCGCTGGAGGACTTCATGAAGCCTTATCAGCTGGAGGAGCGTATCTATCGTCTTCGCTGTGTAGAGGCCTGGTCGATGGTCATTCCATGGATCGGATTTCCCATCTCTGCGTTGCTCAATGTTGTTGAGCCAACCTCCAAGGCAAAATTCATTCGCTTCGAAACGCTGCAGGACCCTAAGACCATGCCAGGGCAGCGCTCTGGTTTTGCCCTGATCGACTGGCCTTATGTCGAAGGGCTGCGTCTGGACGAGGCGATGAATCCGTTGGCGATTCTTGCAGTGGGCATGTATGGGCGTGAGCTGCCTAACCAGAACGGCGCGCCTCTGCGCCTGGTGGTGCCGTGGAAGTACGGCTTCAAGAGCATCAAATCCATCGTGCGGATCAGCCTGGTCAGCGAGCAGCCGAAAACCACCTGGCAGAGCATTGCTGCGGACGAGTACGGCTTCTATGCCAACGTGAATCCGACAGTCGATCATCCGCGCTGGACGCAGGCTCGGGAGCGGCGGCTGCCAAGCGGTCTGTTCAAGCCCAATGTGCGTGATACGCAGATGTTCAACGGCTACTCGGACGAAGTTGCTTCTCTATATACAGGGCTCGATCTGCGGAAGAACTACTGATGCGATATCCGTTCTGGCGAGTGAGTGTCTTCATCGCTGCTGCGGTGTGCCCGCTGCTTTGGCTCTATCAGGCTTGGGCGGATGTGCTGGGGCCGGATCCCGGCAAGGTGCTGGTTGATCGGTTGGGGTTGGGGACGCTTGTACTGCTGCTTATTACATTGAGTTTCACGCCGTTGCTGAAGCTCACCGGTTGGGCGGGGTGGATTGCTGTCCGAAGGCAGCTGGGTTTGTGGTGCTTCGCTTATGTAGTACTCCATCTGAGTGGCTATATAGCGTTCATTCTTGGCTTTGATTGGTCGCAACTGGGTGTCGAGTTGCGCAAGCGGCCGTACATTATTGTCGGTGTGCTGGGGTTCCTTTGTTTGCTGGCGTTGGCGATAACCTCCAACCGCTACAGTCAACGTCGGCTGGGGGCTGGCTGGAAGAAACTGCATCGACTGGCTTATGGAGTTCTCGGTCTTGGCTTGCTGCATATGTTGTGGATCGTGCGTGCCGATCTGAAGGAGTGGGCGGTCTACGCCTCTATAGGCGCGCTGCTATTGGTGTTGCGGTTACCGCTTGTCGCTCGTCGAATTCCGCGTTTAGTAGCTAAAAAGACACCTTCTGAAAGAAAAGCATAATTAGGTGTTGACGGCAGATTCTGGAAGTCTATAATTCGCCCCACTTCCGGCGCAGTCGAAACGGAAAACTCCTTGGTAAACAAAGAGTTACGCAGTTTTCGACAGCGAGTTGCTTCAGGTCATCGAAGCGCAGAAGGAGTTGAAAGAGCGGTGTTGTTTGGCTCTTTTGACGGTTCGATCTTCTCGGTCGAAAGCGGAGAAAAAGAGGTGTTGACAGCAGCGAGTAACGCTGTAGAATTCGCCTCCCGCTAACGAGAGATCGGAAGCGCAAGT
>NZ_JAHBDB010000006.1:0-122464 GCF_019956105.1 Pseudomonas sp. BF-RE-25
TGGTGGCGGCGGTGGCTCTGGCGGCGGTGGTGGTGGCGGAAACGGTGGCGGCGGCAATGGCGGCGGCCACGGCGGAAGCGGCAGCGGTCACGGTGGAAACGGCAGCGGCGGCAATAGCGGCAGCGGTCACAGTGGCAACGACCATGGCTCGGGACATTCCGGTAACACCGCCTCATCCGGTCGCAGCGGCACCCATGCCGAACCGGGAGACGATCACGGCGTTCATCACGCCGGTGAAGTCGGCCACAACCGTGGCGTTCATCATGCCGGTGAAATCGGTGACGACCACGGCGTTCATCATGCCGGTGAAGTCGGCCACAACCGCGGCGTTCATCGCGCCGGTGAAATCGGTGACGACCACGGCGTTCATGTCGGCGGTGAACCGGGTGACGACCACGGCGTGCACGTCGGTGGCGAGCCGGGTGATGACAAAAGGTCCTGATCACTACTGATATCAAGAACACCCTAAATCCAGTGTGGGAGTGAGCCTGCTCGCGATAGCAATCTGTCATTCAACATTAATATGTCTGACACACCGCTTTCGCGAGCAGGCTCACTCCTACAGGGGTCGCGTGGACCTAGAGTCCACCCTCAGTCTGATCCAGCCGCTCACGCAAAAACTCGATCAACGCCTGCACCGGTCGCGAACTCTGGCGATGCTGCGGGTACACCGCCGACAATGTCAGCGGCTGCGGGCGAAACTCATCCAGCACCGGCACCAGCCGCCCATCCTTCAACGCCGCCCCGACAATGAAGGTCGGCAGGTACGTGATCCCCATCCCGGCAATGGCCGCATCCCTGAGCAACTCACCGTTGTTGACCCGCATCCGCCCGGTCACGTTGACCGCCAGCGGCTTGCCCTGCCCTTCAAAACGCCATTGCACCTGGCGGCCGTGGCCATACGGCAGGCAGTCGTGCGTGTGCAGGTCCTCGGGTTTACCCGGCGTTCCGCGCTCCGCCAGGTAAGCCGGGCTGGCGCAATACACCCGCTGGATCGTAGCGATGCGGCGGGCAATCAGCGTCGAGTCTTCAAGGATGCCGATGCGCAACGCCAGGTCGTAACCCTCGCTGAGCAGATCCACCGGGCGGTCGCTCAAATCCACTTCCACCGTGACATCGCGATAACGCTGCAAGAACACCGGCAGCAAACACCCCAAATGTGCCACCGCAAACGACAACGGCGCGCTCACGCGAATGGTGCCGCGCGGTTCAGTGGTCTGGCCGGCGATGCCCTGTTCCACCTGCTCGACTTCGCTGAGCAAGCGCAACGCCGACTCGTAATAACTCTGGCCCAGCGGCGTGACGTCCAGGCGCCGCGTGGAGCGGTTGAGCAAGCGTACGCCCAGGCGTTCTTCAAGCTGCATCAAGCGACGGCTGACGAACTGCTTGGACAGGCCCAATTGATCGGCGGCCGAGGTGAAGCTGCCGGAGTCCATGACCTGGCAAAAAATACGCATATCTTCGAACGGGTTCATTGTCACTTTCCGGTTGACAGTTAAACGCTTTATAGCCGCTTTTTCCCTTTCGAGCACCCTATTAATCTGCGTCCACGGTGTTGCTGAGGCCTGAGTCCCAGCGCAGCAGCAACCTGCCCCTTAGGTAACCAATCTCTAATTAATTAAAAAGGATTTGCTCATGAACCTCGTCAAAAAAACCCTGACCGCATCCCTGCTCGCCCTCTCCGTCGGCAACGCCTTTGCCGCTGGCAGCCCAGGCGTTGAACACAACACTCAAGCCTTCCTCGAAGCCCTCGCCGCCGGTGGCGGTAAACCGCTTGAGCAGTTGAGCCCGAAAGACGCCCGTGCGGTGCTGACCGGTGCGCAAAACTCGGTCAAGGTTGATCTGTCGGGTGTGGACGTCAGCGATCGTGCAATCAAGGTCGATGGTCAAACCATCAACCTGAAAATCGTGCGCCCGGCCAAGGTCAAAGGTGAGTTGCCGGTGTTCATGTTCTTCCACGGTGGCGGCTGGGTGCTGGGCGATTACCCGACTCACCAACGCTTGATTCATGACCTGGTGGTCGGCTCCGGCGCCGTCGCGGTGTATGTCGATTACACGCCGTCGCCGGAAGCGCACTACCCGACCGCGATCAACCAGGCCTACGCCGCGACCCGCTGGGTGGCCGAGCATGGCAAGGACATCGGCGTCGACGGCAAGCGTCTCGCGGTGGCCGGCAACAGCGTCGGCGGCAACATGGCGGCGGTCGTGGCATTGATGGCCAAGGAACAGAAAGCCCCGGCACTGCGCTTCCAGCTGTTGATGTGGCCAGTGACCAACGCACAGTTCGACACCGGCTCGTACCAGCAATTTGCCGAAGGCCACTTCCTCACCAAAGGCATGATGAATTGGTTCTGGGACAACTACACCACCGACCAGGCCGAGCGTGCGCAGATCCATGCCTCGCCGTTACAGGCCAGCGCCGAACAGCTCAAAGGCTTGCCGGCAGCGCTGGTGCAGACCGCCGAGTTCGACGTGTTGCGTGACGAAGGCGAAGCCTATGCCCGCCACCTCGATGCGGCCGGTGTGCCGGTCACGGCGGTGCGTTACAACGGGATGATTCACGACTTCGGCTTGCTCAATCCGCTGAGCCAGATTCCGGAAGTGAAAGCGGCGGTGCGTCAGGCCGCGCTGGAACTCAAGACTCATCTGAACTGAGTCCCCTCGCCCCTCCCACGGTCATCGTGCGAGGGGCTTTTCTGTAGGAGCCGGCTTGCCGGCGATGGCGTCCGTGAGAGCGATGCAGGGTTTGAGATCGCCATCGCCGGCAAGCCGGCTCCTACAAAAAAATCAGTCTTCCGGAGTTCTTCCATGTCCCTCATCTACGGTCATCTGCTGTCCTGGAGTGCGCTGTTGCTGGTAATCGACGCCGTGCTCTGGCACGTAGCGCCGTTCAAGCATCGCGTCACGCGGGTCGGTGTGCGCCTCGCGTTGTTTGTGATGTTCAGCGCGCTCATCATCAACGCCGGCGTCAGCCCGTTGCAGGCGCCGCTGTTGGCAGACGACCGCGTGGCGCAACTGGGCGCGACGGCTCTGGGGATTCTCTGGTGGCTGTACGCCGCACGTGTGCTCACCGAAGTCATCGGCCTGCTGCTGATGCGGCGCATCGGACACAGCGGGCGGTTATTGCAGGACGTCATCGGCGCGCTGGTGTTTCTGATCGCCATCGTCGCCGCAGCCGGTTACGTGCTGGAGTTGCCGGTGAAAGGTCTGCTGGCGACGTCCGGGGTGGTGGCAATCGTCGTCGGCCTGGCGTTGCAAAGCACCCTGAGCGATGTGTTTTCCGGGATCGTGCTCAACACCACCAAGCCGTATCAGGTGGATGACTGGATCGTGATCGACGGCGTCGAGGGCAAAGTGCTCGACATCGATTGGCGCGCCACTCACCTGCTGACCAGCGCCGGCAGTACGGCGGTGGTGCCGAACTCGGTGGCGGCCAAAGCGAAGATCGTCAACCTGAGCCGCCCCGGCAACATGCATGGTGTGTCGATCAGCATCCAGGTGCCCAACCACATCCGTCCGCGTCGGGTGCTGGAGGCACTGGACCGCACGCTGCAAGGCAGCAGCAGTCTTCTGCTCAACCCGGCGCCGAAAGCCGTGCTGAAAGAGGCCGGCGAAACCATGTCCGAATACGTGGCCAGCGGGTTTATCGCCGAACTCGGCAAGAAAAGCGAAGTGCGCAATCAACTGTTCGACCTCGCCCATCGGCACCTCGAAGCGGCGGGTATTTCCCGACAGCTCGACGGCGTGATCGAACCGACATCCCGCGCGCGGTCCTTGCTGGACGAGGTGAAAGTCTTCCGTTCCCTGAGCGAAGACGAACGCGACCGGATGGCCCATTCGATGGTCGCGCAGCAGTACGCGGCAGGCCAGGTGGTGCTGGAACTGGGTGAAGTGCCGGACAGCCTGATGGTCATCGCCACAGGCGTGGTCAGCGCAACAGTACCGGACGGCGCCGGGCAAACCGAAGCCGGGCGCATGGGGCCGAGCGAGGTGATGGGTGAACAGAGCATCCTCACCGATACGCCATCGCAGGCCACGTTCACCGCGTTGACCTCGTGCATCATCTACCGGATCGACAAATCCCTGACCCGCAGCTGCATGGAACAGCGGGTTGAGGTGGGTCGGGCGTTGAACAAGTTGCAGGCGGTACGGCAGCAGAACAGTCGGTTGGCGCTGCTGGCCAAACCGGTGCCGATCAAGAAAAGTGGTTTTTTGAGTTGGCTGCAAAAACGGTAACCCTGTGGGAGCGAGCCTGCTCGCGATAGCGGCAGCACATCCAACATAGATGTCGGCTGAAACACCGCCATCGCGAGCAGGCTCGCTCCCACAGGTTATGCATGTTGCTTGAAGGAGGTTATTTCGAAGTCAACACCGAGTAGCTGTTCATCAGGTTGCGGTAGTTGGGAATACGCGGCGACAGCAGATTCGCCAGGCCTTCCATGTCGTTGCGCCAGTCGCCCTGCAGCTCGCACGCGACGGAGAACCAGTTCACCAGTTGTGCACCGGCGGCGGCCATACGCGCCCACGCAGCTTGTTGCACGGTTTCGTTGAACGTACCCGAAGCATCGGTCACCACAAACACTTCAAACCCTTCGGCCAGCGCCGACAGCGTCGGGAAGGTCACGCAAACGTCAGTCACCACACCGGCGATGATCAGTTGCTTGCGGCCGGTGGCTTTGACGGCCTTGACGAAATCTTCGTTGTCCCAGGCGTTGATCTGGCCTGGACGCGGGATGTACGGCGCGTCCGGGAACTGCTCTTTCAATTCCGGCACCATCGGGCCGTTCGGGCCGTTTTCGAAGCTGGTGGTGAGGATGGTCGGCAGTTTGAAGAACTTGGCCACGTCGCCCAGGGCCAGCACGTTGTTCTTGAATTCGTTCGGCGAGAAATCCTGAACCAGCGAAATCAGACCGGTCTGGTGATCGACCAACAGGACAACGGCATCGTCTTTGTTCAGGCGTTTGTACGGAACGTTGCTCATGTGAAACTCCTCGATGGATGGGTATTACGTCAGGCGCCGACACGCGGGTCGGCGCTTTTTTTTGATCGTCAGAACGCGAAGCACGAGCAGCCGAAGGCGCCCCAGAAACCGGCGAAATCGCTGACCGGCGCGTTCGACAACCGCGCCTTTTCATGACTGTGGGAATGCACGCCGCACGGCCCGCTGCAATGGTGAACCTGCGCCTGCATCGGCGACGTCGGGCGCCAGTGACCCGGCACCTTGACCACCGGCGACCAGTCCGGCAGCACCGGCACACTGGCCGGGCCGAGTTTTTCGAAATCACCGGCGGCGTACACCACCTTGCCGCCGACCACGGTCAACACCGACTCGATCCACTTGATCGCTTCTTCGTCGACGCTGAAAAAGTCCGCGCTCAGGGCTGCGACGTCAGCCAGTTGGCCGACTTTGATCATGCCTTTCTTGCCCTGCTCGGAAGAGAACCAGGCGCTGCCGTGGGTGAACAGCTCCAGCGCAGTCTGCCGGGACAGCCCCTCGGCGTGCAGCTCCAGGCCACCGACGGTGCGGCCGCTGACCATCCAGTACAGCGAAGTCCATGGGTTGTAGCTGGACACCCGCGTCGCATCGGTACCCGCGCCAACCGGTACACCTTCGGCCAGCATGCGCTTGATCGGCGGCGTCGCTTCGGCAGCCTTGGCGCCGTAACGCTCGACGAAATACTCGCCCTGAAACGCCATGCGATCCTGAATCGCGATACCACCGCCCAGCGCCCTCACCCGCTCGATGTTCTGCGGCGTGATGGTTTCGGCGTGATCGAAAAACCACGGCAAACCATTGAACGGGATGTCGCGGTTAACCTTCTCGAACACGTCGAGCATGCGGCTGATGGATTCGTTGTAGGTGGCGTGCAAACGGAACGGCCAGCGCTGCTCGACGAGGTGGCGGACCACCGGTTCCAGCTCGTCTTCCATGGTTTGCGGCAGGTCGGGACGCGGTTCGAGGAAGTCCTCGAAATCCGCCGCCGAGAACACCAGCATTTCCCCGGCGCCGTTGTGTCGCAGGAAATCATCGCCCTGATGCAGGGTCACGCTGCTGGTCCAGTTCTTGAAATCGGCCAGCTCTTCTTTCGGCTTCTGGGTGAACAGGTTGTAGGCGATGCGGACGGTCAGTTGCTGGTCCTTGGCCAACTGCTCGATCACCTGGTAATCATCCGGATAATTCTGGAAACCACCGCCGGCATCGATGGCGCTGGTCAGGCCGAGACGGTTGAGTTCGCGCATGAACTGGCGGGTCGAGTTGACCTGATACTCCAGCGGCAACTTCGGCCCCTTGGCCAGTGTCGAGTACAAAATCATCGCGTTCGGGCGCGCGACCAGCATGCCGGTCGGCTCACCGTTGGCATCGCGCACAATCTCGCCACCCGGCGGATTCGGCGTGTTGCGGGTGTAACCGGCCACGCGCAACGCGGCGCGGTTGAGCAGAGCGCGGTCATATAGATGCAGGACAAATACCGGCGTATCCGGCGCCGCCTGGTTGAGTTCCTCGAGGGTCGGCATGCGCTTTTCAGCAAACTGGAATTCGTTCCAGCCACCGACCACGCGCACCCATTGCGGCGTTGGCGTGCGGTCGGCCTGATCCTTGAGCATGCGCAGGGCGTCGGCCAGCGACGGCACACCTTCCCAGCGCAGTTCGAGGTTGTAGTTCAAACCGCCACGGATCAGGTGCAAGTGCGAGTCGTTAAGGCCGGGGATGACGCAGCGGCCCTTGAGGTCGATGACCTGGGTGCCGGAGCCGCGCAGGGCCATGGCTTCGGCGTCAGTGCCGACCGCGACGAAGCGGCCATCGCTGATGGCGACGGCACTGGCGCGTGGGTTTTCACGGTCAACGGTATGAAATTGGCCATTGAACAAAATCAGGTCGGCGTTCATCGCGTTTCCTTGGGCTGAGTGGAGGGGGACAGCCAAGGCGCGAACAAACGCGTCGCCATCGGCATGAACAGGTACACCACCGAAACGACGATGGTCAGCGTGATCAGGAACGTGGCGACCACGTAATTGGACAGGAACGCGTTAAGCCGCAACAGCGGGCCCCAGATCAGCGGCACCAGCAAGGTGTGCGGCAGAATCACCAGCAACGTCACCACGGCCTGCTTCCAGCGCGGCGGCGGCGAACCGGTTTCAGCCTGCGGCGCGAACCAGAATTCCTTGACCGGGTTGACCTCGGTCTGGTCGCCATCGGCGAGCATCGGCGTGGCTTCGTTGACCAGTTCCAGCCGTTGTGGCGAATCGAGCCAGTGCTGCATCGCGTCGGTGGAGCAAAAGCGCAGCACGCAGGTGTACATGTCGAGGCCGGCGCTCTTGCCGCGCATCACATCCACCCCCAAGTGCCCTTCCTGCTGCCCGGCGATGCTGACGATGTTGCGCAACCAGGCTTCGTAGGGCACTTCAAAACCGGCTTTGACCCGGTGCTTGATGACCAGGGTCACGACTTCCTCGAAACGATTGGATTCAGGCATAACGCAAAGCTCCGGCGAATCGGACATTGAGCGCCAGCCGTCCCGGCCCGGCGATAAAAAGGCTGGTGAACAGAATCAACAGCAGCCAACCGAACTGCCCTTCCTCGAGGCTCCATTGCGGGTGCACAACCAGCAGCGCGATCCACAACACAGACAAAACCGGCAGGCACGCCAGGCGCACCAACACCCCGGCAATGATCAGCAGCGGGCACAGCACCTCGGCGAAAATCGCCAGCATCAGCGTGACATTCGCGCCCAGGTGGAAAGGGTCTTCGATGACTTGCAGTTGAGCGTTGTAGTTAAGCAGCTTGGGCAAACCGTGCACCCACAGCAGAAACAAACCACCGCTGACCCGCAAAAAAAACAGCCCGATATCCTGGGCCCGTTCATCCCATTGCGAAGCGTTCATGGACTACCTGCACAAATGAAAAACCATCGGCGTCAAAGCGCCGGGACCTCATTCGATAGTGCCGGTGTGGGGGCGGGGAAAATTGAATGTACGTGCTCTTTTTCACAGCATCACACAACCCCAGCTGGAGCCGGCTTGCTGGCGAAAGATTTTGGAAAGTGCAGTGTGCTTCAGGCCGCCATCGCGAGCAGGCTCACTCCTACAAGGTCCCCGTTGTACACCGATCAACTGTAGGAGCCGGCTTGCTGGCGAAAAATTTCGGATAGTGCTGTGTTCTTGAGGCCGCCATCGTCGGAACGCCGCCCGCAGCAAGCCGGCTCCTACAGTTGATCGTATTTATCCAAACGCATCTGCATTTCCCCTGTAGGAGCCAGCTTGCTGGCGATGGACGTCAACGATAACGCGGGCCGTCTGAATGAACGCGTTGTCCAAACGCTTTTCGCCGGCAAGCCGGCTCCTACAGGGAATCGCGTTTGATTTCGCTTTTCACCACTCATCAGGCCGAGCGTTAGCTCGCCTTCAGCTTTTGATTTTGATCTGCCCGCCCCTTCGGGAGGCCGAGTGGAGGTTCTGCGCAGTGGGCAGCCCGGCATGGATGCCGGGCTAGCCGCCCCCGGCCAGGGATGGCCGATGGCGGCGGGCCCACGGAGCAGGACCGGAGCGAGGGAACACCGAGCCTTAGCGAGGGGCCGGACGCTGGGGCGAAGCGTTTTGCTTACTTTTGGGCGTCTGCAAAAGTGAGTCGCCGTAAGGGCGAAACCATAGGCGGCCGTTACCGCAGCAATGGATATGTACACCCAAAAGAAAATGGTCGGCCCAAAGGCCGCCACGTTCAACCCGATACAGGCAAAGGCCTGGACATAAACTCACTGATCCGCGACCGCAACCACCGCTCCGCCGGATCATTGTCATGCACCCCACTCCAAGCCATCGAAAGCTGCGCAGCATCAATGGGAAACGGTGGATCCTCAGCCCGCAACGCACACCCCTCAACCAGCGCACACGCCGCATAATCCGGCACCGTCGCAATCATCTCCGTGCCGGCCAGCAACGCACGCAACCCACTGAACTGCGGAACACCCAACACCACCCGACGACTGCGGCCAACCTTGGCCAGATCCATATCGATATTGCCGCTCAGATCACCGGAAAAAGACACCATCGCATGCGGTCGCTCGCAGTATTCATCCAGCGTCAGCAGCCCCGGTCGCTTGTCCCCACGCAGCACCTTGCAGGGGATGTCGCGCAATTTCTTGCACTTCGCATTCGCGGGCAAATCCGTGGTGTAACTCACCCCCACAGAGATCTCTCCCGAAGCCAGCAATGCCGGCATCAGCAAATAGTTCGCACGCCGCACCACCACAACAATCCCCGGCGCCTCTTCCTGCAATTGCCGCAACAACGGCGGAAACAAACCGAATTCGGCGTCGTCCGACAAACCAATGCGGAACACATCGCAGCTGCTCGCTGGATCAAATTCTTTCGCCCGGCTGACCGCCCCGGAAATCACATCCATCGCCGGCTGCAATTCCTTGAGAATCGCCAGCGCCCGCGTTGTCGGCTCCATGCCGCGGCCATTACGCAACAGCAACGGATCGTCAAACAGATCCCGTAACCGCCCCAGCGCCGCACTCACCGCCGGTTGGCCCATGAACAATTTTTCAGCCACCCGGGTCAGGTTCCTCTCGAACATCAAGGCCTCGAAAATCACCAACAGGTTCATGTCGACGCGGCGCAGATCGTTACGGTTCATTGGCACGGCTCCCTTGTGAATGCGTCGGACTTTACTCGATCAGCGGCACTTTCGCCGCACGTTTATAAGGACCGTATTCGACCGGCACCCATTGAAAATGCTTACCCTCTGCGCCGATATGGCCAATGCCCGGAAACGGCAAATGCGCTGCCGTCACCCAGGTTTTACCGGCGGCTGCATCGCTGAACACCTTGGCGCGGCTTTTGATCGCTTGCTGACTGTTGACGTCAAAGCCGATCGAGACTTCCGGGTGCAAGAACTGCACCGCGAGGTTATGCACCAGATCGCCCATGAACAAAATGCTCTGCCCTTGAGAGGTGAAGCGGTACGTCGTGCTGCCCGGCGTGTGCCCGGCTTCCAGCGTGGCCTCGACCCCCGGCACAGGCGACTGACCGGCGTCGAACGTCTTGAAACGTCCCGCCGTGACGTACGGCGCGGTGGAGTCCTGGGCGATTTTGAAATACGGCTTGGCGCCCTCGGGAGCTTTGGCCAGCGCCTGAGGATCAAGCCAGTAATCGGCTTCGGCCTTCGCGGCGTAGACCGTGGCGTTGGCAAAAACCGGTTTCTGCTGGCCATCGACCAATCCGCACACATGGTCCAGGTGCAGGTGGGTCAACAGAATCGTGTCGACCTGCGAAGGCTCGTAACCGGCGGCTTTCATGTTGTCCGAGAGCATGCCCGCCGTCGCACCGATGCATTGACCGGCGCCGGTATCCACCAGGATCAATTGCTTGCCGGTGTTGATCAGGAAGGCGTTGAACGCAGTCTGCACCCCCGGCGTTTCAATCGAGCGACGGGCCAGCAGTGCGCGGATCTGGCTTTGGGTCAGGCCCTGGAGCAGTTTGGGCGACAGGTCGTTGTAGCCGTCGAACAGCGCCGTCACCTCAAAGTCGCCCACCGCCAGGCGGAAGTAGCCCGGCACCTGGGTGCCGACCTGTGCCGGTGCCTGAGCCGAGGAGATTCCGGACGCCAACGCCACCGCGAGGCCCAACGCGCCAACCAGAGAATGTTTCATGCCGTCACCCTTGATCAAGTCAGAAGAGCGGCCATGCACAGGCCCGCCACAAGACGTCGATCATGCCTCGCCCGGCACCGCAAAAATTGCAGCCATGTGCTGAGTCAGCGCTGTTGGCCACCACTGCGCATCGGCGAAATTAACAACGTTTAACTCGCCTGCCAGAGCCCCGCGACCAAGAATGAAGCTCACCGAAACGGACATTTGTCATGGCTCATTCTCAGCAAAACGTCGCTCGCGCGACTGCCACTGAAACGCGAAAGAAAACCACCGGCGGCCTGACCCCGTGGCGCGAAAGCCTGGTCAAGCAACTGATCCTCGAACGCCTCGGTGAAACCGTCGAAGTGACCGAACTGGCACGCGCCTGCGCCCTCTCGCGCAGTCATTTCTCCCGTGCATTCAAGTGCAGCACCGGCCTCTCGCCGCAAGACTGGATTCGCCACCAACGCATCGCCCGGGCCAAGCAACTGATCCAGAACACCGACCTGAGCCTCACGCAAATCAGCCTCGAATGCGGCTTCTGCGATCAGGCGCACTTCTGCCACATCTTCACCCGCAGCGAAGGCATCAACCCTTTCGCCTGGCGCTGCCGAGCCATGCGCGCGCTTCCACGCACATCCTTGTAGGAGCCCGGCTTGCCGGCGATGGCGATTTTGCGGGCGCCATCGCCGGCAAGCCGGCTCCTACAAGGATTGTGGGGGTGTTCGGGGATTGAGGGTCGACACAAAACCTGTAGGAGCCTGGCTTGCTGGCGATGGCGATTTCATGGGCGCCATCGCCAGCAAGCCGGCTCCTACAGGGACTGTGGAGGTGTTCGGGGATTGAGGATCGACGCAAAATCTGTAGGAGCCTGGCTTGCTGGCGATGGCGATTTTGCGGGCGCCATCGCCGGCAAGCCGGCTCCTACAAGGATTATGGGGTGTTCGGGGATTGAGGGTCGACACAAAACCTGTAGGAGCCCGGCTTGCCGGCGATGGCGATTTCATGGGCGCCATCGCCCGCAAGCCTGCTGCCTTTTACCCTAACGGCACCAACCGCTCCAACGCCTCGGCCACGCCAAATCCGTACGCCGGATCGGCCTTGGTGCAGTTGTCGATATGACGCTGGCGGATTGCCTGCGGCACGCCGTTCATGGCGCGTGCGGTGTTGTCGAACAGCAACTGCTTGCGCGCCGGATCGAGCAGTCGAAACAGGTTACCCGGCTGTTCGTAATGATCCTCTTCCAACCGATGATCATAATGCTGCGCAAAGCCTTCCAGCGGCAGCGGCGGCTCGGCCAGTTCCGGTGAGTCCTGCCATTCACCGACACTGTTCGGGAAGTAACTGGCGGTACCGCCGAGGTTGCCGTCGGTGCGCATGGCGCCGTCGCGGTGGTAGCTGTGTGCCGGGCAGCGTGGCGCGTTGACCGGGATGTGGTTGAAGTTCACGCCGAGGCGATAACGCTGAGCATCACCATAGGAAAACAGCCGCGCCTGGAGCATGCGGTCCGGTGAAAAACTCACGCCCGGCACCACGTTGGCCGGCGAAAACGCTGCCTGTTCGATTTCGGCAAAGTGGTTTTCGGCGTTGCGATTGAGCTCCATGACGCCCACTTCAATCAGCGGGAATTCAGCGTGTGGCCAGACCTTGGTCAAGTCGAACGGGTTATGCCGATAGTTGAGCGCCTGTTCTTCCTCCATCACCTGAATGCACAATTTCCAGCGCGGGAAGTTGCCCTGCTCGATGACTTCGTAAAGGTCGCGCAGATTGCTTTCGCGGTCCTTGCCGACCACCGCTTCGGCCTCGGCGTCCGAGAGGTTTTCGATGCCTTGCTGGCAGACAAAATGAAACTTCACCCACACCCGTTTGTTGTCGCGGTCGATCAGGCTGAAGGTGTGACTGCCGAAGCCGTGCATGTGACGGAAGCTGGTGGGAATCCCGCGATCGCTCATCACGATGGTCACCTGGTGCAGCGCCTCGGGCAGCAGGGTCCAGAAGTCCCAGTTGCTGGTGGCGTTGCGCAGACCGGTGCGCGGGTCGCGCTTGACCACGTGGTTGAGGTCGGAGAAACGCAGCGGGTCGCGGAAGAAAAACACCGGCGTGTTGTTGCCGACAATGTCCCAGTTGCCTTCGTCGGTGTAGAACTTCACCGCGAAGCCACGGATATCACGCTCGGCATCCGCCGCGCCGCGTTCGCCGGCCACCGAGGAAAAACGCACGAACAGCGGCGTTTCCTTGCCCACCGAGCTGAAGATGCTGGCTTTTGTATAACGGGTGATGTCATGGGTGACGGTGAAGGTGCCGTAGGCGCCCGCACCCTTGGCGTGCATGCGCCGTTCCGGGATCAGTTCGCGGTCGAAGTGGGCGAGTTTTTCCAGCAACCAGATGTCTTGCAAGAGCGCCGGTCCACGGGGGCCGGCGGTCTGGATATTGAAGTTGTCGGCCACCGGTGCCCCGGTGGCGTTGGTCAGCTTTTTCATGGTCAGGTTCTCGAAGGATTCGGCTCATCAGGAGCGAGAACGGCGCGGATCTACGCCCGCGCCGTGGGCACATCAACCCTTGAGGAACGCCAGCAGATCAGCGTTGAGCTGATCCTTGTGGGTATCAGTCAGGCCATGGGGCGCGCCGGGGTAGACCTTCAGCGTAGACCCCTTGACCAGTTTTGCCGAAGCAATGCCGGCGGCCTCGATCGGCACCACCTGGTCCGCGTCGCCGTGCACCACCAGCGTGGGGATGTCGAATTTCTTCAGGTCTTCGGTAAAGTCGGTTTCGGAGAACGCCTTGATGCAGTCATAAGCGTTCTTGTGGCCGGAGGTCATGCCCTGCATCCAGAACCAGTCGATCATGCCTTGCGACGGTTTGGCGTCCGGTTTGTTGAAGCCGAAGAACGGACCGCTGGCGAGGTCGATGTACAGCTGCGAACGGTCGACCAGGGACGCCTGACGAATACCGTCAAACACCTCGATCGGCAGGCCACCGGGGTTGGCTTCGGCCTTGAGCATCAGGGGCGGCACCGCTGAAATCAGCCCGGCCTTGGCCACGCGCCCGGTGCCGTGGCGACCGATGTAGCGCGCCACTTCACCACCGCCGGTGGAGAAACCGAACAGCACGGCGTCTTTCAGGTCGAGCCGTTCGATCAACTGCGCCAGGTCATCGGCGTAGGTGTCCATGTCGTTGCCGGTCCACGGCTGACTGGAGCGGCCGTGGCCACGACGGTCGTGGGCGATCACCCGGTAGCCTTTGGAGGCGAGGAAGATCATCTGCGATTCCCAGCTGTCGGCGTTCAGCGGCCAACCGTGGCTGAAGACGATGGGCTGGCCGGTGCCCCAATCCTTGTAATAAATCTCGGTGCCGTCTCGGGTGGTGAACGTGCTCATGCGATGTTTCCTCAGGAGGGTTGGGGTGATTCAAACCGGTGAGTGGCTCAGGCGTTCAGCCAGCCGCGCCACGCGTTCGCCCAGGTGCGCGGCGGTGCAGCGATCTTCCGGGGGCGGTGCGAATTCGGGGGACTGTTCGACATTCGACTGCGCCATGGCGCCCAGCGAACTGCCGAGGCGATTGAGCTGCCCGTCGAACACGCCGGTGCCGGAGCGTGCCGGCAGCAGGTCGAGGCCGACCCAGATCATCGAATGCTGCGCGGCGAACACCGCCATCTGCAGCAAGGTGTTGAGTTTGTCGCCACACAGGCAGCCGGAATTGGTGAAGCCCGCCGCGAGTTTGTCGCGCCAGGGTTGGGTCAGGTAGAACGCCGCCGTGGCTTCCATGAACCCCTTGAAGCGTGCCGAGGCGCTGCCCATGTAGGTCGGCGCACCGAAGATGATCGCGTCGGCGTTGTGCAAACGGTCCCAGTGCTGGTCCACGTCCTCGACCGAAATCAGCTGGCAGGTACTGCCCAGGTGCCGCTCCACACCTTGGGCCACGGCTTCGGCCATGACCCGTGTGTGCCCGTAGCCACTGTGATAGACCACCACCACGTTGCTCATTCCGGCGTCCTCATGACAAATAAATCCCTTTTCACAACACGGCCCCCCTGTAGGAGCCGGCTTGCTGGCGATTGCGATGTACCCATCGCCGACAACTTCGGCTGAAATACCGCAATCGCCAGCAAGCCGGCTCCTACAGTTTGAGCAGTTGCGGTGCTGGAGTTTTGGGCGTAGACCGGACGCAGGACGAGTTAAACGTTGTTAATTTTCCCTGGTGCGCCAAAAGCCCCGGCGCCTTCTACACGAGCGCCACGCCCAGCAAAAACGCAAAAAACAGGGAGGATCGCAAACCGGCAGTCCAAGTGAACACCCGGCAGTCAGTTGGCCAGCGCATTGCGCGAATGAACAAACCTGACGAATATGCTCGGTAACCGCGTACCAGACGGCTGCAAGCAGGAGTGACCCGTTGACCCTTTCCCCCGAACAGGCCATCCATTTCGGCCCTTACCGGATCTATCCCGGACAACGCCTGGTGATGGAGGCCGACCAGCCCCTGCGCCTGGGTCGGCGTGCCATGGATATTCTGTTGATCCTTCTGGAACACGCCGGAAATGTGGTCAGCAAACAGGAACTGATCGCCGGGGTCTGGCCCAAAAGCGTTGTCGAAGACATCAACCTGCGGGTGCACATGGCGGCGTTGCGCAAAGCCCTCGGCGACGGCCAGAACGGCCAGCGCTACATCATCACCGTGGCCCAGCGCGGCTACAGCTTTGTCGCGCCGTTCTCTTTGGAGCACATCGAGCAACATCCGGCGAATGAAGCCCCCGCACCGAACGGCCACAACCTGCCCGTGCGGCGCACGCGCATGATCGGTCGCCAGTCCCTCGTCGACAGCCTGGTGGTCCAGTTGTCACGCCAGCGCTTCATTACGCTGATAGGTCCCGGCGGCATCGGCAAAACCACCGTGGCCCTGCGCGTTGCCGAACAATTGATCGGGCGCTACCGCGATGGCATTCGTCTGCTGGACCTGGCACCGATCAACGATCCATCGATGATCAGCGCGCATCTGGCGACGCTGCTTGAACTGTCGTTGCATGACACCGACCCGATGAGCGGCCTCCCCGCATTTTTGCGCGACCGGCAGATGCTGCTGGTGATCGACAACTGCGAACACCTGCTCGACGCCATCGCCGTGTTGAGCGAAAGCATCTTGCGCGCCGCGCCCGACGTGCACATCCTGACCACCAGCCGCGAGAGCCTGCGGGCCGAAGGCGAGTTCGTTCAGCGTCTTGAGTCACTGGACTGCCCGCCGCCCATTGCCGTGCTCGACCGCGCGCAGGCCCTGAGCTTTTCGGCCTTGCAGTTGTTTGTCGAACGGGCGATGGCCAGCCACGACAGTTTTGAACTGAGCGATGACGAGCTGCCGCTGGCGATTGAAATCTGCCGGCGCCTGGACGGTATTCCCCTGGCGATTGAACTGGCGGCGGCGCAAGTCGGCGGCCTCGGCGTGGGCGGCTTGCTCACGCAACTGCAAGGCAGTTTTCGCCTGCTCACCCAAGGCTGCCAGACCACCTTGGGTCGCCATCAAACCTTGCGCGCCACGCTGGACTGGAGTTTCGAACTGCTGAGTGCCTGTGAGCAAACCTGCCTGCGCCGACTGAGCGTGTTCAGAGGCGGCTTCACCCTGGAATCGGCAGCGGCAGTGATCGTCGGCGAACATATCGAACCCTGTGAGGTGTTTGGCTCGATCACACAACTGGTGGCCAAGTCGCTGCTGAACGTCGAGGTCGGCGACGAAGAAGTGTTCTACCGCCTGCTCGACACTACGCGCAGCTACGCCCTGGAAAAACTCGACCAGGCCGCCGACCTGCCGGGCACCCGCGAACGCCACGCCGAGCGTTGCCTGGCCTTGATGCATCAGGCTCAGCAGGACTGGGAGCTGATCGCGACGGCGACGTGGATCGAGCGTTATGCACGCAGTCTGGAAGATATTCGCGCAGCCCTCGATTGGGGCTTGGACGCACAAGGGCCGCAGACGTTGGCGATCCGCCTGACCGCGACATCGACGCCGCTCTGGCAGGAAATGTCGCTGCTCAAGGAGCACGGCGTGTATGTGCGCAAGGCGCTGGCCCTGCTGGATGCCGCACCCGAGCCCTGCCCCCGGCTGAAAATGGCCCTCAAACTGGCCCTCGGCAGCGCCTGCTACCACACCCAGGGCGGCACGGCGGAAACCGTCGAGGCCTTCGTCAGCGCCAGAACGCTGGCCAGGCACTGCAACGACGTGGCCGGTCAGTTACGTGCGGTGTCCGGGCACATGGCGGTCAACCTCTGCTGTGCCAACTATCAAATGGCCCTGGAGCAGAGCCAGCAGTTCGACCGGTTGGGGCTGCACGGCGATGAAGTGTTGTCCCTCAGCACCCACCGTTTGCGGGTGCTGGCGCTGCACTTTGCCGGGAATCAGGAACAGGCGCGGGTGAATGCCGAAGAGGTGCTGCAGCGCATGGCCCAGAGCGGCCACCTCAACCGCTTCACCCACGGTTTTGGCGTGCAGTACGACCAGAGCGTCGCCGCCCTGACCATTCTGGCGCGTATCCTCTGGCTGCAAGGCCGGCCGGAACAGGCGTGGCGCACCGCCCGGCAAGCGCTGGACATCGCGATGCAGATCAACCATGGCACGTCCATCTGCTACACCCTGGCGCTGGCCGGTTGCCTGATCGCCCACTACAACGGCGACACCCGCACCGCGCGCGAACTCTTGCGACTGCTGCTGGAACAAGCGCAAAAGCACTCGGTGCTGCTGTTCTACACCTGGGCCATGCACTACGCACAGGTGATCGACCACACCGAGCTGCGCTCCTCCCTTCTGCCGGGCGAGGGGTTGATCAAGGACATCATGGTGACGCTGGACACCGGTTTCGTCGATGACGACTTGTCACAACGGGCAGATACCGGCATGGCGGGCTGGAACACGGCGGAGATCCTGCGAGCCAGGGCTGAGGCGCTTCTGGCGCAAGAGTGCCCGTTGAACACCGACGCGGCCGAGGCCTTGCTGATCAGGGCCTTGAACGTCGCCAACCATCAGGGCGCCCTGGCCTGGGAACTGCGCAGCGCTACCTCACTGGCACAGCTTTGGCAGCGTCAGGGCCGGCACCGGCAAGCCCATACGCTGCTGGCACCGATCTACAACCGGTTCACCGAAGGTTTTGCCACGCCGGACCTGACGAAAGTCCGCCGTTTACTCGACGAGTTGCAGCGCCACGTGCCCGCTTGATACCCACCGCGCCCGGCTGATGTAGCGGGCGTAACGCATTTCAACGGTGCGCAATTCACCGCTGCCCTCGAGTTTCTCCAGGGCGTAGGTGCGGGTGGTGTTGAGGAAACGGTAGCGGGCCAGTCCGCCGCCCTGCTCCAGCGATAGCAACGATTTGAGCGCCAGACTTTCCACCCCTTCAATCAAGCGGGCAGGCAGCAATGCCGCGCAACTGATCACGCCAATGGCGGTATCCAGCGTAAAGGCCATCTTGAACACCGACAGACGCTGCAACACGGTTTGCTCCAGCGGGCTCAGTTGCTCATAGCTCCAGTCCAGCGCCGCTTTCAAGGTTTGATGCCGGGGCACGGCGGTGCGCCGGCCCTGGGTCAGCAGCTGAAAACAGTTGTCCAGTTGAGCTTGCAGGCCCACCAGCGCCAACGCATCAATCTGCGCCGCCGCCAGTTCGATGGCCAGGGGCAGACCATCGAGCCGGCGACAGATTTCGCGCACGACCTTGAGGTCTTGTTCGCGCAGCACAAAGCCTTGCTGACGAGCACGGGCACGGCTGACGAACAGTTGCACCGCCGAATAGCCCATCGCTTCAGCCACACTGTGCAACGCCGAAGCCGGAGGCACCGCCAGTGGCGGCAAACGCTGGACCGTTTCCCCCTGCGCCTGGAGCGGCTCGCGACTGGTCACCAGGATCGACAGGCGTGGCGCCGCCATCAGCAGGTCCTCGACCAGTGTCCGGCAGCGTTCGAGCAGGTGCTCGCAGTTGTCGAGCACCAATAACGCATGACGTTGCGCCCATGTCTCCAGGGTGGTTCCGACGCCCAGCTCAAGCGCCCGGGTCAGATGATCGACCACCTGCGCAGGGTCATCGATCACCGCCAGATCCACCAGCCAGACCCCATCCTGGTAATGCTGCAAGAGCAGTTCGGCCACCCGCAACGCCACGGTGGTCTTGCCGATGCCGCCGGGACCGGTCAGGGTCATGAGGCGCCGAACCGGTAACTGGCGGACCAGACTGCCGACCAGCGAATCGCGCCCGATCACCGGCGACAGGCGCGCGGGCAGGTTGTGTTGAGGTTTCTGAACGGTTTCGATCGAGGCCAGCGTACTCGCCGGCACCCGCTGCACGGGCGCGATAAAGCTATAACCGCGCTGGGGAATGTTGACGATGTAGCGCTGCCCGTCCTGCCCGTCGCCCAATGCGCGACGCAGCGCGGCGATGTGCACGCGCAGGTTGATCTCCTCGACCACCGAAGTCGGCCAGACGAGTGCGATGAGCTCGTCCTTGCTGACCACGTTGCCCGCACGCTGGACCAGCACCTGCAAGATATCCAGGGCCCGCCCGCCCATGCGCAGCGACCGGTCCCCATCGAGGATCAGCCGTTGCCGCAGGTGAAACGCATAAGGGCCGAATCGCAGCACCGCTTCGTTGTTCAAATCACTGACGCTGTTCATGCAGGTCCACGTGCGCAAACCCTAAGCGGCTCAACGGATTGTCATTTCCATTGCGCGCCAGGCTCGCGCCTCCATTACAAAGAGTTCACGGGTATCTTCGCAGGCCTCGGTGACGGAACAACGACCACGATGGGAGCGTCACGGTCATCACGGTGCGCAAAACGGACAAAAAGGCACTAGCTGAACTGTTCGCGGTACTGGGACGGGGTCAACCCGAGTTTTTCACTGAACAGAAACCGCATGTGCCGCACACTGCCGAAACCACTTTTGAAAGCCACGGTCTTGAGCGGCAAGTCACTGGTTTCCAACAGATTTCTCGCACAGTCGATACGTGCGCTCTGGAGAAATTCCATCGGCGTCATGTTCACTTCCCGGGCGAACACCCTGGCGAAATGACGTGGACTCATGGTGGCCAGGCCGGCCATGCGCTCGATGCTGAAGGCTTCGTCGAGGTGGTCGAGCACATAGTTCTGCACGCGCGTCACCGGCGTTTCGTGAGGGGCCACCGTCGCCATCAACGGACTGAATTGCGCCTGGCCGCCCTGACGTTTCATCACCACCAGCAACACCTTGGCCACGTCCTGGGCGACTTTCTTGCCATGGTCTTCGGCAACCACCGCGAGCGCCAGGTCAATGCCGGCGGTGACGCCACCGGAGGTGATCAGGTTGCGGTCCTGAACAAAGATCTGATCGGTCTCCACCGTCGCCTTCGGGAACCCCTTGATCAGCCGTTCGGTGTAATGCCAGTGGGTGGTGACACGGTAGCCGTCAATCAGACCGGCATGCCCAAGCACGAATGCGCCTGTGCAGATCGAGCCATAACGTCCGGCCCGCTTAACCGCACCTTTGAGCCAGCCGAGCAACGGCGGGTGTTTTTCGTTGTAGGCCCCGGGGCCGCCCGGCACCAGCAACAGGTCATACGCCTGATCCGCCTGATCGATATGCACATCGGCCTGCACGCTGACACCATTGGAGGCACGCAACGCGCCGTGCTCGGTGCCGATGGTCGACAACACGTAACGCTCGGCCGGTTCCAGATAACGATTGGCGATGGAAAACACCTCCATGGGCCCGGCCATGTCGAGCAGGAGAAAATCAGGGAACAGCACCATTGCCACGGTTTTCATGGGTTCAAAATCACTGAAATCAAAAAAGAATACTGGCCAAACATGTACCCCCTGTAGGAGCCGGCTTGCTGGCGATAGCGGTGGGTCAGTCGACATGATTATTGTCTGAACGGACGCTATCGCCAGCAAGCCGGCTCCTACAGGGTTACGTGTACGGCATGAAGACTGTGCTGTGCATTATGGCCAAGTGCGGGGGGATCAGTCTGCTTATTATTGTCAACCTACATGAGACAGTATTTCAATTTCCATCTACTTATTGCACCACAGGATAAACATTAACCTTCTCCTCACTCGGACGAATCAACGTCCCCACAGGAGATTTCATCATGCTGACCCTTCGCAAAGCTTCCGATCGCGGCTTGGCCAATCATGGTTGGTTGAAGTCGTTCCATACCTTTTCCTTCGCCAACTACCGCAACCCGAAAGAGCAGGGTTTTTCCGACCTGCTGGTGATCAACGATGACCGCGTCGCGGCCGGCAAAGGCTTTGGCCAGCACCCGCACCGTGACATGGAGATTTTCTCCTACGTGCTTGAAGGTGCCCTGGAACACAAGGACACCCTGGGCACCGGTTCGGTGATCCGCCCCGGTGACGTGCAACTGATGAGTGCCGGCAGCGGCGTGGCACACAGCGAGTACAACCACTCGGCGACCCGTGGCGTGCACTTCCTGCAAATCTGGATCGTGCCGGACGTCAGCGGCGCCAAACCGCGCTATCAGCAAGAGCATTTCAATACACAGAAGAAACGCGGGCGTCTGCAACTGATCATCTCCCCCGAGGGGAAAAACGGTTCGCTGAAGGTGCGCCAGGATGCGCGGGTGTATGCCGGCCTGATCGATGGCAAGGAAAGTGCCACGCTGGAACTGGCCGCCAATCGTTATGCCTACGTGCATGTGGCGCGCGGCAGCGTCGAACTCAACGGCCTGCAATTGCAGGAAGGCGATGGCGTGCGGGTTCGCGATGAACAGTTGCTGACCCTGAGCAACGGCGTGGATGCCGAAGTGCTGGTGTTTGACCTGCGTCCTCAGGAATTGCCTGAAATGCCGTAATCCGGTGTGAAGTAATCGCCACCTCGCTGCGCTCGACAGCTCCTACAGGTACACGCAAATCCCTGTAGGAGCTATCGAGCGCAGCGAGGTGGCGATCTTTCAGCCGTCACTCCCCTGTCCCCGCAAACCCCGCCACAATCTCATCGATCACCACCCGCACCCTCGCGGTATGCCGCAAGTCCTCGTGCGTCACCAGCCATATGTCATACGGCACCGGTCGTGTGCGTTCCGGCCATAGCCTGACCAGCCCGTCGCGCTCCCCCATGTACACCGGAATTTCCCCCAGCCCGATGCCCGCGGCAATCGCCCGGCGCACCAGCAGACTGGAGCTCAGGCTCGAAACGATGCGCCCGCGCCCCAACGGTTCCGAGACCAGCGTGATGTCTTTGTTGTTCTGCAAATACGGCTGATACACCACCAGATCATGCCCCTCGAACGCCGAACCCGGTGCCGGCACACCGTGGGTGTCCACATACTCCCGGGAGGCAAACAGGCCCACCGGCCAACGCGCGATGCGCCGGGCGATCAGGTCCGGGTTGTCTGGCCGGGTGTTGCGCACGGCGATGTCGGCTTCGCGTTTCGACAGGCTCAGAATCTGCGTCGAAGCGTCCAGTTGCACGCGCACGTCGGGGTGCTGTGCATGCAAGCGGGCAATCGCCGGGATCAGGAAGTCGATGGCCATGGAGTCCGTGGTGCTGACCCGAACGATACCGGTCAGCCGGTCGTCGAGCCCTTGAATCTGGCGCTGCATCTCCAGTGCGGAGTGCTCCATTTTCTCCACGGCTTTCAACGCCGCTTCACCGACGGCTGTCAGCGCGTATCCCTCCGAAGTGCGCAGAAACAGCGTCGCACTCAAGGACTTCTCCAGTGCTGTGATCCGCCTCCCGACGGTGGCCTGATCGACCCCCAGCACCCGCGCCGCGCCACGTAACGTCGATTCCCGGCATACGGCCAAAAACACCCTGGCGTCATCCCAATTCATAGGTTTCTCCACTGCTGCATATACGCATCACCATAACGCAAAATTGCTGCGTTATTGCATCAATGAATCTGGATAAGCTGGGCACCATAGATAAACCTGGAGGACGGCTCCCATGCCCAGCACATCAACCACCCCGCGCAGCGCGATCTGGCTGCCGATTTTCGCCGGCCTCTGCGCCAGCCTTGTCAGCATCGGCCTGGCGCGGTTCGCCTACACGCCGTTGATTCCCTCATTGATCCAGGCGCACTGGTTTTCCGCCAGCGACGTGGTGTACCTCGGCGCCGCCAATCTGGTGGGTTACCTGATTGGCGCGCTGATCGGCCATCCGCTGGCCCGTCGGACCTCCAACAAAAGCGCCCTGCGCCTGATGATGCTGGCGGTGACGCTGTCGTTTTTCGCGTGTGGCTTTCCGTTGTCGGTGAGCTGGTTCTTCGGCTGGCGCTTGCTGTCGGGCGTCGCTGGCGGCGCGATCATGGTGTTGGTGGCCGCGACCGTGCTGCCGCATGTGCCGGCGTCCCGCCGAGGGCTGGCCAGTGGTGCGATTTTCCTGGGCATCGGTTTGGGTATCGCCGGCTCCGGGACGATTGTGCCGCCGCTGTTAAGCCTGGGTTTGCAGAACACCTGGTTCGGTCTCGGCGCGCTGGCATTGGTGCTGACCGTCGCCAGTTGGTTCGGTTGGCCGTCAGCCACGCACGCGGCCACCGCGGCACCGTCCGCTGAACCCTCGACGATGCCGACTGACCCGAACGTTTACCTGCTGTTCGCCCAATACGCGTTCATGGCTGCCGGGCTCGTGCCCGCCATGGTGTTTCTGGTGGATTACGTTGCCCGCGGGCTCGGGGCTGGCGCGCACATTGGCGCTCTTATCTGGGTGATGTACGGCCTCGGCGCGATTATCGGGCCGGTGAGTTACGGTTTTCTGGCTGACAAACTGGGCGCACGGCTGAGCATTCGCCTGGTGCTGGTGGTGCAGGCAGTTGCGGTCGGTTTACTGTCGATTTCAAGTGCTTTCACCGCGCTGGCCTTGCTCGCGGTGATCCTCGGCTCGTTCCCACCAGGCATCGTGCCACTGGCATTGGCCCGGGTTCACGAACTGATCCCGAACCATCATCAACAGCAGATTGCCTGGAGTCGCGCCACCGTGTCGTTCGCCACGTTCCAGGCGATTGCCGGGTTTGCGTATTCGGCGTTGTTCAACGCCAGCGGCGGGCATCATGCGCTGTTGTTCATCCTTGCAGCGGGCGCCATTGTCATAGCCCTGCTGCTGGAGCAAGGCATGCGCTTGCTGAATCGTCGCGACCGGCGGCAACCTGTATTGAGCTGAGTCACCGACGGCTTGATGTGGTCCCACTTACTGAACATTTCCAGACAGGACACTCACATGAATCTGCCCCACACCATGACCCTGATCGAAATCACCGAACCCGGCGGCCCGCAGGTATTAAAGCCACGCCAGGCGTCAGTACCAACCCCGGGGCCGGGCGAAGTGCTGATTCGCGTACACGCTGCCGGGGTCAATCGCCCCGACGTGATTCAACGTGCCGGCAAGTACCCGATGAAACCCGGCATGAGCCCGATTCCGGGCCTGGAAGTGGCCGGTGAAGTGGTGGCGGTCGGTAAAGGTGTCAGCGAATTTATCGTCGGCGACAACGTCTGCGCACTGACCAACGGCGGCGGTTACGCACAATACTGCGTCGCGCCGGCCGGCCAGACGCTGCCGATTCCTCAAGGCATGGACTGGGTGCACGCGGCGGCGGTCCCGGAAACCTTCTTCACCGTGTGGGCCAACCTGTTTGACATGGGCGGCGCTGCCAAAGGTCAGCGCGCATTGATCCATGGCGGCACCAGCGGCATCGGCACGACCGCCTTGATGCTGTGTCGCGAATTCGGCGTCAAGGCCTTCGCCACGGCGGGCAGTGAGGAAAAGTGCGCGGCGATCCGTACGTTGGGCGCCGAAGCGATCAACTATCGCGATCAGGATTTCGCCCAGGTCATCCAGGAAAAAACCGCTGGCAAAGGCGTCAATGTCATCCTCGATATCATGGGCGGCTCGTACCTGAATTCGAACATCGCGGCGCTGGGCATGGAAGGTCGACTGGTGATGCTGGGCTTTCTCGGCGGCGCCCACGCCAAGGACGTCGACCTGTTGGCGATCATGAGCAAACGCGCCATCGTGACGGGCTCGTTGCTGCGCCCACGCACCGTGGAAGAAAAGGCCTCGATTGCCGAGCAGTTGCGTGAATACGTGTGGCCGGTGCTCGCTGCCGGGCGTTGCCTGCCGATGATCGACAAGGTTTATCCGTTGGCCGAGGCGGCACAGGCGCATGCGCGGATGGAAGGTGGCGAGCACATTGGCAAGATTGTGTTGCGGGTGGATTGATCTGCAATTGTGGCGCCCCCTCTGTAGGAGCAAGCTTGCTCGCGATAGCGGTGTGTCAGTCGACAGCATTGCTTAATGTGCCACCGTCATCGCGAGCAAGCTTGCTCCTACAAGGAGGGTTGGTGAACGGCTGTCGAAAATGTTCCCTCCGCCGACACGCTTCTGTTAAAAACCGGACTTCAGTTTTTTACCGACGGACCATCCGATGCCCTCCTCCCCGCTCACACGTCTGCGCCGACGCTGGCTGCCCTTGCTGTGCATGGCCGCGCTGATTGTCGGCCTGCCGGTGAGTTGCGGCGTGCTTGAGCACACCGAGCGCGAGCTGCTGTTCCGTATCGAGCCGGGAACGGCGGGCTGGTATCGCGGTTTGCCGAAGGACGTTCAAGAATTCGACATCCAGCCCGCCAGTTTCAAGGATGGGCAAAACCTGCATGCCTGGTGGTGGCCGGCGGCTCGTCGTGATGCGCCTTCGATCCTCTATTTGCACGGTGTGCGCTGGAACCTCACCGGCCAGGCGTTTCGCATCGAACAATTGCGCGCCATGGGCTATTCCGTCCTGGCGATCGACTACCGCGGGTTTGGTCAGAGCAAAGGCGATCTGCCGTCGGAAGCCAGTGTGTATGAAGACGCGCGAGCCGCCTGGGAACGCTTCACAACGATGCAACCGGACGCCAGCAAGCGCCTGATCTACGGCCATTCCCTCGGCGGTGCGGTAGCCATCGACCTCGCGTCAGACCTGGCCGCACAGGCGAAAAAGAACCATGTCGCCGTCCCGGTGCGCGGTCTGGTGATCGAGTCCACGTTCACGTCACTGGGCGATGCCGTGGCCCAAGTGGCTGAAAGTAACCTGCCGGTGAAATGGCTGCCGGTGCGCTGGCTGCTGTCGCAGAAATTCGATTCCATCGACAAGATCGTCGACATCGACATGCCGCTGCTGGTCGTGCATGGCTTGGCCGATACATTCATGCCTTCGCGCTTCAGCCAGCAGTTGTTCAACGCCGCCAGCGAACCCAAGCGCCTGTTGTTGGTGCCGGGCGGCACGCACAACAACAGCATGAGCCTGGGCGGCACCCAGTATCGCCAGGCACTTGAGGGCCTGATGAAAGCAAAACCGCCGCAGATGGCCGGGCCGGCACTGGCTCGCGGTTCTCAGGACTCCTGACGTTTAGCGATAACCTCGCGCCTGCAAGTTGAACAATTGCGCGTAACGCCCTCCGGCGGCCACCAGACTGGCGTGATCGCCGCGCTCAAGGATTGCACCCTGATCCAGCACGATGATGTGGTCGGCATTACGCACGCTGGAAAAACGATGGGAAATCAACAGCGTCATGCGGCCTTCGGTGTGCTCGCTGAAATGCTCGAACACCGCCGCTTCCGCCGCCGGATCGAGGGCTGAGGTCGGCTCATCCAGAATCAGGATATCGGCGTCACGGCGCATGTAGGCACGGGACAAGGCAATCTTCTGCCATTGCCCGCCGGACAGTTCCTGGCCGCCGGCGAACCAGCGGCCCAATTGCGTCGCATAGCCGCGATCCAGACGCTCAATGAAAGGCGCGGCCATGCCCTCGGCGGCAGCGGCTTGCCAACGCTGCTCATCGCTGAACGCCAGGGTGTCGCCGACACCGATGTTCTCGCCCACGGAGAACTGGTAGCGAATATAGTCCTGAAAAATCACGCCTATACGCCGGCGCAGCGCATCTTCGTCCCAAGCCTGCAAGTCACTGCCGTCCAGTAGGATGCGCCCCTGATCAGGACGGTACAGGCGGGTCAGCAGCTTGATCAGCGTGGTCTTGCCCGAACCGTTCTCCCCCACCAGCGCCACGCTGTGCCCCGGCACGAGGTGCAGATCGATGCCCTCCAGCGCCGCGCGGCTCGCGCCCGGATAGCTGAACCCGACGTTTTCGAAACGCAGACCATCGCCGGGCAGCGCGCCTACGGTCAGGCTGCCGGAGTCGGCCACCACGGGCTCAGCCAGGTATTCATAGAGGCTGGACAGATACAGTCCGTCTTCGTAAAGACCACTGATGGCGCTCAAGCTGCTGCTCACTGCCGTCTGCCCCTGCTTGAACAGCACCAGGTACATGGTCATCTGGCCAAGGGTGATGCTGCCGTGGACGGTGTCGACCACCACCCACGCGTAGGCCAGATAAAACGCCCCCGTACCCAGTAATCCCAGAACAAAACCCCAGCCATCGCGGCGCAGGGTCAGCCGACGGTCTTCAGCGTAAAGACGCGCGAACGTATCGCGATAACGCTTCAACAGCAGTGGCGCGAAGCCGAACAGCTTGACCTCTTTGATGTAGCCCTCGTGGGAGAGCAGCGTCTCGATATAGTTCTGTTGCCGACTCTCCGGCGCACGACGGGTAAACAGCCTGAAGGCGTCCCCGGAAAAATGTGCTTCGGCAAAAAATACCGGCAACGCACCCACCACCAACAACACCAGCGCCCACGGCGAAAAATGCACCAGCAACACGCCAAAACTGATCAGCACGATCAGGTTCTGGATCAGCCCCAGCGACTTCATCACCAGCGCCAACGGCCGGGTCGACGCCTCGCGCCGGACCCGCACCAGCTTGTCGTAGAACTCGGAATTCTCGAACTGCACCAGCGACAACGTCTGGGCTTTCTCCAGAATCATCGTGTTGACCTTCTGCCCCAACTGCACTCGCAACAGCGATTGTTGAACCGACAGCGCCCGTTGGGTCCCGGACAGCAATGCGAGCACACCGGCTTCAAACAGCACGTAACGCACCACCGGCCACAACGGCGCACTGCCCTGCTGCGCGTGCAGTTGCATGGCGAAAACCACCGCGTCGACGATGCGTTGGCCAAGCCAGGCAGCCAATGCCGGGAGTACGCCTGCGATCAGGGTCGCCAGCACCAGGCCCAGAAACAACCCGCGAGAAGTAGCCCAGACAAGGAGCAAGGCGCGTCTGGCCTGATCGAGCAATGAGGTGACGCGGGAAAGGGCCGCTGGCATGTTTATCGGTTGCGCTTGCGCGGTCTCTCGACTTCTCTTCTTGAAGGTGGAGGCCCGATTGGAATCACCAGCCCGGGGGGAGGAGGACCACCATTTTCCCATTCTTCCATTAACCGCCTCAGTTCAGGCGGCATTACGGTCGGCATCTTGCACGTCATTTGATCACCCTATTGTTTTTGCGAACTCGACCCACTGTACTTTTGAAGCATCAATAACAATAACCTTGGCCCTGACAGGCAACGGATTGTCGTGGTTATCAATCCAGCGAGGAAACTCGAGAACAAACTGTCCGTTTGCAGGCTCCGATGGCCATTCGCTTGGCCAACCAAACAGACGCTTCCCTCCGATCAAATGCAGTATTACGAATCCCTGTCTCGATAAAAAAGCACTGTACCACTCGCTGGGGAACGAATTTTTGGTGGTGACTTTCAGCTTCCTGAGTAACGCATGAAGCTTGTCGCTGTTCGCGATGTGGCACGAAAGAACCCCCATCACCACCGCAATAACTGCTGACCATAAAGCCTCCGATTTCTTGTCCCACACGCCGACTGAGAAAAACCGCTCTCCCGTCAATAGCAACACCCCCTCCAAACCGACTACCAGCGACTGAATCACAAACGTGAAAATCAACGCCTGGACTATCTGCCCAAAGGTATCGGGTCGCTTGAACGCCGTGAGCGAGTAAAAGATCCAGGTTGCTAAAAACCCCGGGAGCAAATACTGCAGTAGCGGAATGACTTCCTTGACCAAGCTATCCATGCCATTTCCAATCCATTGAAAAATTCGACCCGGAGCAAATAGATACAGCACCTCTACAGCCTGTGTCATCCACTGCTGAAGTGCGGTAGTCACAAGAGATTTCGGGACTACAGGCGGGACTACAAGCGAAAAACCCTCCTACATTCAACAAGGAAAAACTGGACAAAAACTCAATCCAGATCCGACGTTACGTGCTCCAAAAACCGCGCTCGATAACGCCCCGGACTCTCCCCCGTCCACTTCTTGAACGCCCGGTGAAATGCACTCGGCTCCTGAAACCCCAACTGTTCGGCAATGTCACCGATGCTGGCCTTGCTCTGCCGCAATTGCTCAAACGCAACCCCGCGCCGCACCTCGTCCTTGATTTCCTGATACGAACACCCTTCCCGCTCCAGCTTGCGGCGAAAGGTGCTGGGGCTCAGATGTTGTTCCAAAGCAAAGGCCTGCAAGGTCGGCCATTGGCTGTAGTGACTGTTGCGCAAGCGCTGGTGGACTTGCGACGCGAGCCCATGCTGGTTGCGGAAGCGAATCACCAGCCATTGCGGCGCGGTGCGCAGAAACACTTTCAGCGAAGCCAGGTCCTGGACCACAGGCAAGCGCAGGTAGTGGCTGGCGAATTCGATTTCGGTGCGCTCGGCGCCGAAGGTCAGGTTCGGCCCCCAGAGCAAACGGTCATCGCTGAGGGACACGCGCTTATGGCGGAAGTCCGCGCGGTCGATGGGGATGCGCCGACCACCCAGCCAGCACATCAGGCTGATCATCAGCACCAGAAAAGTTTCTTCGCCAAAACGCGCAACATCATCGTTTTTCGCGCAGGTATCCAGGCTGATGACCGCACGTTTGCCGCGCACCGTCAGCGTGCCGCGAAAATCGCGAAGGAACAGGGCAAAGTTGTTCAGGCACTGGCGCATGGCTTTGTGCAGGTCGGGTTCCTGAATCAGGGCCCGGCAAATCAGGGCGAAGCTGCCCGGCGGCATGCCGTGGGAGTCGAGCCGGAAGAACTCGTCATCGAGCTCGCGGATCTGGATCAACCAGAGTGCAGCAAACTCACTGGCCGGCACCCGAGACACGGGCTGTTCGATCAACGCCGGATCGATACCTGCCTGTTCCAGAGCAGCCCGCCGCCGCTGCGGATTGTCCCCCAGCCCATGGATCATCGCCTGCACGAAGTAGGCGGCCACCGAATCCTTTTCCCGCATCTGAACGCTTCGCTCCCCATCACCCGAATGGCAAAAAACACCAGCACCGTTGAACAGTTCCGGCATAGGACAACCGCCCCGCCGGTTCTAGACTCGCGGCCAATAGTACGCCTTCGGCCGCTGTGGCGGCCAAGGTATCGCAGGGTTTGACCGGAAGGACGTGTACATGAATCTGCAAAACATTGGCGTGATCGGCGCAGGCACCATGGGCAACGGCATTGCACAAGTCTGCGCCCAGGCAGGGTTCAACGTGACCTTGATCGATATCTCCGAGAGCGCCCTGCAAAAGGCTGTTGCGACCGTCGGCAAAAACCTCGACCGGCAAGTTGCCAAGGACACGCTGACAGAAGCTCAAAAGCTCGCCGCCCTCGACAAGATCCGCACCAGCACCGACTACAGCAGCTTGCACAACGTGCAACTGGTGATCGAAGCCGCCACCGAAAACCTCGACCTGAAACTGCGCGTGCTGCAACAAATCGCCGCACAGGTCAGCGCCGAGTGTGTGATCGCCTCCAATACGTCGTCGCTGTCGATTACCCAACTTGCCGCCAGCGTCAGCCAGCCTGAGCGCTTCATCGGTCTGCACTTCTTCAATCCGGTGCCGGTGATGGGCCTGATCGAAGTGATTCGCGGCCTGCAAACCAGCGATGCAACCCACGCCCTGGCGCTGGACATGGCAACCACCCTGGGCAAAACCGCGATCACCGCCGGCAACCGTCCGGGCTTTGTGGTCAACCGGATTCTGGTGCCGATGATCAACGAAGCGATCCTGGTGTTTCAGGAAGGCCTGGCCAGCGCCGAAGACATCGACGCCGGGATGCGCCTGGGTTGCAACCAGCCCATCGGCCCGCTGGCACTGGCCGACCTGATCGGCCTGGACACCGTGCTGGCGATTCTTGAAGCCTTCTACGACGGTTTCAACGACAGCAAATACCGCCCGGCGCCACTGCTCAAGGAAATGGTTGCCGCCGGTTATCTGGGACGCAAGACGGGGCGTGGCTTCCATGCCTATGCCTGAGCGTTGCTCACGTTTCGCCGAGTACCGCGACAAGGTGCTGGAGCTGTTTGCCAGCAAAGGTTTCGGTCAGGTCGGCATGCGTGAGCTCGCGACGTGTCTGGGGCTTTCCCCGGGTTCGTTGTATCACCATTACCCCAGCAAACAGCACTTGCTGCTCGACCTGATCGAGGAGTTCTACGAAGAGCTGTTGGCAACCCTGGGGCGCATCGAGCAAAAGTCTCCGGCCAAGCGCGACAGGCTCAACAGCCTGATCCGCGCGCATTTGAATCTGCATCAGGAAATGCCCTGGCATTTTCGTCTGGTGGAACGCGACAGCGGCTGCCTGAATGACGAACAGCAGGCGCGCGTTCGGCAGTTGCGCGAACAGTACGAACGCACATTGCTGCTGATGCTCGGGACCAAACCCCGCCTCAGTGAACAGGCGCAACAGGCCGCCGGACATGCCATCGCCAATCTGCTGAACAGCGCGCCCTGCTGGCTGGCGCATCATCTGCTGGATGAGCCTGAGCGTAATGAACTGTTGGAAAACCTCGTGGCTGGGGCCATTGAGCGTTTGCTGCGGCCCTCGGTGCCACGCGCAGCGGCCTGAGAAACCGGACTGGTTTCAGTGGATCGAGCGAGCCACCGATGCAAAGCGTAAACCCACGCCGCATAATGGCGCGCCCTCAAACACAAAAAGGACTTCGTGTGTTATCCCGCCCCCGCTCCCTCTGGTCATGGCTCTACTACCCCCTGAGCTGTATCGCCGTCTTCGTACTGACGCTGCACATCGCCGCCTTTGACTGGTTGCTGATAACGCCCATCGATGTCGGCGGCACTTTTATGGGGGGAGGCATGGCAACCCAGCTTTATCTGATGGGCTGGGGCGCTGCCAGCGTCGGCCTGTTGCTTGCCGTGGTGTGTCGTTTGCCCGGATCAATCTACGGCTGGATCAGCGCCGGACTTTTGCCCGTGGGCATTGGCACCTGGTGGCAACTCAACTATCCGGCAAACGCCGACCAAATGATTTTGAGTACCAGCCGACAGGAGATCGGCGTGGCCATGCTGATCGGCGCAGTGCTGCTGTGCAGCGGCCTGTATGCCCGCTCGAGGATCAAAAGCCGCGCCTCAAAAACATCGCCGTCACGCTCGGCAATGTCAGGGCGAATGGCCTTGGCGACCATGCTGCTCATCTTGTTTGTCGGCGTGCCCATGGCCATTTTCAAGCAACAATCGTTACCGAACTGCGCCTTCAACAAGGCCGGTCAACAGTTGACGGTCTGCCTGGGCGAAGACGATGTCCCGGTGGTCGTGGATTGAGCGATAACCCGCACCGTTTCAATAGAAAAAACATCTAAACGATTTTTGCCAATCACCACCTCTAAGGCTTTGCTAATGCCGTTGTAGGAGCGTGCAGTCTGGATAAACGCGGCGTTCTGGAAACCATCGCGAGCAGGCTCGCTCCTACAGGAAAACCCACCTCCGTCTGTTGGCAACGGGAGCAAACAATGAAAATCAATCCCTACCTCATCTTCAACGGCGACTGCAAAGCCGCGTTCACTTTCTATGCCCAGGCCCTTCAAGGCCAGCTCGACGTCATGATGACCTTCGGTGAAAGCCCGGCGCGCGAGCACTTTGCGGCGGACCTGCACAACCTGATCATTCATACCCGCCTGTCGGTGGGCGATCAGGCGATCATGGGGTCGGACACCACACCTGATCGCCCCACGGATGACATGGCCGGTTGTTCGGTCTCGCTGAACGTCGACAGCATTGCCGAGGCGGAACGGGTCTTCAACGCATTGGCGGAAGACGGCAACGTGCAAATGCCACTGGAAGCGACCTTCTGGGCCGCGCGTTTCGGGATGCTGGTCGACCGGTTTGGTGTGTCGTGGATGGTCAATTGCGAAAAGGATCAGTGACTTTACCGGCAAGCAAACGCCCAACCTGAAAAGGCTGGGCGTTCTGGACACTCCCGGACCGTCTGCTACCGTCAACAGGCCACCCCGCCTCGCAGCAGAACCTTCGGAGGAAACCCACCATGCCCGCCCACGACGCGCCCTGGTCCACCCGTTTGAAAATATCGCTGCTGGCGACAGCGCTCGCCGGAACCCTGCTGGCGTTGAGTGGTTGCGCCACGGTCGATGCCCAGACCACTGCTTATGTGGGTGTCGAGCATCCCGCGCCGACGCTGGCCAGTGAAGTCGTGGTGTTGCGTACCGAACCCCTTCGCCCGCACATTCGATTGGGTGAAGTGCTGATCGATGCCAGCGTTGATCCCGCCCCCCCGATCACCCAGGTAGAAGGAAAACTTCGGGACGAGTCAGCCAAGCTCGGTGGCGATGCCGTGGTGGTGGTCTACGACCATATCCAACCGATGGGCGCTTATGTCAACGGGCCGCTATGGGCTCGCGATGTAAGAACCATTGAGGGGCGCAAACTCAAAGGGATCGTGATCAAGTATCGGTAGATCAAAACATCGCCGCCTCGTTTCACTCGACAGCTCCTACATTGGAATGCGTATCCCCAGTAGGAGCTGTCGAGTGAAACGAGGCGGCGATCTTTGCATTGCGCTTAACCCTTCACGCACACCACCTGACGCAAGGTATGCAGCACTTCCACCAGTTCGCGTTGGGCGTGCATCACGCGGTCGATGTCTTTGTAGGCCATCGGTATTTCATCGATCACCGCCGCATCCTTGCGGCACTCGACGTGGGCGGTGGCGCGGATCTGATCTTCGACGGTGAACAGGCTTTTCGCTTTGGTACGGCTCATGGTGCGGCCAGCACCGTGGCTACAGGAGCAGAACGATTGCTCGTTGCCGAGCCCGCGAACGATGAAGCTTTTCGCGCCCATCGATCCCGGAATGATCCCCAGCTCCCCCTTCTGCGCCGACACCGCGCCTTTGCGGGTGACCAGGATTTCCTGACCAAAATGCCGCTCTTTCTGCACGTAGTTGTGGTGGCAGTTCACCGCCTCCAGGGCGACGTCGAACGGCTTGCCGATCACTTTCCGTGCCGCCTGAATCACCGATTGCATCATCAACGCACGGTTCTGCCTGGCGAAATCCTGGGCCCAACCGACGGCTTCAACGTAATCATCAAAATGCCGGCTGCCTTCTTCGAAGTAAGCCAGGTCACGGTCCGGCAAATTGGCGATGTGCTGGCGCATGTCGGCCTGGGCCAGTTGAATGAACAAGCAGCCAATGGCGTTGCCAACCCCGCGTGAGCCGCTGTGCAGCATGAACCAGACCCGATTGGCCTCATCCAGGCACACCTCAATGAAGTGGTTGCCGCTGCCCAACGTGCCCAAGTGCCCTCGATTGTTGGTGCTGGCGAGTTTCGGGTACTTGTCGGTAATCGCCTTGAACCGTGGGTTCAAGGCAGACCAGGCATGATCGGCCTGTTTCGGAACGCTGTCCCAGGCACCTTTGTCCCGCACCCCACGACCAACGGTGCGCCCATGGGGCACCGCTTTCTCTATCGCGCAACGCAAGCCATGTAGGTTGTCCGGCAAATCAGCGGCGGTCAGCGACGTGCACGCGGCGATCATGCCGCAGCCAATATCCACCCCGACGGCGGCGGGGATGATCGCGCCCACGGTAGGAATCACACTGCCGATGGTCGAGCCCTTGCCCAGGTGCACGTCGGGCATCACCGCCAAGTGCTTGAAGATGAACGGCATCTTCGCGGTGTTGATCAATTGCTGCCTGGCTTCGTTTTCTACCGGAACGCCTTCGGTCCAGAGCTTGATCGGTTTGCCGTTGGCGACTTCCAGCAGTTGATAGGTACGGTCTTGCATGATTCGGTTCTTTCCGGTGGCCGATGATCCGGCGCTGTGCTGAAGACTCAGCCGTGCGCTGAGTCTTCATGATATCGCAGCGAAACCACGTTGCAGATCCTCAATCAACGCCTCGACATCCTCCAGCCCGATGTGCAAGCGCAGCACCGGATTCAATGAACGGTCCGCCGCACTCTGGCGATCCTGGGTGTCGGCCACGGTGATCAGACTTTCGAAACCGCCCCAAGACGCGCCCAATCCGAACAACTGCAACGCATCGATGAAGCGCTCGACATAAGCGGCGTCCGCCTCGTTCAGTTCAAAGGACAACAAGCCGTTGCTGCCCTTGAAGTCCCGTTGCCACAAGGTGTGGCCAGGGTGGTCGGGCAAGGCTGGATGGAAGACCCGTTTCACCTGCGGTTGCGCTTGCAGCCAATGGGCGATTTCCAGCGCCTGGCGCTCATGCACCTCCAGTCTCGGTGCCAGGGTTCGTGCGCCGCGCAATACCAGATAAGCGTCATCCGGGCTGACGGTGACGCCAAAGGTGTCGCTCATGGATGCCAGCGGTTGCCAGGCATCTTCGCGGACGCAGACGCTGCCCATGACCACATCGCTGTGGCCGCACAGGTATTTGGTCAGCGCCATGATCGAGATGTCTGCGCCGAGGGTCAGCGGTCGGTACAGGTAACCCGAGCCCCAGGTGTTGTCGACGGCCAGCAGAATGCCTCGCGGTTTGCACAGGGCGGCGATGGCCGGCAAGTCGCAGAGTTCGTACAGCAAGGAGCCCGGGACTTCGGTGTAGACCATTTGGGTGTTGGCTTGCAGTTGCGCCTGCAAGTCGCTGCCGTCGGGGACGAAGTAGCTTACCTGGATGCCGAACGGTTCAAGAAATTCCCGGGCCAGACGCCGCACCGGTGCGTACACCGCATCGGTGATCAGCACATGATCGCCGGGGCGCAGGTAGGCCAGAAACGTCTGCGCGACCGCCGCCAGCCCGGTGCCGAACAGTCGCGTACGATAACCGCCTTCCAGTTCGGTGACCAGATCTTCGAGGGCGAACGCGGTTGGATTGCCGCGCGCGCCGTAACTCAACACCCGCTCGGTGTCACGGCGGGCACGGGCGTCACGCATTTGCGCGAGGTTGTCGAACAGTACCGTGCTCAGACGTGTGACCGGCACGTTGACCGAACGACCGCCACTGCCCTGCTCCGTGCGTGCCGAATGGACCAGGCGTGTGCGCACCCGCAAATCCTCGGTAGCTTGAGGTTGCAGCGGTTTGAGACTGGCGACCTCATCGTCACTCATTTGCGCCAGCAAGCCGATTTCCCAGGCCAGATACTGCCGCGCCGCATCTTTGTTGCCGGAGTGCCGATCATGGGTGAAGAACAGGAAATCGATGCATTGTTCATTGGCCGGTGTGTCCGGGCTTTCCTGCACGGTGAAACCGGCGGCACGCCAGGCAGCGAGTCCGCCGTCCAGCAGTCGCAGTTGCACGCGCTGGGCTTCGGGCAATTCCTGCGCAGCGAACGCCGCCAGCCGCGGATCATCGGCCAGCAGCACCAGAGGACGCTGCTCGCCCGCTACGTGTGCCGCCAACAGTGAGCGGATCGACCAGCGAGAGCCAGCGATGTAGCCCTTGCGAAAGGTCATGCTCGGGCGCAAATCGATCAGCGCGACGGCGTCGTCCTTCAACGCGTCGGACAGTGCCTGCACCGAGATCAATGGCAACGCCTCATGGGCGGCAACTTCCGCCTCGGGCAATGCCAGATCGCTGCTCACGCCCCCCTCAAGCACATACGCCTCATGCCCCAACTGGCGCAGCCAGCTCGCGACAATCGGCGCGCGCACGCCATCACTGTCAATCAGCACCAACCGCGCCTGACGCACACCGACGTACAGATCGGTGGATTGAATCAACTGCCCGCCCGGCGTGTGTTGTGCACCGGTCAGACTGCCAGCGGCAAACTCCTCGGCAGTGCGCACGTCGCACAGAAACAGACTGCGCCCAACCTCTTCGGCCCACTGCTCGACCTGTGCTGCCGTAACCGTTTTCACCCCGGCCCGTTCCGCCAGTCGGGCGGCGGCCAGGCGTTGCGCCGCCAATGGCGCAATGGATACCGCATCGGCATAACGACGGCTGCTGCCGTGTTCCAGCTGAAAATCTTCGAGGTACCAGCCCTGAGTACCGTTCTCCAACGCGTAGACCGGATTCTTCAAGCCCAGGTTGATCAGCGTTTGCGCGCCGATAATGCTGCGGGTCCGGCCGGCGCAATTGACCACGATTGGCGTGATGTCATCCGGCACCAGATCGTGGATGCGATAGCCCAGCTCACCGTTCGGGCAGCACACGGAACCGGGAATGGTCATCTTGCGGTATTCATCGAACGGCCGGCCGTCCAGCACCACCAGCGGCTCGCCACGGCCTTGCCATTCGGCCAACTGCTGCGCGGTGACATGCGGCGTGTGGCTGGCCTCTTCCACCAATTCGCCGAACGCCTTGGACGGCACATGCACGCCGGCAAACAGCTGATAACCGGCAGCCTGCCAGCCATCGGCGCCACCCTCGAGAACGTGCACGCGCTCATACCCCAACGCCTGAAGACGCTGGGCAGAACGCGTGGCGACATCGCCGCCACTCTGGTCATAGATCACCAGCCGCACCTGAAGGTTCGGCGCCAGCCGCCGAGCCTCCAGTTCCAGTCGGCTGTAGGGCAGATTGACCCCGAAAAACAGATGGGCCTCGCCATACTGGCCGTGTTCGCGCACATCAAACAGGGCGATTTCCTGCCCGTCGAACAGCCACTGTTGCAATTGCCCTGGGGTTACGGTCTGGCTCATGGAAGTCCCGCTTGAAAAAGAAATTATTGAAGCGCCAGAGAGCGCTCATTGGCCGCCACGTCGCGGCCCTTCGCATACGCACGTTGAATCGCCGGCCGTGCCTTGAGGCGTTCGCGCCAGGCGTGAATGTGCGGGTAGTCCGCCAGGTCCTGGCCCTGACGTTGCGGCTGGATCCACGGGAAAATCGCCATGTCGGCAATGGAGTACTCGCCCGCCACATACGGCACGTCAGCCAGACGCGTATCCAGCACCCGATACAGCCGCGTCGCTTCGGCATTGAGCAGGTCGAGGGCGAACGGAATCGGCTGCGGCGCCTTCTCCTTGAACACCTGCAACTGACTCAGGTACGGCGTGATATGCCCCACCTGCCAGAACAGCCACTCCTGGACTTTCTGCCGCTCGACGCTGCCGGCAGCGGGCAGAAAACGCCCGGCCTTGTCGGCCAGGTAATTGAGAATGGCGCCGGATTCGAACAGGTTCAGCAGTTCGCTCAAACCCTCGGGTGCATGGTCGACAATCGCCGGGATCCGTCCATTGGCGCTGATCCGCTGGAAAGCCGCCTGTTTCTGCTCGCCCTCGCGGATGTTGATCGGCACCACCCGGTACTCAAGCCCGAGTTCTTCAAGCAGGATGCCGATCTTCAAACCGTTGCCGGTCGGCCAGTAGTACAAATCGATCATGCGTAGGCCTTGATCGACGGCGCCATTTGCGACGCGTTGTAATTGAGAATGCGCCCGTCCGCTTCGACGCCATAACGGCCGTTGAGGGATTCCAGCGGCAAGCCGTAGAGATGGAAATGCAAGGTCGCACTCTCGCCTTCAACGCGAATGCCGTGCAGGTCCTCACCGAGAAACGAAATCGACGTGCCGGGTTGCACGATCACTTCCTTTTGCAGATGCAAGGTGGTGAAACCCGGCTCGCGGCCCTCGTCATCACGACCATAGACGTAGTTGATCTCCTGGCCTTCGACGGCGCTGATGATCGCCCAGGTTTCATGGTTGTGCGGGAGCGTGCTTTTGCCCGGCAACAACGAGTTCAGGTACAGCGTCGGCGTGTCGCCGTCGTCATTCAGACGATAGCGAAACGCGGTGCTGCCCTGCCCCGGCACTGGCGCGGGAAACGCGTCGAAATTGAACAGATCGCGGCGCTCGGCCAGAGCTTCGAGCAGGGAGACGATCTCCACCAGCGCGGCGCGGTCGACGCCACGTTGGTTGATGACGCGGATTTTCTTCAGGAAATCCTCGATGACGGCGGCACGGTTTTCGGTACTCATGGACAGGCTCCTCAGTATTAGACGGACAGGCTGTAGCGACCCAGGTTGGTCAGCAGATACGGATCGTTGGCAACGGCGGGACGGCGTCCCGGATCACCCAAGGCATGGCGCAGGAATTCCGGGGTGCGCTCGCTGCTCGGGTGCTGGAAAATCTGTGCGGCGCTGCCGTGCTCGACGATCACGCCGTTTTCGGTGAAGTAGACGATGTCGCTGATCTCTTCGGCGAAGCGCATCTCGTGGGTGACCAGCACGCAGGTCATGCCCTCTTCGGTCAGCTCGCGAATCACCGTCAGCACTTCGCCGACGGTTTCCGGGTCAAGGGCCGAGGTCACTTCATCGAACAGGATCAATTCCGGGCGCATCGCCAGCGCCCGGGCAATCGCTACCCGCTGCTGCTGGCCGCCGGACAGTTGCCCCGGATAGGCATCGGCCTTGTGCTCCATGCGCACTTTCGCCAGCAAGGCACGCGCTTCTTTTTCGGCCTCGGCACGGCTGCGCCCCAACACCTTGCGCGGCGCAATCACCAGGTTTTCCAGCACCGACAAATGCGGGAACAGGTTGTACTGCTGAAAGACAAACCCCACGCGCTTGCGCAACTCGATGCGCTGGGCTTCCTGTGCCAGCGTGTGCACCTCGGTGGTGCCGACGCGGATGCTGCCGCGCTGGGGCTGCAACAACCCGGTGATGCAGCGCAGGATGGTCGATTTACCTGAACCGGACGGGCCGATGATCGACACCGCCTGCCCACGATGAACGTCGAGGTCGATGCCTTTGAGCACCGGATTATTGGCGAACGACAGGTGCAGATCGCGCAGGCTGACCAGAGGCTCGGCGACGGTTTCAGTAGAAGGCATAACGTCGCTCCAGGCGTTGGGTGAGACGGGAAATCGGGTAGCAATAAGCGAAGAACAGCACCAGCAGGCTCAGGTAAATCACCACGGTGAAGCCGGTCATGTTCACGGTGTTGCTGGCGATCTGCGCGGTGTCGATCACGTCATGCACACCCACCAGCGAGGCCAGCGCCGTGCCCATGGTGATCACCGCATACAGGTTCATCCACGGCGGCAACATGCGTTTGAAGCACTGCGGCAGGATGATCGAGCGGAAAATCTGCCCACGCGTGAACGCCAGCGAACGGGCCGCTTCCCACTGCGTGCTCGGGATCGAAGCGATGGCGCCACGGAAGATTTCCGCGACGTTGGCACTTGCCGGCAAGGCCAGGCCAATCGTGACCTTGACCCAGTCGGGGAACGAGACGTAGGCGCTGCCGATCTTGATTTCGAACGGGAACACATAGGTGGTGAAATAGATCAGCACCAGCCACGGCGCGTTGCGGAAAATCTGCACCCAGATCCGTGCCGGGAAACGCAGCAGACGCAGCGGCGACAACGCCAGTGCACCCACCAGCAACCCCAGCACCGACCCCAGCGCGATGGCGACCAGACTGATCAGAATGTTTTGCCCGAAGCCCACGGCCAGGGCTGGCGACCATTGCAGCAGCGCCTTCAGCACCGGGCTTTGCGGGGCCAACCACAGCAACCCGAGCACAACGCAGATCAGCAGCAACAATTTGCCGACGTGCCGCCGTGGCCAGGTCACCGGCGCGGTGACGGACGATTCAATGGCCATAGCCGGGCATCCTCAGGCGCGCTTCAAGGTAGCGCCCCACACAATTGACGATAAAACTCAGCAGACCGAAAAAGCTCAGAATCAGGATCATCAGTTCCAGCACGTTATCGCTCTGGGTCCAGATCATGATCGACGCGTAGGTGATATCGCCCACGGCAATCGCCGAGGCGACGGCGGTCATTTTCACCAGGTCGATCAGGTTGTTGATCAGCGATGGCAAGGCGAAGCGCAAGGCCAGCGGCAGTTGCACGTTCCACAACAACTGCCGAGCGTTGAACGCCAGGGAACTGGCCGCTTCCAGCGTCACGCCCGGCACCGCCTCGATGCCGGCTCGCAAGGCTTCGGCATGGAATGCGCCCTTGTGCAGCGAGATCACGATCACCACCCAGGCGAACGGCGTCAGCGGGTTCGCCGCGCCAACGGCCTGGGTCAGCAACATGTTCAGCACCAGGAAGGCGCAATACAGTTGCACCAGCGTCGGCGTGTTGCGGGTGACTTCGACGAACACCCGCGCCGGTTTCGCCAGCCACGGCTTGCCCGACGTCAGCATCGCCGCCAATCCCACGCCGGCGAGCAAACTGCCGACGATGGTGAACAGGCACAACAGCACCGTGGTCAGCGCGCCCTGCACCAGGGTGCCGCGTTGGTAGGCGTCCAGCAGAAAGCTGTAGTTCAGGCCGAACCCGGCGCTCCAGTGGACGAAAAGCTCCAGCCAGTGACTCATGCCGTACCCCGCAGTTGCGCGCAGGCCCGGGCAATCCGGCGTCCGGCTTCAGCCACGCTGTCGGTCGCGGTGGCGATGGACAGGCGAAACCACGGCGACAAACCATAAGCACTGCCTGCCACCCCAGCCACACCCTGCTCCAGCAAATACGCGACGACGTCGGCGTCGCTGTTCAAACGGACGCCGTCAGGGCGATAACGCCCCAGTAACCCGGCGCAGCGTACGAACACAAAGAAACCGCCCTGAGGCTCAAGCACTTCGAGACCGTCTACGTCGCGCAACGTGCTCACTAACACATCCCTTCTCAGTTGATAAGCCGCAACGTGCTCGGGCAGGAAATCCAGTCCTCCGTCAAAGGCCACCAATGCGGCCGCTTGCCCCACCGAGGAAGCCCCGGAAGTCGATTGCGACTGCACGACCGCCATTGCGCTGGTCAACAGTTGTGGCCCGGCACCGAAACCGATGCGCCACCCCGTCATTGCGTAGGTCTTGGACACACCGCCGACCAACAGGCAGCGCGCTTGCAGATCCGGCGCGACATTGAGCAGGCTCTGCGGCGGCTGACCGTCGAAACGAATGTGCTCATAGAGTTCATCCAGCAGGATCAACACCTGCGGATGACGGCGCAGCACCTCGGCGAGCGCCTGCAACTCGGCCACGCTGTAAACCGCGCCGCTGGGATTGCCGGGGCCGTTGAGGATCAACCAGCGCGTGCGCTCGCCGATGTGTTGCTCCAGTTGCGCGGCTGTCAGCTTGCAGCCCTGCTCCAGACCGCATTCGATAAATACCGGCTCGCCACCGTTGAAACGCACGCTGTCCGGAAACGACGGCCAGTACGGCGTGGGCACCAGCACTTCATCGCCTTCGTCGAGGGTCGCGGCAAAGGCGTTAAAGATGATTTGCTTGGCACCGTTGGCAATCACGATGGAGGGCAGCGAATACTCCAGTGCGTTTTCGCGCTGGAGCTTGCGTTGCACGGCAAGTCGCAAAGCCTTCACGCCCGGCGTCGGCGTGTACTTGGTGGCACCGGCGGCGATGGCGGCATACGCCGCCTGCTTGATGTGTTCGGGGGTATCGAAATCCGGCTCGCCGGTGGTCAGGTCGAGAATGTCGCGACCGGCTTCGCGCAATTCGGTAGCGCGGGATTTGGCGGCGGCGTTGGCCGACAAGGACACACGCTGCACACGCCTGGAAAGTTTTAGCGTCATGGCTGGGCAACCTCCACGACCTTGCCCGGATTGAGCAGGCTTTTCGGGTCCAGCGCTTGCTTGATGCGCCGCATCAGATCCAGCTCCACCGGGCTTTTGTAGCGATCCAGCAGGCCCAGCTTGCGTTGGCCGATGCCGTGTTCGGCGCTGATCGAGCCGCCGTGGGCATGGGCGCTGTCGTGAACCAGCAGGCTGAGCGCCGCGTAGTTCGCCATGTGCGCATCCACCGTCGAATCCAGCGGATGAGCGACGTTGTAATGCAGGTTGCCGTCGCCCAGATGGCCGAAGGTGAAATGCCGGACACCGGGAAAGTGCGCCTGCAACAGCGCATCGGTGTGGCTGACGAACGCCACGACCTGGGAAATCGGCACCGAGATGTCGTGCTTCATGTTGCGGCCGGCACGTTTCTGCGCCTCGCTCATGTTTTCGCGCAACAGCCACAGCGCTTCACTTTGTGCGAGGCTTTCGGCGATCAGCGCATTGGCCAGCAAATCCTTTTCGAACGCATCGCCGAGCACCACTTCAAAGGCGTCGCGGGCGTGAGCTTCGCTGTGGTTATCCGAGAGTTCCAGCAACGCGAACCAGGGTTGGCTGACACCGAGAAAAGGTTGTGGTCCCTCGGGAAATTGCTCGCGCAGCAGCGCCAGGCAATCGGCACTGAGCAGTTCGAAAGCCGTGAGGCTGGCGCCAAACCCGGCGCGGGCATGGGACAGGAATTGCACCGCCTGCGCCAGCGAGTCGAAGGCCAGCAACGCTGTGGCTTGCGCCTTGGGCAGCGGGAACAGTTTCAGCGTGGCGGCGGTGATAATGCCGAGGGTGCCTTCGCTGCCGATGTACAGGTCGCGCAGGTCATAACCGGTGTTGTCCTTGCGCAGACCACGCAGGCCATTCCAGATTTCCCCCTCGGCGGTCACCACTTCCAGCCCCAGCGTCAGCTCGCGGGTATTGCCGTAGCGCAACACGGCGGTGCCGCCGGCGTTGGTGCCGAGGTTGCCGCCAATCGTGCAACTGCCTTCGGCGCCCAGACTCAGAGGAAACAAGCGACCGGCCTCACGGGCGACGTCCTGCACGTTTTGCAGAATGCAGCCGGCTTCGACGGTCAGCGTGTCGTTGTCGGTGTCTACGGCGCGCACCCGGTTCAGGCGATCCAGCAACAGCAACACCGCATGGCCGCTGGCGTCCGGGGTGGCGCCGCCCATCAGGCCAGTGTTGCCGCCCTGCACCACCACGGGTGTATCGGTGGCCACGCAGGCGCGGACCACTGCCGCGACCTCTTCGGTATTGGCCGGGTGCACGGCGGCAATGACCTGGCCGACGTAACGGCCCTGTTTATCGGTCAGGTACGGCGCGGCCTCTTCGCTGCTCTGCACATGGCTGGCGCCGAGCAGTTGCTGCAAGTCTGCGAACAGACTCACGGAAGCACCGCCAGCGGCGCGGCGTTGCGATATTTTTCGTGCAAGTCACGCAGGGCCTGAGACGGCGCCATGCCGGTGCGTTCGCCCAGTTCGATCAGCCAGCCACTGCGGTGCCAGTCGCGCACGATCGCATCGAGTTTCGCCTGGGTATCGTGCTCGCCTTTGCGCAACCAGATCACCGAGTTGGAGGGGATCAAATCACCCGGCAGCGGGATTTCATAACCGGCCCACTCGGCATCGCTCAACAACGCATGCATGGTCGGGCTGACATGCACCGCCGCCACGCAGCCATTGCCGCGTAGCGACAACAACGACTCGGACTGGCTGCGGAACGCTTTGATCTCGGCGCCGTAGGTTTCCTGCAACGGCTTGATGAAGTTGCTGCCCTGGGACACGCACACCGGCTTGCCCTTGAGGTCGGCCCATTGGGTAATGCCCGAGCCTTTGCGAATCAACGCCGCGCCGCCCACCTCTTCATAAGGCGTGGGCACGTAATCGAGGATCTCGGCGCGCTCGTCGGTGAACTGCATGTTGGCGATCAGGATGTCGACCTTGCCCTGCTGCAAAAACTGCACGCGATTCGGCGCCAGGACCGAGACGGTGTTGGCTTCGACGCCCAAGGCCTTGGCAACGCCTTTGGCCAGTTCGACGTTGTAGCCCAGGTGCTCGCCCGTCTTCGGGTCGATGGTGCCGAACGGCGGCCCGCTGAGAATCACCCCGACACTGATGGCGTGGCGCTGCTCGATCTTGTCCAGCGTGGCATCGGCTTGAGCCAGGCTCGCGCCCAACACGACAGCGCCGGCCAGGCACAGCGAGGACAGGTTTTTTACGGAAAAATAGCGATTCATGCGCGACTACCTTGAACAGCCGTCGCGCAATGCGCCGGCGTAGTGAAGACGATGAGGTGAATCAGGCGCCGTTGGCCTGAAACTTCTTTTGCAACTCGACCAGCGCCGGTGACGCGGGCGTGATGCGGTTGCGGGTCTGCGCCTCGATCAGCCAGCCGCTGCGGTGCAGTTCCTTGACGATCGGGTCGAGCCTGGCCTGGGTGTCGCTTTCGCCACGACGGGTCCAGATCACCGAAGGCGCCGGGTTCAGTTCCGGGGTGATCGCCCGGTAGTCTTTCCATTCGGCACTGTCGGCGATCAACGGATTGACCAGCGTGGCGTCGTGCACTGCGGCGACGCAGTTATTGCCGCGCAACGCCAGCAAGGATTCCGACGAGCTCTTGAAGGCTTTGATCTCGACGCCCAACTCGGTGAGCGGCTTGACGTAGCTGCTGCCTTGCGAGGTGCAGACCGGCTGGCCCTTGAGGTCTTCCCAACGGCTGATCTTGCTGTCCTTGAGCACCGCAGCGGTGCCCCCGACCCGGTAAAACGGCGTCGGCACAAAACCGAGAATCTCACCGCGCTCCGCCGTCCATTCCATGTTGGCGATCAGCAAATCGACTTTGCCCTGCTGCAAAAATTGCACGCGGTTGGCCGGCAAGACGGGCACCAGCTCCACTTCAGCGCCCAACTGGCGACCCAGTTCCTGAGCGAGTTCGACGTTCAAGCCGCGTGGCTTCTGGGTGGCCGGATCAATCCCGCCAAACGGGCCGCCCGACAACAGCACGCCGACCGCCAGCGCATGACGCTGCTCGATCTTGTCCAGCGTCGCGTCAGCCTGGGCAGCCGTGCTGGCAGCCAGTGAGACCAGGGCGCCCAACATCACAGGCAATATTCGTTTTACAGGTGTGCGCTCGAACAACATGGTTTTCCCCCTCATGGATGATCGGCGTCCCCCGACCTGATGTGGGGGATCCTAGGTACAGCGTTGGCGTAACGGAAATTCAAATATCTAATATCGTTATAACTTGGCGTTTAAGCCTGAATACCGAAATGGCTACAACCCCAGCATTTACTTAGCATTAACCCTATATCTCTAAATAACTCAGCAAAAACACATAAACGTTCTTTATGTTTATGTTTAAACTCGTGATGTAAAAACAGCCCTGGAAACGCCCATGTCGACCCTGCCCACGCTTGATCTCGAATTGCTGCGCACTTTCATCGCGGTGGTGGATCACCACAGTTTTGCCGAGGCCGGCGCGCAACTGGACCGCACGCAATCGTCGGTCACCCAACACATGCAACGCCTGGAACAACAGGTCGGGGTGAATCTGTTCGAGAAACGCGGGCGGCAAAAACAACTGACGGAAGCCGGGCTGCAGTTGCTGCGCCACGCAAGGCAGATGCTCTCGCTTAATGACGAGGCCTTGAGTTCCCTGCGTGAAAGCAGCTTGAGCGGCGTGTTGCGCATCGGCTCGCCCCATGACATCGCCGACACGATCCTGCCGCCGATCCTCAGCCACATCGCTCGCTCAGCCCCGCGCTTGCGTTTGGAGATCGACGTCGGTCGCAGCCCGTTCCTGATGGAAGACCTGCACCGGGGCAAGGTCGACATGGTGATTTCCACTCGCGAAGACCCGAACCTCGAAGGCTTTGCCTTGCGTACTTCGCCGGTGTGGTGGATCTGCTCGGCGCAATACCTGCACAACCCCGGCGAACCCTTGCCGCTGATTCTCGTGGATGAGCCAAGCATCTATCGGCGCTATGCGTTGGAAGCGCTGGAACGCGCGAACATTCCCTGGCGTCAGGCGTACCTGGCGTCGAACCTGATCGGCATTAAAGCGGCGACGCGCGCGGGGCTGGGGGTCACCCCCCGAAGCATGGAAATGCTCGGCCCGGACATGCGTGTGCTGGGTGAAAATGATGGATTGCCGCGACTGCCGGACGTCACTTACTACCTGTGGATCCGGCCTAACACCGCCAACCTGATCGCGCGCAAGGCCTATGACCTGATCCGCGCGAGCCAGGGCCTGTCGTTTTCTTGAACGTCGATTCAGAGCTTGGCAATCGAGACCTCGGTGGATTTGACAAAGGCGATGACTTCGCTGCCCACCCTCAATTCGAGGTCGCGCACTGAGCGGGTGGTAATCACCGAGGTGACGATCCCGGATGCGGTTTGCACATCGATTTCCGAGACCACTTCGCCTTCGACGATTTCCTTGATGACACCCTTGAACTGGTTGCGAACGTTGATCGCTTTGATGGTCATGATGCGGCTTCCTGTGTGATATCGAACGCATCCGAACGGATGTGCAGGCGCCCAAAGTGCACTTCCCGAAACGACATTAAAAGGAATATATAATTATCTATTTATATCTTTTAGAAATATAAGACCTTGCCCGCATTTGCAGCGCACGCCAAATCTGTAGGAGCCCGGCTTGCTGGCGATGGCGATCTCACGGACGCCATCGCCGGCAAGCCGGGCTCCTACGGATCGGGGGTGTGTTCGGGATTGGGGGTTCACACCAAACCTGTAGGAGCCAGGCTTGCCGGCGATGGCGGTCTGGCGGGCGCTATCGCCAGCAAGCCGGCTCCTACGGATCGAGGGAGGATTCGGGATTGGGGGGGCACGCCAAACCTGTAGGAGCCGGCTTGCTGGCGATGGCGATCTCACGGACGCCATCGCCGGCAAGCCGGCTCCTACAAAATCGCGGGAGGATTCGGGATTGGGGGGCACGCCAAACCTGTAGGAGCCAGCTTGCTGGCGATGGCGATCTGGCGGGCGCCTTCGCCGGCAAGCCTGGCTCCTACAAAATCGCGGGGGAATTCGGGACTGGGGTTCACGCCAAACCTGTAGGAGCCGGCTTGCTGGCGATGGCGATTTCACGGGTGCCTTCGCCAGCAAGCCTGGCTCCTACGGATCGCGGGCGTGTTCGGGACTGGGTTTACGTCGGGTTGAGACACGCATGAAAAAGCCCAACCTGAAAAGGTTGGGCCGAGGTATTGAACAGGCACGTGTTTCCGTTCACTGGCGCGTATCCATCATTTTGTCGGCGAGCGCCTTGGCTCTTTCAATCAACAGATTCTGCCTGTCCTCATGAGTGGCCCCTCCTACAACCGGCGCCGTCAGATTGCTTTCCGCAATCAGCGCAGCGCAAAAATATTGATCCCAGACAGCTTTGTCCGCGGACGTCTGTGCGGTCATTCGGTCGGCAATCATCTCCGGCTCCTCCTGATGAAGTAGCACTGCCAGTTTACGCCCGATTCAAGCACATCCAAATGTCACCATTCGTCGCTAATGTAGACGCGACAAAGAATTGCCACAGCCTCTGGCGCAGGGATTGCAATCGCCGGTCGTAATCGCCCGGAAACGACGTAATTCTGACGCGACAACCATCAAATCAATATTTTGGACGCCAGCCATGCGCTGGGTCTTTTACCCGGAGATGTAACGTGTCAACTCTCAACGAAATCGCAGCGAACCACGCGAAAATGGCGAAAAAACTGGCGGGAGAGTCGACCGAAATGTGTGAGCGACAGCCGCTGGTAGTGGGTGGGTTTGAGGTCACTTCCGTTGTTGATGAGCAACCCCATGTGCCAATGCACCTCATCGTTGCCGGGCAGGACAATCACCTCGTCCAGGCTGCGGGCTATTTGCCTTGAGCTATTGCGACAGACTCAACGACATCGCCGCGACGCTTACACAGACCTGAAACGAAAAAAGGGATCAAGCATCTGGATGCATGATCCCCTTTGACGGATATGAAACAGCGGACCTCGCGATCAGTGGTCAGGGTTGACGTGGCATCCGCCGCGCCTTTCAGCTCGATTCGCTTTCCCGGATGAGCTTCTTGTTAATCTTCCCGACGCTGGTTTTAGGGATCTCGGCGACGAACCTGAACCGCTTGGGGATCGCCCATTTATTGATACGGCCACGCTCGACAAACCCTTGCAGGTGCACCTCCAGCATCTTGCGGTCGAGGTATTGCCCAGGCTCGCATACCACCAGCGCCATCGGCCGTTCGCCCCATTGCTCGTCCGCAATGCCCACGACTGCGACCGACATGACGGCCGGGTGTTCGCTGATCAGGCTTTCCAGTTCCAGGGAGCTGATCCACTCCCCGCCCGTCTTGATGACATCCTTGATTCGATCTTTGATTTCCACCCCTCCCAAAGGGTCAATGGAGGCCATGTCGCCGGTGTGCAGCCAGCCGTTGTGCCAAAGTTCTGCCCCCTTTTCGGGCTCCTTCAAATAGCCTTGGGTCAGCCAAGGCGCGCGCACCACGATCTCGCCCAGGGACTCTCCGTCATGGGCAACTTCATTGCCATTGGCATCGATGATTTTCAGGTCGACCATCGGCACAGTTGTGCCAGTCTTGATGCGGGTAACCAGTTGGGCCTGCGTGGATTGTGCGAGGTCTTCGTCACGCAGATAAGTCAGGCACAGCAGCGGGCAGGTTTCCGACATGCCGTAACCGCTGTGTACCTGAATACCTTTGGCACTCGCTTCACTGGCGATGCCCAAGGTCAGCGCACTGCCGCCCAGGAGCATTTTCCAGCCATCAAAACGAGTCCGCTGCGCTTCCTCGCAGTTCAGGATCATTTGCAAAATGGTCGGCACACAGTGGGAGAACGTGACCTTCTCCTCTCGATACAGCCTGACCAGACTGTTGGGCTCATAGCGGCCGGGGTACACCTGCTTGATGCCCATCAGGGTGGCGACATAGGGCACACCCCAGGCGTGCACATGGAACATCGGTGTGATCGGCATGTAGACATCATCGGAGCGCAGCAGCGGCAACCCCTGGTAGACGCCCAAAGTGCCCACGGCATTCAAGGTGTGCAAGACCAATTGGCGGTGGGTGAAATACACGCCTTTAGGGTCGCCAGTAGTGCCCGTGGTGTAGAAAAGGGTCGCCACCGAGTTTTCATCGAAATCGGCAAAGTCGTACTGGTCTGCGGCCCCGGCCAACAGGTTTTCATATTCCCCCAGCACCGGCAGCGACGTGGGAGTGGCTGTGTCGTCCGTAAGCTGCAAGTAACCTTTGACGGTGTTGAGCTGCCCCTGAATCTGTTCAACCAGAGGCAGGAAATCGTCATGCACGAGCACCAGGTCGTCCTCGGCATGGTTCATGGTGAAGAGCACCTGATCCGGCGAAAGACGAATGTTCACGGTGTGCAGCACCGCGCCGATCATCGGCACGGCAAAGAAACATTCCAGGTAGCGATGGCTATCCCAGTCAAGCAGGGCCACCGTGTCCCCGGCCTTGACGCCGGCAGCGGTCAAGGCGTTGGCCAGCTTGCGTATCCGCTGGTTGAGCGTCTGGTAGCTGTAGCGCAGCTTGTCGGCATACACGATTTCCCGGCCCGGCTCGTAGCGCACGCCGGACAACAACAATTGCTTGATCAGCAAGGGATAGGCGTAGGCGCCGTCGGCGGGCGGAATTATTTTTGTCGCCATCATGGTTGTGGTTCCCGGTCCTTTTTTACGTGGGCTCAGAACTGCTCTGCATCCAATTTATAGAGGCATTCGCTGCCAGCCTTGGCCGACGCGCTCAACGAGTGGATACGTGGCAGCAGACGGGCGAAGTAGAAGCGTGCAGTGACCAGTTTGCTGACATAGAACGCGTCCTTGGAATGCGTGCTCATGGCCGCTTTGGCCATTCGCGCCCACATGTAGGCGTACGCGGTGTAGCCGAACACGTGCAGGTACTCGACCGAAGCCGCGCCGATTTCATTCGGGTTGCTCTGGGCTCGGTCCAGCAACCATGCGGTCAGTTCGTCGAGGGTGTCGACGGCGGCGTTCAACGGTCTGGTGAACTCGCCGAGGTCAGCGCAGGAATTGGCGGTAAAGTTGCGGATTTCCGAAGCGAACAGCCGGTAGAGCGCCCCGCCGCTGCCGACGATTTTGCGCCCGGCCAGGTCCAGTGACTGGATACCGTTGGTGCCTTCGTAGATCTGGGTGATGCGCACATCGCGAACCAATTGCTCCTGGCCCCATTCGCGGATGTAGCCATGGCCGCCGAAGATCTGTTGGCCATGCACGGTGGTTTCCAGCCCCATGTCGGTGAGGAACGCCTTGGCCACAGGGGTCAGAAGCGACACCAGTTCCTGGGCGCGACTGCTGATTGACTCGTCTTCGCTGTACTTGGCGGTATCCAGCTGCAGGGCCACGTAGCTGGAAAACGCCCGCCCGCCTTCGTTCAAGGCCTTCATGGTCAACAACATCCGGCGTACATCCGGGTGAACGATGATCGGATCGGCGGCTTTGTCCTTGTTCTGCGCGCCCCTCGGCGAACGGCTTTGCAGACGGTCACGGGCGTATTCGACGGCGTTCTGGTAAGAGCGTTCGCCTTGCGCCAGGCCCTGAATACCCACGCCCAGACGTTCGTAATTCATCATGGTGAACATCGCCGCCAACCCTTTGTTCGGCGCGTCGACGATCCAGCCGGTGGCGCCGTCAAAGTTCATCACGCACGTGGCGGAGGCCTTGATGCCCATCTTGTGCTCGATGGAACCGCAGGACAGCGAGTTGCGCTCACCCAGCGAGCCATCAGCATTGACCAGCACCTTGGGCACCAGGAACAGCGAAATGCCTTTCGGTCCCGCCGGTGCATCCGGCAAGCGCGCCAGTACCAGGTGGATGATGTTTTCGGTCAGGTCGTGCTCACCGCCGGTGATGAATATCTTGCTGCCGCTGATCTTGAAACTGCCGTCGGCCTGAGGTTCGGCACGGGTGCGAATCAGGCCCAGGTCTGTGCCGGCATGCGCTTCGGTCAGGCACATCGAGCCGGTCCAGGTGCCGTCGTACAGGTTCGGCAAGTAGGTGGCTTTCAGTGCTTCGCTGGCGTGAGCATTGATCGACAGGCACGCGCCGGCCGTCAACATCGGGTACAGGCCGAAGGACAGGCTGGCCGAATTGACCATCTCTTCGACCTGAGCCGAAATGGCCTTGGGCATGCCCATGCCACCGAACCGCGGATCGCCACCTACGCCCACCCAGCCACCTTCGGCAAAAGCCTTGTAGGCGGCGGCAAAACCATCCGGTGCCGTCACCGCGCCATTGCTCCAGGTGCAGCCTTGTTCATCGCTGCTGCGGTTCAGCGGTGCAATCACTTCGGCGCTGATCTTGCCGGCTTCTTCGAGGATCGCGGCGGCCGTTTCTTCATCGATCACCTCGGCCAGGCCAGGCAATTTGGCCCACAACCGGGACACCTGGAAAACCTCGTTGAGTACGAAGTGCATGTCACGCAAAGGAGCTTTGTAATCAGACATCGTTGGCTTACTCGGAAGTGGTCAGGGCATGAGGCACGCCCGGACGTTGAGAGATTTCGGTGTTGTCGGCTTGCGCAACAGGACCGGGCGCCAGCGCCCGTTCGCGCAACAGGAAATAAGACAGGGCAGGAATCAGCACCAGTGCACCCAGCATGTTCCACAGGAACATGAAGGTCAGCAGGATGCCCATGTCGGCCTGGAACTTGATCGGCGACCAGACCCAACACACCACGCCAGCCGCCAGGGTGATGCCCACCAGCCCGACCACCCGGCCGGTGAAGGACACCGCATTGCGGTAGGCCTGGGACAGCGGCAAGCCCTGGCGCTGGAAGTGCAATTGCACGCTGAGCAGGTACAAGGCGTAGTCAACACCGATGCCCACGCCAAGGGCGATCACCGGTAAGGTCGCAACCTTTACGCCGATCCCCATGGCGACCATCAGCGCTTCGCAAAGGATCGAGGTCAGTACCAGCGGCAACAGCGCCACCAGCGTGGCGCGCCAGCTGCGGAAGGTGATCAGGCAAAACAGCGTCACCGCCGCGTAGACGTAAAGCAACATGGTGCGATTGGCTTCGCGCACAACGATGTTGGTCGCCGCTTCGATGCCAGCGCTGCCGGCCGCCAACAGGAACTGACGATCTTCGGTGCTGTTTTCTTTGGCGAACTTGTCGGCAATCGCCACCACCGCGTCCAGCGTTTCAGCCTTGTGATCCTTGAGGAACGTGATCACCGGCATCAGCGAGCAGTTGTTGTTGAACAGCTCAGGCGAGTTGACCGAGGCCTGCTGCGCGGCGTAGTTGAGCACGTCCTGGTTGCGCTGGATGCTGTTGAGCTTGGGGTTGCCTTCATAGGTGCCGGCAGTGATCTGCCGCACGGCGTTGACCAGCGAGGTCGTCGCCTGTACGCCTGGATACTGTTGCAGCTCCCAGGCCAAACGATCGGCAAGGACCAGCGTCTTGTAGTTCAGACAGCCTTCCGGCACGGTCTTGATCATCACCGCGAACAGATCGCTGGACAGCGCGTAATGCTGGGTGATGTAGGCGTTGTCGCGGTTGTAGCGCGAGTCGGCACGCAGCTCCGGCGCACCGCTTTCGAGATCGCCGATCTTCAGGTTGAGGCTGACCATGAAGCCGCCGATGCCCATCAACATGGCGACCAATACTGCGCCGGTCGCCCACTTGGCGGTGGTGAAGCGGTCGAGCAGGTCCCAGAGTTTGCCGAAGCCCTTGTGGTGTTCGGCTCGAGTGTCGATTTTCAACGCGCGCTCGGCAGCCTTGGCACCAACACCGACATAGGACAGCGCCACCGGCATCAGCAACAGCGAGGTGAAGATCAGCACGGCGACGCCGATGCTGGCGGTGATCGCCAGGTCCTGGATCACCGGAATGTCGATCAGCATCAGCACCGCGAAACCCACGGCGTCGGCCAGCAACGCGGTGACGCCGGCAATGAACAAGCGGCGGAAGGTATAGCGCGCGGCGATCAGTTTGTGAGTGCCACGGGCGATGTCCTGCATGATGCCGTTCATCTTCTGTGCGGCGTGGGACACACCAATAGCGAAGATCAAAAACGGCACCAGCACCGAGTACGGGTCGATGGCATAACCGAGCCAGGCGACGATACCCAGTTGCCAGACCACCGCAATCAGCGAGCAGCCGACCACCAGCAACGTGCTGCGCACGCAACGGGTGTAGGCATAGATGATCGCCAGCGAAGTGATGACCGCCAGGCCGAAAAACATCATCACCTGAATCAGGCCATCGATCAGGTCGCCCATCAGTTTGGCGAAGCCGATTACCCGAACCTTGTATTGGCCCTTGCCCTCTTCCCCGGATTTGCGCGCCGCGCTGTCGCCGGCGAATTCGATCTTGTCGCGCAACTGCTCTTCGAGCATCTGCGAGAACGCGTGATAGTTGATGGGCTGACCACCGGCGGCGGCTTTGTCCAGCAGCGGCACGATCAGCATGCTCGACTTGAAGTCGCTGGCCACCAGGCTGCCGACCAGACCGGCGCGGGAGATGTTCTGGCGCAGTTGTTCGATTTGTTCAGGCTGGCCGGAATAGGTATCGGGCATCACCGGGCCACCCTGGAAACCATCCTCGGTGACTTCGGTCCAGCGCACCGCCGGGCTCCACAGGGATTTCATCCACGCTCGGTCGACGCCTTCGGTGAGGAACAGCTGATCGTTGACCTGCTTGAGTACGTCGAGGTAAGCGGGGTCGAAAATATCGCCCTGGGTGTTCTCGACCACCACGCGCACCGAGTTGCCCAAGCCACGCAGCGACTGGCGGTTTTCCAGGAAATTCTGGATGTACGGCTGGCTCTGCGGAATCATTTTTTCGAAGCTTGGGCGCAGCTCCAGGCGTGTCACGGCCATGAAGCCCAGCACCACAGTGGCCAGCGCCATCAGCAGCATGAACAGCGGCCGATAGTTGAACACCCACCGTTCGAGGAGGTTGCCGGAGTGCTGGTCGAAATCCCGCAGGTCGCGGATTACCGGCATGGCGTCTTGTTTGATATTGCCCATGTCTGGGTTCTCGCTCTTAGGGTTCGAGGGCTAGCGTCTGGGCGCCACGGCTGCCCGCGACCACCAACGCACCAGCGGCGGACTGGGTAACACCGGCGACCGGGGTCGGCACCGGTTGGCGCAGCAGGTGCAATTGCGCGCCCGTGCCCTGGCTGACCAGCATCTGCCCACCCAGGGTGAACAGGCGGTAATCGCCACGGGCATCGATCAGGCCAGCGGTGATGCTGACGTGCAGGCCGGTGTCGAGTGCCGTCCAGTTTTGGCCGCCATCGGTGCTGCGCAGGACGTTGCCGCGCAGGCCATAGACGAGCGCTTCGCCAGGCTTGCCGAGCACGCCGAAAAAGCTGCCTTGATACGGCGTCGGCACGGCGCTGAAGCGCTGGGAGTTGTCATCCCATTTGAGCAACAGGCCTTGTTCGCCGGCGATGTACAACGCGTCGCCGGTGGAAGCGATGGCGTTGAGGTGGAAACCTTGCGGGTTGTCTGTGCGATCCTGAAATGGCGTCCAGCTCTGGCCACCGTCCTCGGTGCGCAGGATCAGGTTGAACACGCCGACCACATAGCCGACTTTATCGTTGGCAAACCAAGCGTCGAGCAGCGGTTTGTCTGCGCCCTGCTCGATCAACCGCTGGCCTTCGGCAACCAGCAACGGCCATTGTTCATTGCCCGGTTCGGCACTGGCCAACGCCGTGTAATGCTTGACCAGCAAGGCGCCGATCTGGCGGCCGTCGAGCTGCTTTTGCCAGGTTGCGCCGGCGTCGCTGCTGTGCAGCACCACACCGTCGTTGCCCACCGCCCAACCTTGGGTGGTGGTCGGAAAATTCACCGCCGTGAGATCGGCACTGACCGGCACCGCTGCCTGCTGCCAGTGCTTGCCGGCATCATCGGAAAACAGAATATGGCCACGCTGACCGACGGCGATCACGCGCTCACCGGCGCGAGCCATGCCGGACAACGGACTGTTGATGGCCAAGGCACTGACTCTGGCGGGCAGGTCCAGCACATCGACGTAATCAGCCGCGAGGGTGACGCCCTGCAACAGGCCGAGCACAACGCCAAACGCCACCTGCAAATAATTCTTATACGAACACATACCGCATCCTCTTCGGAAAACCTGGCGCCCACCCGGCTCCACCGCCTCGTGAGCCGTGGGCCGGACAGGTAACGCCGTTGTAGGAGCGAGCCTGCTCGCGATGGACGTCAACGATGACGCGGGTTTTCTGGAAACCCATGTCGCCCTCAGGTCCTTCGCGAGCGAGCACGCTCCTACAGTGGATCGTGCGAGCGCTTTTTTGCGGTTGGCTTAGCGAATGCCGCTGCCGGCCAGGGATTCCGACGACCATTGGGCCTTGGAAAGCGGATCGATGTACTTGATGCCGCCATAAGGCCCGACCACGCCGTTGATGTTGTAGGAGCCGCCGACCAGGTCGTAAATCATGAAGGGCGTGGAATCCGGGACTTGCTTGTCGTAGCTCTGGCTGAGGAAGGCGAAGGAGCCACGGTACAACTGACCACGAGCGTCGTATTGATCCGAGGCCAGAGCGGTCCAGCTGTCTTCATCAAGGTAGAAGCGGCGCTTCTGATAAATGTGGCGGGAGCCGGCCTTGAGGTTGCCCTCCACCACCCAGACGCGATGTTTTTCCCAGCGCACGAAGTCCGGTGCCAGGTGATTGGCGGTGGTCAGCGACTTCGGATCCTGGGCGTAGGTCAGCTTGTAGGTGTTGTAGGGCACAATCATTTCCTGCTTGCCCACCAGCTTCCAGTCGTAACGGTCCAGCGCGCCGTTGAACACGAAAACATCGTCGTAGGTGCCCGCGCCGGCGGTGCCTGGGTTAGGCGTGTCGTAGGCCAGGTTCGGTGCCAGTTTGACCCGACGCTGACCCGGCAGGTACTGCCAGGCGCGGCGCGGTTGCTGCAGCGGGTTGGCGGCGTCCTTGAGCATCACCGCTTCACCGGCCCGTCGTGCAGGGCCGGTGTACGACAGCTTCATCTGGTAGTACACGTCGGCGCTGCTGATCGGCTGCGCCAGGTTTTCGTAGATCGGGTAGGAGATGAACGCCTGCCCGGTGGTGGCCAGGCTTGGCACGCCGGCGGAGTCAACGTTCCAGGAGTCGTACTTGGAGTTGATGCTCACGCCTTGATAGCGCAGCAGGAAGTTCCACATCGCTTCGCTGCCCGATTGCGGGATCGGGAACGGCACCCCCGGCAGCACGTTATCGATGGCCAGACCGCCTTCGAGGGACTTGGCGCCGCTGGCATTCTTCACGCCGTTATCGAGGATGGCTTTTGGCAGCGAAACGGTGCGGTGGGTCGGGTATACATCGACACGGTAAGTCGGGAAACGCTTAGCCAGTTCCACCGTGGTAGCACTGAGCATGCCCTTGTACTGATCGACGTTTTTGCCGTCGATGACCAGCAACGGTTTTTCGCTGGCATACGGATCCGGGCGCATGCTGTCACCGGATTTGAAACTGGCCGGCGGCGTGGTCAGGCCACCGTCGTAGGCGGGGATGGAACCATCAGCGTTCCCGGCCTTTTCGGCGCCCACCAGGGTCAGGCTGCTGCCCAACTTGGCAGCGTCCTGGGTTGAAACAGCGGCCTGTGCCTGAGCGGCCAGGACCATGGCCAGCGAAGCGGCCAACACGGTTTTTGCGAATTTCATCTTGTTATTCTCCTGCTTGCATTGAGCAAATCAGTGTTGAATCAAAAAGTGGTTTTCATCGTCAGGTAAACGGCGCCACGGTCCTCAGTCGTTGCACCACCACCGGAAAAGGCCGAGTAGCCACCGGCGTAACAGGCGTAGTTTTCGTTACCGCTAAAGGCGTTCGGCGCCGCGCCGTCACCTCCGGTCGGGCCGGTACTCACACCGCTGACATTGCACTTGTCGGTCTTGCCGAAAGAGTCCACGTACTTCAGGTCGACAAAGTATTTGTTGTACACAACGGCCCCGAGACCGATGGCGTAGTTACCGGTGTCTTTGGCACCGCCACCGGAGACCGGTGAAACGCCATCGAGACCGACGTTGATGGACATCGGCGCGTTGAGGTCGACACCGGGAAACACCTGGTACCAGGTTGGTGTGAAGTTGACCGCGATGCCCCAGTTGTCCCGGGTTGGCTGGTCGATGCCGTGGTAGGTGCCCTTGCCTTTGTAGAGCGCCTCGTTCTTGCTATCGAGCTTGAGCAGGTTGCTGTAGTACAACTCGGCGAGCAGGGTCGCCGAATCAAATACCGGGGTTTTCGGCATGGTCATCAGACCATTGACCGTCCAGTGCAGGGTGTCGCCGGTGGCGGCCATGCTGTCGCCCTTCTGCGGGGTGTCATAGATCACACCGGTGCCGGGCGTGCGCGCTGGCAACAGGCCGAGGCCGGCGCCCAGACCCAGTGGACTGTTAGTGCTGACAACCGCCGGAATACTCGCCAGCGGCATGTTGTGACGAATGTTCAGGTCCGAGCCCACGCTCACCCCGCCCACATCCTTGGACAGGCTCAGGCCAACGATCTTGATGTTGTCGGCATAGGCCATTTGATAGGTGGCAGTGCTCAGCGAGTTGAGCGTATTGATCACCGCAGGCACCTGGCCGGCCGGGGGGGTTCCGTTCGGGTTGGCCGAGGTCAGACCTCGGGCATCCAGCCAGGCTTGCGGGAGGATTTCCGAGGTTTCGCGGTAGTAAACGCCGAGGGTGCCGTCCAGCCAGGCTGGCGACCACTTGGCCATGAGGCCCCAGTCGCCGCGCTTGTCCGGCGTCAGGTCATGCCCGCGACGCACGTTGGTCAAGCCGTTGCACGGCGCCAGGCCGCAACCCAGAGGGCTGCCAGGCACAACAGCATTAGTGTTACCCAGCAGGAACGACTGCGCGCCGAAACCGACCAGGTCGGAGCCGCCGTAGTAGGTGCCGGCTTCCGGCAGGCGTGCGGCGTCCCAGTCGAGAAAGTACTGGGCGGCCACGGTCAGTTCGGGATTGATCGTGAAGGACATCGACAGCTGATTGCGCGGAACGAACAGCTCCTTGGCTTCGGTGCCCGGCGACGCGGCCAGCTTGGCCAGGTCCAGGCCGGACTGGCCGTAGCTGATCGAATGCACCGGGTTGAGAATGGTCTCGCCCCAGAACACGTTGTGCTGGCCAGCCTTGAAGCTCAGCATCGACTCCTCGCCCACTTCGGTGCTGTAGAACACAAAGGCGTCGAGGATTTCACCGGACGGACCGGTGTAGTAACGCTGGGCATAGTTGCTCAGGTGCGGGCTGCCGTTGCCGACGTTGTCATTGGTGACCCCGGCCAGGCGCGGGTCGTTGGCGACCAGGCCCGAAGTTGAACCGTTGCCGTTGACGAACGGGTTGGAATTGGAACCGGTGTTCTCGTAGGCCTTGTCGTACCAACTGGCGGCGCTGACGCGAAAGCCCATGTGGTTCTGGTACACCACGTCCATCTCGGTCAACAGGTCGACGCGGTTGGTAATGTTGGTCCCGGCCTTGCGGAAGTTGTAGTCGCCGTCGTTGTTGTTGGGCGTGCCCAACATACGTTTGTCCGCGCTTTCGGTGCGCACGCCATAGTTGTACTTGATGGTGTTATCCAGGCGAACGGTCCAGTCCGGGTTACCTGTCTCGATCTCTGCCGCATGGGCCATCGGCACCGTTGCCGCGAGAATGGCTGAGGCCAGCAAGGTGTAGCGTGAAGCGGTGAACCCGTGACTCTTATTGTTGTGCATTGCGTTGTCTCCGCCTTTTTGTATTTGTTTTAAGCGCAGCCGCCCTCGCGCACCCTCTTGTTCCAGGGGTTTGCGTTTTTCAGGAGTGAGGGCAAATGCCGGATGGCGCGAGCCAACCGGCGCCTGAACTAGCGATCCAGTTCCAGGATCAGGGCTTCGGCTTGCGGCCAGTGCCCGTACCCGGCAGCAGGATTGAGATGACCGACGTCACCCAGATTGAGCAGTTCGCTGCCCCAGCCTTCGGCCATGTGCGTGACAGCTTCCAGGCTGGCGAGGTGATCGTTGGTGCTGGCGGCCACCAGACTGCGGAATGGCAGCGGGCCATTGGGTAGAGGGTTCCAACCTTGGGTACGCAGGGTTTCAGGCGCTGGGTAGCCTGACGGCCATTGCGCATCAAGGTCCGGTGGAGCGGCCAGCAATGCGCCCTTGATCGGCCGACTGTGTCGCGCGGCCCAATGGGCGACCATCAACACGCCGGCACTGTGGGCGACCAGAATCACCGGCCCGTCGATCTGCTCCAGCGCGTGCTGGATCGCTTCGACCCGCTTGCTGCAGTCGAGCTTGTCGGTTTCAAGCGGCGGCACACTGCGCACTTTGCTCAGCCTGGCTTCAAGCAACGTTTGCCAATGTTCGGCAACGTGCTCGCGTAGACCCGGTACGATCAGAACGGTTGCGGCAGTTTGCAGTTTGTCCACTTCAACACCTTCGCTTTCTCGAGGACTCGACTGGCTCTTTCGCCAGCGGCTTTTTGTAGGACTGACATTAAAGAGCGCCCACCCCAGGCGCTTTTCATTGGACGTCAGGCACTTTTCTTTTCATGACAAATTTCCAGGTATTGGCGCGCGCCGACCACTGGTCGAAAATCCCCACAGGTTCTCTGCAGCTCACTGTAATCAATGGGTGAGCGTGGATAGCTCCACGACAATGGAGGTGATTGCGGACAGAAACTGGCGAGCGCCCTCGACAACATCGCAACTGTTCAATCGCTGATGTGCTGGATATAGTCGCCACGCTCATCTGAATCGCAACCGGCCCAGGAAAGACCTTCGCATGCCCAAGCTTGTTCGCGCCGCCGTCTTGACCAACTACCTGGAGGTTACTCAGTACCTGGGGTTCAACCCGCGCGATGTACTGGCCGGCGTCGGCTTGAGCAAAGCCCTGCTGCAAGCCCCTGAACATCGCATTCCCATCGATGCCGCCGTGCGTCTGCTGGAGGATTCAGCCGCCGCCAGCGGCTGCCAGAACTTCGGCCTGAGCATGGCCGAGTCGCGCCAGCTCTCGGACTTCGGCGTGGTCAGCCTGCTGCTCAGCCATCAGCGCACGCTGCGCGATGCCTTGCAGGTGGTGGTGCATTACCGGCACTTGATGAATGATTCGCTGGCCATCTTCATTGAAGAGGCCGGCAAGATGGTGATCATTCGCGAAGAGGTGGTCACCGACTCGCCGATGCCCAGTCGACAGGCCACCGAGCTTGCCATCGGCGTGATGTTCCGCCTGTGCGCCGCCCTGCTCGGCTCTCACTGGCATCCCTACAGCGTCAATTTCACCCACCAGCCCCCCGACAACCTTCAACTGCACCGTCGCCTGTTCGGCTGCACCCTGGAGTTCGGCAGTGAGTTCAACGGCATCGTCTGCGCAGGTGCCAGCCTGGACATGACCAACGCCAATGCCGACCCGGCCATGGCCCGCTACGCCCAGAGCTACCTCGATTCGCTGCAAAGCCACCAAGGCACTTCGATGCTGTTCGAAGTGCGCAAGGCCATCTACCTGCTGCTGCCCATGGGCCGCGCTACCATCGAGCAAGTCGCGCAGAGCCAGGGCATGAACGTTCGCACCCTGCAACGTCGCCTGAAGGATGATGGTTGTGCGTTCAACGATGTGATCAACGATGTGCGCCGCGACCTGGTGCTGCGTTATCTGGACAACCCGAATTACACGCTCGGGCGCATTGCCGACATGCTTGGCTACTCGATGGCGAGTTCGTTTACACGGTGGTTCATCAGCCAGTTCGGCATGCCACCGGCGACGTGGCGGGTGCAAAAGCAGGGTTCGGCAAAAGCCCCGGCGGACGCGGCCCCACCCAAACCCTACTGATATCGCGCCTGTTGTAGGAGTGAGCCTGCTCGCGATGGCTTTGCGTCAGGCGATATGGGTTTTGATGGTGTACATATCCATTGCTGCGGTAACGGCCGCTATGGGTTTCGCCCTTACGGCGAGTCACTTGGAAGAGCCCCAAGTAACCAAGGGCTCTTGCCCCTTTCGTTCGGTGCCTCGCTAATGCTCGGCATGCCCTCGCTCCGGTCCTGCTCCGTGGGCCCGCCGCCATCGGCCATCCATGGCCGGGGGCGGCTAACCCGGCATCCATGCCGGGTTGCCCACTGCGCAGAACCTCCACTCGGCCTCTCGAGGGGGCGTGTACCTCAAGATCAAAAGCTGAAGGCGAGCTAACGCTCGGCCTGATGAGTGGTGGAAATCAAAAGCGTATGGGATTCCCTGTAGGAGCCGGCTTGCCGGCGAAAAGCGTCTGGGCAACGCGTTCATTCAGACAGCCCGCGTTATCGTTGACGTCCATCGCCGGCAAGCCGGCTCCTACAAGGGAAATGCATATGTGTTTGGATAAATACGATCAACTGTAGGAGCCGGCTTGCTGGCGATAGCGGTGTGTCAGTCGACACATTTATTGACTGGACGGATGCCATCGCCAGCAAGCCGGCTCCTACAGGGAATCGGTGTACATGTCAGGAATGGGTGAGCGCAGCAGAGAAGGAGAACGCGTACGCAAATGAGCCAGGTCGGCTTTCAGGCCGCCTCGGCGGCTGTGGCGGTGGTCGCCCCCTCGAGAGGCCGAGCGCAGGTTCTGCGCAGTGGGCAACCCGGCATGGATGCCGGGTTAGCCGCCCCCGGCCATGGATGGCCGATGGCGGCGGGCCCACGGAGCAGGACCGGAGCGAGGGCATGCCGAGCATTAGCGAGGCACCGAACGAAAGGGGCAAGAGCCCTTTGGTTACTTTGGGGCTTTTCCAAAGTGACTCGCCGTAAGGGCGAAACCAATAGCCGCCGCATCCGAAAAAACGGATATGTACTCAAACAACAATCTCCCACAAGCTTTGACACGGCATGGATCAACGTCGGCAAAGTCACCGACGGAGGTCAACGATAACGCGGGAAGCCTGGCCTCTGGTCCTTCCCCAGCGAGCTCACCCCGGGCAAAAAAAAAGGCGACTGCTGGCACAGTCGCCGAAAAAAACCGGTGTTGTCGACACCGGTCGAGGACACCACCACAGTGAGGAGTCAACCGCGGTGCAGCCCTCTGTCAAAAAGCGTTATGCGTCGGGTGTCAAAGCCCCCAGTGCAGCAACAACAGCACCAGCACGACGAGGAACACCGTCTCCCCCACCATCAACAGAATCGGCTTGATACCCACCGCCGCCAGTTCCTTGAGCTGGGTCTTCATGCCCAGGGCACTGATGGACACCACCAGGCACCAGCGCGACAGCTCATTGATCGAGCCCTGCACCACCGGGGCCACCCAGCCGGTGCTGTTGATGCACGCCAGCAACAGGAAACCGACGGCGAACCACGGCAGCAACGGCGGTCGCTTGCCGGTCGGATCGGCGCCCTGCATGCGGGTGATCATCGCGGCGGTGACGATCACCGGCAGCAGCATCGCGACCCGCATCAGCTTGACCACCGTGGCCGTATCGCCAGTCTCGGTCGACATGCTGTAACCGGCGCCGACCACCTGGGCCACGTCGTGGATGGTCGCTCCCAAGAACACCCCGGCCACTTGCGGCGACAGTTGCAGCCAGTTGGCAATCATCGGGTACACGATCATTGCCAGAGTCGACAGCGCCGACACCCCAATCACCGTGAACAAGGTCGCGCGTTCTTTCTGCGGATGATTGGGCAGCGCTGCCGCCAGCGCCAACGCGGCCGATGCACCACAAATTGCCGTGGCCCCTCCGGTGAGCATGCCGAACAAACGCTGAAAGCCCAGCGCCTTGGCAGCGATCACTGAAACGCCGATGGTCACCACCACCAGAATCACCACCAGCGCCACTGGCTTCCAGCCCAGCGCAGCCATCTGTTCGAGAGTGATGCGCATACCCAGCAGCGCCACGCCGATGCGCAACACAGTGCGCGCCGTGAACTCGATGCCGGCCTTGCAGGCACCGTCGCCGGCCAGAAAATTCAGGGCCATGCCCAATAGCAAGGCAAACAGCATCACCGGCGCACCGTAGTGCTCGGACAAAAAGGACGCGGCCGCCGCCACGATCAGACTGACAACAAAACCCGGCGCCAGTTCGCGCGTTCGGCTGTGGATACGGGTGAGAGCGATGGCGTTCATGGCGCGGCCTCCTCGGGAACAATGACGATGAATGCCTGACCGTCGATGATCTCGACCGGGTAGTTGGCGACTTTGACTGCGGTGGAATTGAGCAGGTAACCGCTGCGCAGATCGAAGCGCAGACCATGGGCGCAACACTGAATCACTCGCCCCTCAAGACGCCCGCCACACAGCGAGGCGCCCTGGTGCGGGCAACTGTCGTCGATGGCGAACAAGTCACCTTCGACGTTGAACAGCGCCAGGCTTTTGTCATCGAATTCGAACAGTGCACGACCGCCCGCCTGCGGGTGTTTGCCGGCAGGCACGGGGATACGCCGGGTCATGCAGGTTGCCGCTCGTAATCACTTTCTTTCAGTGCCTGGCTCATGGCCCCGAGCAACACCGCTGCAGGTTGCGCGCCCACCACCGTCATGCGGCGATCGAACTGAAAGCCCGGTACGCCACTGCTCGCCTCGGGTGATCCGGCAAATGGCGTGGCGTCGCCCGTCAGGCAGTCAGCCAAAACCTGCGCATCAATGCCGCAGGAGCGGGCAATGGCGAGCAAGGTCTCGCGGCAACCAAGGTTTTCGCGTTTGCGGAAATAAGCGGCAAACAGCCGCTCAAGCAACATTTCACTCTGGGCAGCGTTGCCCAGCGCGCTGACCCGCTCGAACAGACGATGGGCGTCTGCGGTATTGGGCATCGTCTCGATCTGGCCGAGGTCGATGGTCAGTCCAACCGCCGCGGCAGCTTTTTGTACCTGGGCCTGGCGCATGGTCATGGCATCGGCATTGCCCAGACGCTTGCGGTAGAAATCGACGAAAGGCTCACCTTCCAACGGCAACTGCGGCAGCAACTGCACGCCATGCCACTGCGTGCTGATCTGCACATCCGGATGGCGACTGCGAAACTGTACCTGCGCATGCTCCAGTTGGCGTTTGCCGATCAGGCACCAAGGGCAGATAAAATCGAAAAACACATCAATCTGTAGACGACGACTCACAACTTCACCTCTAACCCGGCCTGGCTGACGGGGTCAGGCACGCGCTGACCCTGAAGGCGGGCAATATCTTTGTGGTAATGACACTTGGCATAAAAGAACACGGCCGCTGCCGCGAGGCTGACCAATGGCACCAGTTGGAAAGCGGCATGCAGGCCGATGAGGTCCGACACCCTTCCTGTGATGAACGGCCCTGGCGCCAGTCCCAGCATGTTGTTGGCCAATGTCAGCGTGGCGAAGGCCGTGCCATGGACCGAGTAATGGGTCAGGTTGGCGACCATCGCGCCAGCCGGGCCGGTGGTACCGGTGGCAATCAGCATGCCCAGGCAAATCAGTGCCAGTTGCATAGGCCCTGCCGTCATTGCGAACGCCGCCGACAGCAGCAGGCAACTGCCCAGGCAAAAGGCGATGGCCAGGCTGACCTTGCGTTCCGGCGAGTTGCGACACAGCCGATCGCTGAGCATGCCGCACACAATCATCCCCGCACCGCTGCACAGCACGATGATCGCCGCCATGGCGCCGGCTTTGTCCGTCGGCATGTCGTAGTAGCGATTGAGGTAGCTGGGAATCCACACCATCACCGTGCCGCCGACGAACAACTGCAAGCCGCTGGCGACGTAGGTCGCTACCACCGAACGACTGGACCACAGCGTACGCAGCGGACGCTTGGCCCCCGCGACAGCCTTGGCGACCCGTTGCGGAGCGATGCGCGTTTCCTTGACGATGATCGGATAAAGCATCGCCAGCACCAGGCCAAACAACGCCATGCCGGCGAACGACCAGCGCCAGCCCAGCTTGGCCGCGATGGCACCGCCCAACGCCATGCCCAACACCGAGCCGAACATGCCGCCCGCCATGAACGCGCTGGCCAGGGTGGCGCGCATGTGTTTCGGAAACACCGAAATCACCACGGCGATACCGACGCTGCCATAAGCCGCTTCACCGACGCCGACCATGAACCGGGCAATGAACATTTGCTGGTAATCCTGCGCCAATGCGCAGCCCAGCGTGGCCAGGCTCCACAGCAGCGCCATCAGCGCCAGGCTCTTGACTCGTCCAAAGCGGTCAGCCATCAACGACAGCGGGAATGTCAGCAGGCCGACCATCAAGGCAACGATGCCGCTGAGCAACCCGAGCTGGCCGTCGCTCAGGGCCCACTCGCTCTTGAGCAGCGGGAACACCGCGTTCAGCACCTGACGCGACATGTAATCGGAAATCAACAGGCCGAACGTCAATGCAAAAACGATCCAGGCATATTGGCGAGAAACGCCGACGCAACCTGCGTCGTCATCGTCAGCGGCGATTGGGTGAAAGGCCATGCAGCCTCCTCAATGCTTTTATTTATTGTTGTTATCAAGCGTGTTGCAGTGCGGTGGACGAGAGGTTGCGGCCCCTCGTCCGGACCGCCGGTCAGCCGCGTTGCGGCACACCCTTTTGCCCAGCCTTGCGGTTGGGGGCCATACCGTTGGCCAGCAGGGTCTGCTCGATGCTGTCGTACTTCACACCGATGCGATAAATCTCGCGGGCTTCTTTGCCCGTGGCGATTTCGCGACCCAGTTCATGGGCAATGCGCACGGTTTGCTGGATCTGCGCCACCGAGCCGAAGCGATCACCCTTGTGATCAATGATAGTGTCTTCATTGCCCACGCGCGGGTGCATGCCCATGGCCATCGACATGGTGTTGAACGGCATGACGTTCTTGAGCAGCGACTCGGAGGTCAGGGTGCAGCCGTTCGGCGCGCGGTGGATGAAATTGAAGAAGTTGAACGGGTTCGGGCCGTCGAAACCGCCACCGATGCCGATCCAGGTCAGGTTCAGCGGGCCCTTGTAGATGCCCTTGCGCACCAAACGCTCGAGGGTTTCCAGGGCATGCATGCCGGTCAACTGGAAGTGCGGCTGGATGTCGTTGTCCATCAGGCGCTTGAGATGCTCGGCAACCCAGGCCGGGCCGGCCGGTACGGTCATTTCGCTGTAGGCAGCCTGGATCAACGGGTTAGCCAGTGAGGTACCTTCCAGGTATTGCGGATACAGCAGCTCCATGATGTTCATCTGGGTGGTGTTGATCGCCACCGTGACCTGATCCGGTTTTGGCGTCAGCTCGGCCAGCATGTGGCGGGTATCGTCGGACAGCCACTTGGCGGCTTCGCCATCACTTTCCGGGGCGAAGGAAATCGAACCACCGACCTGGATGATCATGTCCGGCACGGCTTCGCGCACGCCGGCGATCAGCTCGTTGAACTTCGACAGGCGCTTGGAGCCCTTGCCGTCCAGTTCACGCACATGCAGGTGCAGCACGGTGGCGCCGGCTTCATAGCAATCGACCGCTTTCTGGACTTGCTCGTCCATGGTCAGCGGGATGTCTTCCGGGAAATCTTCAGGCATCCATTCCGGGCCGTACGGGGCCACGGTGATGACCACTTTTTCCATGTTTTCCGGGTGCAGGGAATCGTCGAAGAATTGCATGATTTACTCCACTTTTTATGATTGTCCCGCCCACCCGGGATCGTGCCGGGCAGACGTGTTTACGAGTGCGTATGCAGAAAGGGTCGATCAGTAGGTCTTGTCGCCGATGATCCCGGCGCGCTCCATCTTGCGATGGCACGGCGGGTAATCCATGACGGCGTAGTGCTGGGTACTGCGGTTGTCCCAGATGGCGATGCTGTTGGGCTTCCAGCGCCAGCGCACCTGATACTCGGGGATGTACGCCTGGCTGATCAGGTAGCGCAGCAATTCGCTGGCGCCGGGGTTGGCGTCCTGGCCGAAGCGCACCCGCTCAGAGGTGTGGTAGTTGCTGATGTGGGTGGTGAAGGCGTTGACGAACAGCACCTTCTCGCCGGTTTCCGGGTGGGTGCGCACCACCGGGTGTTCGGCATCCGGGTACATCGCCTTGAGCGCCAGGCGTTTTTCGATCGGCATCGCCGCACCGAAACTCGCTTCGATGCTGTGACGGGCACGCAGGTCGGCGATTTTCATCTTCACGTCTTCCGGCAAACGCGCATAGGCCTCGACCATGTTGGCCCACATGGTGTCGCCGCCGACCGGCGGGCATTCCACGCAGCGCAACACGCACCCCATTGGCGGCGCCTCGCGCCAGGTGGCGTCGGCGTGCCAGGCGTTTTCATAGCGGTCCATCGGCTGGTCCGGGTTCTTGTAGATGCGCACCAGCCCCGGATGATCCGGATCGCTGCCGGCCACCGGATGGTCTTCCAACTCACCAAAGCGGCGAGCGAAGGCCACGTGCTCGTCGCGAGTGATGTTCTGATCACGCAGGAACACCACCCGGTGCTTGAGCAACTGGGCACGAATCTCGGCAAACAGACCGTCGTCATGCACCGCGTCGGCGAGGTTCACGCCGATCAGTTCGGCGCCGATGTTGCAGGTCAATTGTTCGACTTTCATGGCTGGCCGCTCCTTAAATGACGAAAATCGACGAACCGGTGGTCTTGCGCGACTCAAGGTCGCGATGAGCCTGCACCGCATCCTGCAAGGCGTAGTGCTGGTTGATCTCGATCTTGATCCGGCCGCTGCCGACGTGGTCGAACAACTCACCGGCCAGCGCAGCTTTCTCCGCAGGGTCGGCGATGTAGTCAGCCAGGGCCGGACGGGTCAGGAACAACGAGCCTTTCATCGCCAGCATCACCGGGTCGAACGCAGGGATCGGACCGGATGCCGTGCCGACGCACACCATCAGGCCACGACGCTTGAGCGAATCCAGGGAGCCGGCGAAGGTGTTCTTGCCGACGCTGTCGAACACCACGTTGACGCCGACGCCATCGGTCAATTCGCGAACGCGGGCGGCGACGTCTTCATGGCTGTAATTGATAGTATGGTCGCAACCGTGAGCCCGGGCGATTTGTGCCTTTTCCTCGGTCGAAACCGTGCCGATCACGTTCAAGCCAAGCAATTTGGCCCACTGCGAGACGATCAGGCCAACGCCACCGGCGGCGGCGTGCAGCAGAATGCTGTCGCCTTCCTTGAAGTCGTAGATGCGGCGCATCAGGTACGAAGACGTCAGGCCGCGCATGGTCATGGCCGCAGCGGTCTCGAAACTGATGGTTTCCGGCAGCTTGATCAACGGCGCGGCCGCGATCAGCCGTTCGGTGCTGTAGGCGCCAAGGGTGTTGAGGAAACCGGTATAAGTGACGCGGTCCCCCACCTGGACGTTGGTCACCCCTTCGCCAACGGCCTGGACCACACCGGACGCTTCAACCCCCATGCCGTTGGGCATCGGAATCGGGTAAGTGCCATTGCGAAAATAGGTGTCGGCATAATTAAGGCCCACCGCCACATGACGAAGACGAACCTGGCCTGGACCGGGATCGCCGACCTCGACCTCCTCATAACGGAGGACTTCGGGACCACCGGTTTCGTAGAAGCGTACGGCGTTGGCCATTTTTTCTTATTCTCCAGTCTGTACAGCGTCGATTTGCGCTGATTGGACTGTAGGACGCAGTCTGGTGAGCCGCTTCTCATCAGACGACACAGGCTTTTCATTTCATGACAGATGGTTGCGGGCATGGAACGCAATGCTGCGGTATGACCAGGTTGGACCTGCGTCAGATATCGTCATCCGCCGCCTTGGTTGTGACGATGAGGGGCTCGATACCCCAGTCGCCGGGCACGTTCCAGTCTTCGCCAAACAGCTCGGCCGGATGCATCGTACGCTCGGAGCCATTGCCGCACGCCAACGACTTGGCCGGACAATACCGGTCGCACCCCCAGCAAATCCGCTCGGGGTGTTTGGGGTTGTCGGGGAAATTCTTGGCCATGCCGATCTCCGGTCATTGAGAGGCGTGCTTGCCAAGCTACAACCATCGCGCGCAGCCATCCTTGATGGATATCAAGCTATCGACATCGAGTAACTGCCCTCCCCCGATCATGATCCTGAGGCTAAGCTGATAACGGCCGAACAGACTTGGAGGCGTCGCTCATGATCAATAAAAATCCTCACCCGAACACAGAGACACCCGACCGTCCACCGCTGTCGACATGGGACGATCAAGACGCCGCAACATCCATTGATAGCGATGCGTTTATCGCCCCACCTGCGCTGACAAACGCCGAACTGGTTCACTTGCGTGTCCGCGTCATTGCCCTGGAAAACCTGGTCATCGCGCTGCTGGCGGAAGGTTCGGAACGTCAGCTCGCCGTTGCCCGGGAAATGGCCGGCTACATTTCCCCCAGAGCCGGATTTACCCAGCATCCCTTGACCGTCCATGCGGCGGCACAGATGACCCACAGCGTCGAGCGCGCCCAGCGATTTCGCCGGCGCGACGAGCCGTCGGTTTAATTACTTAAAACTTGATAGCAATCATTATTGTTCGCAGCAAACCTTCCTAGACTCGGGTTCCTACTCGTCAGTGCCCAGGAAGAAATCATGCGTACCTCTCTCACACTCGCTTTGCTCTTGTTCGTACCGCTGGCTCAGGCCAAGGAATACCCGATCGGCGAACCACAGCTGTGTCCGGGGCTGGAAGTCGGGGCGGTTTATCTGCAACCGATCGAGATGGAACCTGCGGGCATGATGCGCGCCACTGCGGATTCGGATGTGCATCTGGAGGCCGACATCCGCGCCACTGCGGATAATCACCAGGGCTTTCAGGAAGGCAGCTTCGTGCCCTATCTCAACGTCTCTTTCAATCTGAAAAAGCAAGGCAACGACCCGGAACTCAAAGGCGATTTCCACGCCATGGTCGCCAACGACGGTCCGCACTACGGCGACAATGTGAAGCTGATGGGGCCGGGCAAATATCAACTCACCTTCACCATCCTGCCACCCGGTGGTCATGCCTCTCTCGGTCGCCACACCGACAAGGAAACCGGTGTCGCGCCCTGGTTCGAACGCTGCGAACTGCACTACGAATTCGTCTACGCCGGCATTGGCAAAAAAGGTGGCTATTGAATGAAACGCCTGCAGGTTGCCTGCCTGCTGGTGGCTGGAGCCCTTGCGCCGTTGACCGCCCATGCCGAGTTGCCGAGCTACGAACTGATCCTGCGCGATGGTCACTTCACGCCGGCCTTGCTGGAGGTCCCGGCCGGGCAGCGATTCAAGATCGTCCTGAAAAACAACGGTCAGGGGCCGGCCGAATTCGAGAGCACACCGCTGCGGGTTGAAAAAGTCATGTCACCGGGCGTGACCACCTTTGTCGTCATTCACCCGCTCAGGCCCGGTCACTACCCGTTTTTCGACGAGTTCAATCCGCAATTGCCCGAGGGCGGCATCCTCGCGAAATAACCTGTCAGCGCACGGAGTTTTCATGAATCAATCAATGTTCATCGTCTGGCGCGAAAGCGTCGAGGCGTTGCTGGTGATCGGCATTCTCCAGGCCTGGGCCAGCCAGCAGTACCAGGGCCATCGACTGGTCAAATACTTGTGGGTCGGCGTGGGGCTGGGGTTGCTGCTCTCGGGTCTGCTGGCCGTGCTGATTCTGTTTGCCGGCGAGGCCATGAGCGGGTCGGCCAGTGAATGGTTCCAGGCCGCACTCGCCCTGGTCGCCAGCCTGTTGATCGTGCAAATGGTGGGCTGGATGCACCGTCACGGACGCTCCCTCAAACAGGATTTGCAGCGCCACGCCGACAGCCATCTGGCCCGGCAAGGCGGCATGGGGTTGTTGCTGCTGGCGATGCTCGCGGTCAGTCGTGAAGGCAGTGAAACGGTCGTGTTTCTCTATGGCGCCGGTGCTCAACTGCGAGGCCCGCAGCTCGGTTTGTTTGCCATCGGCGGCGCCATGGGACTGGTGCTGTCGGCGTTGACCATCATCCTGCTGCACAGCAGTCGCCGGTTCATTTCGTGGCAACGATTCTTTGCCATCAGCGAAGTCATCCTGCTCATGCTCGGGGCCGCATTGCTGGTCAGTGGCACCGAGCGAATCGGCGGCCAACTGCTCGCCCTCGATCTGCCGGAGCAGGTTTACGGCGTCATTGGCGACGCGTTCTGGGACAGCAGCGCCTTGCTGAACGACAGCCATGGACTGGGTGGTTTCCTCGCCGGTTTTGCCGGTTATCGGGCAACCCCCAGCGGCCTGACCTTGCTGGTATGGATCGGTTACTGGCTGGTCGTCGGCGGATGGCTACGGCAACGGGCGATGGAAAAAGTCCCATGCCTGAACTGAGTTGGCACAATCGATGGCTCCAGCGACTGGGCGACGGGATGCGTCGCCATGCTCGGTTCATTCGTGCCGCGCAGTGGCTGGTTGTGGTGTTTTACGCAGTGCTGTTGGTGATCCCGCCGCTGCTGCCGCTGCCGGACAGCCAGGCCCGGATGCTCGACAACCTGACCTTGCTCGCGCAGTTTCTGTTTTGGGGGATCTGGTGGCCGTTCGTGTTGCTGTCGATCGTGATGTTCGGTCGGCTCTGGTGTGGCGTGCTGTGTCCGGAAGGCTCGCTCAGCGAATGGGCCAGCCATTACGGTAAAGGCATGGGCGTGCCGCGCTGGTTGCGCTGGGGCGGCTGGCCGACCCTGGCGTTCTGCCTGACGACCCTCTATGGCCAGTTGATCAGCGTCTATGACTACGCTCAGGCGGCGCTGCTGATTCTGGGTGGTTCGACAGTCGCTGCGGTGGTCGTCGGGTTGTTGTTCGCCCGAGGCAAGCGGGTCTGGTGCCGTTACCTGTGCCCGGTCAGCGGCGTGTTTGCACTGCTCGCCCGCCTTGCGCCGGTGCATTTTCAGGTCAATGAACAACGCTGGATAGAAAACGCCCCGCCACGCCTGCCGCCCCCCAACTGCGCTCCGTTGCTCGATATCCGACGCCTGCAAGGCGCCAGTGATTGCCATGCCTGTGGGCGCTGCAGCGGGCAACGCGGTGCCGTCCAGTTGATCGCCCGGTCGGGCAATCAAGAGATTCTTCACGCGACGTCGCAGACGCTATCCCCGTGGGATGCTCGCTTGCTGCTGTTCGGTGTGATCGGCCTGGCAATGGGCGCATTCCAGTGGACGGTCAGTCCCTGGTTCGTCGCCCTCAAACAAACGCTCGCCCAATGGCTGGTTGAACACGACCAGTTCTGGGCCTTGCAAGACAACGTGCCCTGGTGGCTGCTCACCCATTACCCGCAGCTCAACGACAGCTTCAGTTGGCTCGACGGGTTCAGCATCGTCACTTACCTGAGTTTGAGTTCGGTGCTGCTCGGCACCGTGTTAATGGTTCTCTTGCGCCTGACCGCTCGACTGGCGGGTGATCGTGCACTGTATTGGCCCCTGGCGCTCACACTCACGCCCCTGGGTGGTGCGGGACTGTTTCTCGGGTTGTCGGCAACCACCGTGAAACTGCTGCGCTACGAAGGTTTGCTGCTGGAATGGGTGCAACCGGTCAGGGCCAGCCTGTTGGTAGCTGCGATAGGCTGGAGTTTGCTGCTGGGATGGAAGCGACTGAGCCGCGAAAACCGCTCTCTGGCGCGGCGCATGTCGGGCAGCGCCTGCCTGCTGTTGGCCAATGGTTTGATCGGGTTTGGCTGGTGGTTGCAGTTCTGGGGCTGGTCCTGAGCGCCCACCTCCACAACCACCCGCCCGGGTGGTCTAGACCTTGAATCGCGCCACGGTCTGATGCAGCGCCCCGGCCATCTGCGCCAGTTCATGGCCAGCGGTGTCGGTGTGCTGCGCACCCAGCAAGACTTGCTCGGACAAGGTGCGAATCCCCACCAGATTGCGATCCACCTCACGCGCCACCAACGCCTGCTCCTCCGTGGCACTGGCAATCATCAGGTTGCGCTCATTGATCTGCGAGATGGACCGGGTGATCTGATCCAGTGCATCACCTGAGCGCTGCGCCACTTCCAGGGTGGCTCGCACCAGATGACTGCTGCTTTGCATGGCCGTCACCGCATGGCCGGTATCCTGGCGAATGTTGCCGATCATCTGCTCGATTTCCTGGGTGGACTCCTGCGTGCGATGCGCCAGCGCGCGCACTTCATCGGCGACCACGGCAAAGCCGCGCCCGGCATCCCCGGCCCGTGCGGCTTCAATTGCCGCGTTGAGGGCCAGCAGATTGGTCTGCTCGGCGATGCTGCGAATCACGTCCAGGACTTTGCTGATGTCCTGCACCCGGCCCGCCAGTTGCTCGATGCGTTGCGAGGTATCGGTGACGCCATCGGCCAGTTCGCCAATGGCAACCACGGTTTCCTGAACCTGTTCGCGGCCGCGCTGCGCGGTTTGCTCGGACTGTTTGGAGGCCTCGGAAGTACTGACCGCGTTGCGCGCCACTTCATCCACCGCAGCCGTCATCTGATTCACCGCAGCAGCGGCCTGCTCGATCTCCAGCCCCTGCAATTGCAGGTTGCTGGCAGTCTGGCTGCTGACGGCACTCAGTTCTTCGGAAGAGCTGGCTACCCGGTCAACCGAAGAAGCGATGTGCTTGACCATGGCATTCAGGCTTTGCTGCATCTGATGCATGTTCATCATCACACTGCCGTCGGCACTTGCACCCACCGGCACCTGAATCGTCAGGTCGCCCTCGGCGATTTCACTCAAGAACCGTGCGGCATCATCCGGCTCGCCACCCAATGGCCGGGTCACACTGCGCGTGACGACTATCGCAGCGGCAATCACCAGCGCCAGGCAGAACAGGAACAACCCGAGCATGTTGCGCCGGGCATCGCTGTACAGTGCCTGCGCCGACTGTTCACGGTCGATGAAGATTTTCCCTTGCAGCGCCATCAACTCATCCAGGCTGCGATACACCTCGGCTTCGGCCGGTACGACTTTCTGCTTCAGCTGGGCCATGGCATCGTCGGAAGCCCCTTGTCGAATCAAGACCTGCACCTGGGTGAACGCGGCAACGTAGGCTTCGCGGTTCTTTTTCAAGGCCAGGTAAGCGGCTTTGCCCTCTGGCAGATAGAACAGCGGCTCAAGGGTTTCGAGCGCCTGGGTGATGCGTTTCTTGGTGGCGTCGATCGACTGCTGCACTTGCTGATTGTCCTTGTTGATCAGCAAGTCCCGGGTGTTCCTGGCGTTATCGCGCACGCCCGTGGCAATGACCATGATCGGTTCGATCTTCGGCCAGTCCTGTTTGACGATGACCACCGCCTGTTCCTTGAGCGTTGCCAGATCGTGCAACGCGTAAAACGCCATGCCCATCAGCGCCAGCGGCGCGATTGCAAAGCCGATGACGATCCGTTGAGCCGTGGTTAATTTAGCCATATCAAATGCTCCCAGTTTGATACCTGCCTGATTGGCAGCGCATTTGAAATTCATGGTGGATGTCACTGTTGAACGTTGTTCCTCGGGTTCGGTTACCCCCGTAACACGAACGCTGGAAACAACTCGCGCATCGCTTCCCAAAGATCGGGTAGCAAGGCCTGTGCCGAAACGCTCGGCAGCAGCGGATCGAACATTCGCTCGGTGCGCACCAGTTGCACGGCGAAGCGCTTGACGCCCAGCGCGCTCAATCGCTGCGCGAGGGTCAACAGACGTGCCGGTTCGACGAGATGCCAATGCACGGTGGTGCGGCATTCGTAGTCGACATCGCTGGCCAGCAGATGCTCGAGGCTGCGCCAGTTGGCTGTTCCGCTGCCCTCGACGCGGGTGATGGCCTGGCAATCCTCGGGCAATGCCTTGACGTCGAAGCCCACCCAGTCGGCCCCGGCCAGCGCCTTGGCGAACGCGGCCGGTTTGATGCCGGCGCTGTGCAGACCGATGCGAAATCCCATGGCGCGCACTTCATCCATGGCGCCGGGCAACGCGTCCTGCAAGGTCGGCTCACCGCCGCTGAACACCACCGCATCGAGCAGGTCCTGTCGACGTTGCAGAAACGCCATAACCCGCCGCCAATCCACTTCCTCGGTGCCACGAGGCGGGATCAGTTGCGGGTTATGGCAGTAACGACAACGCCAGGCGCACCCCTGGCAAAACAGCACGCAGGCGAGCTGTCCCGGATAGTCGATAGTGGTCAGGGGCACCATGCCCCCGACCCGCAGCATTCGACTCATTGGCGCCCGGCCACGGCCGCGCTTTCGGTGAAGTGCACCCGTTCGCGGTGCTCCGACTGTTTGCCCGGATTGAACGCCGACACCGGACGGTGATAACCCATCACCCGGGTCCAGACTTCGCAGCGTTGACGTTGAGCCTGGGGCAGTGTTTGCGATGCAATCATGGTGAAGCTCCTTGCGGTTGAGTGGATCGAAATCAGTGAACGGTGCCGGTTTGCTGTTCTTTGAGCAGCAGGATCTCGTCGCATTTGGGGCAGAACTCGTGCTCGCCATCGAGGTAGCCGTGCACCGGGCAGATGGAGAATGTCGGGGTCACGGTCAGGTACGGCAGGCGGAACCGCCCGAGGGCTTTGCGCACCAGTTGCTTGCAGGCTTGGGTCGAAGAAATCCGCTCGGCCATGTACAGATGCAAGACCGTCCCGCCGGTGTATTTGCATTGCAATTCGTCTTGCAGTTCCAGGGCCTCGAAGGGGTCTTCGGTGTAGCCCACGGGCAGTTGCGAGGAGTTGGTGTAATACGGTGCCTGCGCGCTGCCGGCCTGGAGAATGTCGGGATAGCGCTTGAGGTCTTCCTTGGCGAAACGGTAGGTAGTGCCCTCGGCCGGCGTCGCTTCGAGGTTGTAGAGGTGGCCGGTTTCTTCCTGGAAACGCACGAGCGTGGCGCGCACATGGTCCAGCATCCTCAGGGCAAACTGCCGGCCGTGCTCGGTGTGCATGCCCTCCTTGTCGCCGCTGAAATTGCGCAGCATTTCATGCAGGCCGTTGAGGCCGATGGTCGAGAAATGGTTGCGCAAGGTGCCGAGGTAACGCTTGGTGTACGGGTACAAACCGGCGTCCATGTGATGCTGAATCACCTTACGCTTGACCTCCAGACTCTCCATCGCCAGTTCCATCAGCGTGTCCAGACGCTTGAGCAAACCGCTGGTATCACCCTTGAACACATAACCCAGTCGCGCGCAGTTGATGGTCACCACGCCGAGCGATCCGGTCTGTTCCGCCGAACCGAACAAACCGCCGCCGCGCTTGAGCAACTCGCGCACGTCCAGTTGCAAGCGGCAGCACATCGAACGTACCTGATTGGGCTGCATGTCCGAATTGAGGAAGTTCTGGAAATACGGCAGGCCGTAACGCGCGGTCATCTCGAACAGGCGGTCAGCGTTTTCACTGTCCCATGGAAAATCATGGGTGATGTTGTAGGTCGGGATCGGAAAGGTGAACACCCGCCCTTTCGCATCGCCGGCCTGCATCACCTCGATGTAGGCGCGGTTGAGCAGGTCCATTTCGGCTTGCAGGTCGCCATAGGCAAACGGCATTTCCTCACCGCCGATGATGGGGATCTGCTCACGCAGATCCTGCGGGCAAACCCAGTCGAAGGTCAGGTTGGTAAAGGGCGTTTGCGTGCCCCAGCGCGACGGGACGTTGAGGTTGTAGATGAACTCCTGGATCGCTTGGCGTATCTGCTCGAAACCCAGTTGGTCCTTGCGCACATAGGGCGCCAGGTAGGTGTCGAACGAACTGAACGCCTGGGCACCGGCCCATTCGTTTTGCAGGGTGCCAAGGAAATTCACCATCTGCCCCAGGGCACTGCTCAGGTGCTTCGGCGGACCGGCTTCGACCCGTCCCGGCACACCGTTGAGCCCTTCGTGCAATAGGGTGCGCAGCGACCATCCGGCGCAATAACCGGCGAGCATGTCGAGGTCGTGCACATGCAAATCCGCCTCGCGGTGGGCCTGGCCGATGGCTTCGCTGTAGACCTCGTCCAGCCAGTAGTTGGCGGTGACCTTGCCCGACACGTTCAGCACCAGCCCGCCCAGGGAATAGCCCTGATTGGCGTTGGCCTGGACCCGCCAGTCTTCACGGTCGAGGTATTCGTTCATGGAGGTGGCGACCTCGACCAGGGTCCGGCGGTCGCGGCGCAAGCGTCCGTGCTGTTCGCGGTAGACGATGTAGGCGCGCATGGCGAAGAAAAAACCGGCGTCCATCAGCACCCGTTCGACACGGTCCTGGATCTGTTCGACATGCAATCTCGGCAGCCCTTCCAGACGGGCGAGTACGGCCTCGAGCAGGCCTTCGGCTTCAACGTCGGTGTATTCCCCGGTTGCCCTGCCGGCAGCGATCAACGCCTGACGGATCTTGTCGGCGTCGAAGGCAACCAGGTCACCGTTGCGCTTGTGCAAACGGTTACTTCCTACTGAGATCAGCGTGCTTTGCATTCGGCCTCCAGATACTACATATAGATTTTTATTCATCTAAAAACACAACATGCAGTGGAGGTTACGGACAAAGGACGGATCTGCAATTGACCGATATCAAGATTTGGCGGTGATTGCTGAGCATTTGTTTTTGGTGTGTAGATCCGTTGTTGTGGTGATGGCGGCTGACGGTTTCGCCCTTACGGCGAGTCACTTGGAAGAGCCCCAAGTAACCAAGGGCTCTTGCCCCTTTCGTTCGGTGCCTCGCTAAGGCTCGGCATGCCCTCGCTCCGGTCCTGCTCCGTGGGCCCGCCGCCATCGGCCATCCATGGCCGGGGGCGGCTAACCCGGCATCCATGCCGGGTTACCCACTGCGCAGAACCTCCACTCGGCCTCTCGAGGGGGCGCTCAGATCAAAAGCTGAAGGCGAGCTAACGCTCGGCCTGATGAGTGGTGAAAATCAAAAGCGTATGGGATTCCCTGTAGGAGCCGGCTTGCCGGCGAAAAACGCCCAGACACCGCGATCATTCAGACACTCCGCGTTATCGTTGACGTCCATCGCCAGCAAGCTGGCTCCTACAATTTTGAATCGTGTGAACCCAATCCCCGTGTAGGAGCCGGCTTGCTGGCGATAGCGGTGGGTCAGTCAACGTATGTATTGGCTGGACGGACGCCATCGCCAGCAAGCCGGCTCCTACAGGGGATCGGTGTACATATCCGGAATGAGGGAACGCGCGCACCAAAGAGCCAGGTCGGCTTTCAGGCCGCCTCGGCGGCGGTGGCGGTAGTCGCCCCCTCGAGAGGCCGAGCGCAGGTTCTGCGTAGTGGGCAACCCGGCATGGATGCCGGGTTAGCCGCCCCCGGCCATGGATGGCCGATGGCGGCGGGCCCACGGAGCAGGACCGGAGCGAGGGCATGCCGAGCATTAGCGAGGCACCGAACGAAAGGGGCAAGAGCGCTTGGTTACTTGGCGCTTCTCCAAGTGACTCGCTGTAAAAGCGAAACCATTAGCGGCCGTTACCGCAGGAATGGATATGTACACCATCAAAAAATCTTCGCCTGACACAAAGCCATCGCCGGCAAGCCGGTCTCGCTCCCACAGGGGTTTTTTCTGTTTCACAGACTTACTCAACCACCACTCATATTCATGAACCGAACAATCTGCACATCCCCCTCCGGAGTGAAATCATGGCGCAACGGTTTACCGCGCAGCGCTTTGTGCACCGCATTGATCACCGGCTGGTCATCCAGCGGATAACGCCGCAGCAACCCTCTCAAATCCAGCGCATCGTCCTGCCCCAGACACAACAGCAGCTTGCCTTCCACTGTCATCCGCACCCGGTTGCAAGTACCGCAGAAGTTGTGACTGTTGGGTGAAATGAAACCGATCCGGGTCTCGGGATGGCGTTCCAGGCGCACATAACGCGCCGGCCCGCCGCTGTTTTCCGTGCTGTCGAGCAAGCGATGACGCTGAGCAATCAACGTGCGCACGTCATCACTGGAACAAAACGATTCGCCCCGTGATCGCCCGACGTCGCCCAGCGGCATTTCTTCGATAAAACTGATATCGATGCGCTGGTCGATGGCGTATTGCACCAACGCCGGGACCTCATCGAAGTTGCGCCCCTTCATCACCACGCAGTTGAGCTTGATACGCTCAAACCCCGCATCCCGCGCCGCTTCGATGCCGCCCAGCACCTGATCGAGATCGCCGTTGCGGGTGATCGCGCGAAATTTCTGCGCGTCCAGGCTGTCGAGGCTGATGTTCATCCGTTTAACACCCGCCTCCACCAACGGCCTTGCCAGGCGGCCCAGCTGCGAGCCGTTGCTGGTCATCACCAGTTCGCGCAAACCGGGCAACGCGGCGATGTTGCGACACAGATCGACAATGCCGGGACGGATCAACGGCTCGCCGCCGGTAAGGCGAATCTTGCGCACGCCCAATCCGACGAACAACGTTGCCAGGCGCTGCAATTCCTCCAGCGTGAGCACCTGCTGACGCGGCAGGAAGGTCATGTTTTTCGCCATGCAATACACACAACGAAAATCACACCGGTCCGTCACCGACATCCGCAGATAATCGATCTGCCGCCCAAAACCATCCTGCATCACAGCGTTCATCACATCTCCCGGTTAGCCTTGAGGCTCACTGCACCAGCGGTGAGTCAGCGCCCTGCAAATGGATACCGCGAACATCCGCCGCGCCAATCAGGGTTTGCAGGTATTGCACCAGGGCCTTTTGCCAGACGCCCTGCTGCAACTGCGTGCGGATTGCCGTCGACACCGCTTCATAGGGCAACGGCATGCCTTCAATCCGCTGATCGACGCTGACCACATGCCAGCCATAACGACTTTCCAGTGGTTTGCTGGCCAGCCCAGGTGCCAGCGTGAACAGCTGCCGCTCCAGTTCCGGTACGGTCTGGCCTTTGCTGATCTGCCCCAGAGAACCGCCTTGCGCTTTCGACGGGCAGGCCGAATATTTCACCGCCAGCTCGGCGAAGCTGCCGGGGAAGTCTTCCAGCCGTTGCAGCAGGATTTCTGCCTGGGCATGCGCCAACTCGCGGGCTTCGGCATCGTCCGGCGCGCACTCCAGCAGGATGTGCCGCACCGCCAGCAACGGCGCGCTGTGAAAGCGCCCGCGATTGTTTTCGTAGTAACGAAGGCTGGTTTGCTCGTCGCATTGCGGCACGATCACCTCGCGTTCGAGCAACAAGCGCGTGGCGGCTTCCTCTTCGTTCTCACCGGCACCGACCTCCAGCGACACGCCCAGTTCGGCAATGCGCTGCTGCAATAACTCGCGGATCACCAGCGCCTTGGCGGCCAGATACACCGCCTCTTCGCGGCTTTCGGCCGGGTGATATTGCAGCTCCTGGGCCATCGCTTCCGGGGTGATCACCACCTCGTTGACGCTGATGATCGGCCATTCCTGCTCGCTGCTGGCGATCAACTGCGCGGGCGCGTCATCGGCCGCCGCAGGCTCAACCGCGAGCTCTTCAAACGGCGCGACATCGTCCGGCACCACAGCCTCTACTTGTTTGGAAGATCCGCAGCCACCGCTGCCGCCGTTACCACCGCCACATCCACATCCACCTGACATGATTGTCTCCTCAGAATTTCTGCCGAACGATTTGATAACGGCGTCCCAGGTACCAGACCGGTGCACTGATCACATGTACGAGACGGGTGAAGGGGAACAGCACAAACAGGGTCAGGCCGAGAAACACGTGCAGCTTGTAGGTCAGCCCGACCGGCGCGATGGAGGCCGCCGCTTCCGTCGGCCGCAACAGCACGGTGTTCTGCGCCCAGTCGGCGAGCATCACCATCACCGAACCGTCCATGTGCGCGGTGGACGCAACGATGGTCAGCAGGCCGAGCAGCAACTGCGCCAATAGCACCAGCAGAATCAGGATGTCCGACGTACTGGACGTGGCGCGGACCCGAGGGTCGCTCAGGCGCCGGTTGACCAGCATCAGCAGGCCGATCAGGCACAACAGGCCGAAGAACCCGCCGGACACCATCGCCAGCAACTGCTTGTTCTCAGTGCTGATGACATGGTGATAAACCGACGCAGGCGTCAGCAGGCCGACGAAATGCCCGGCCAGCACGAACAACACACCAATGTGGAAGAAGTTGCTCGCCACGCGCATGCCGCGCTGGTTGAGCATTTGGCTGGAGCCCGCCTTCCAGGTGTACTGCGACAGGTCGAAGCGGGCCCAACTGCCGATCAGGCAAATGGCCAAAGCGATATAGGGATAAATCCCGAACAACAACAGGTTCCATTTAGACATTGCCTACCTCCTGGACTGGCGCGGAGGCCAGTCCTTCATGCTGAAAATCCACCCAGTGCAACGGCACCGCGCTTTCTTCCCGGGCCTTGCCCGGCGCGCTTGGCAGCGAACCGCAACGGTCCTGCTGTTCGGCCTGGAGAAAGTCCACGGCCTCCTCTTCCCAGATTTTGTCGAGGGCTTCGAGCGAGTCGTCGCGCACTTCCGCCGCGACCTGCTCACGCAGGTCGGCCACGGCCTGATGCGGTTCGGAGCCGGCAATCTGCAGCAGCGCCCGGAAGCAACTGGCGTAGGCGCTTTCACGCTCCTCCAGACGCGCCGCGAGCAAGGCCAGCAGGTGCGAGACATCCGCCAGGCCCTCCCGGGCCTCAATGTCTTCGCGAGTGGACAGAAACTCCAGGTACAACGGGATGTAGTCCGGCAGCTCTTTGACGCCGATGGCAAAACCGGCGTCTTCGTACTGCGCCATCATGTCGACCATGGCCTGGCCACGGTCGCGGGACTCACCGTGCACGTGTTCGAACAACAGCAACGAGAGCGCGCGCCCCCGACCGAACAGCGCACCGTAGTGCTCCTGCCCGTCCATCAGGTCATTGGCGCAGATCAGCTCCAGCAACTCGAACAACGCACCGCGCTGCTTCGGGCTGATTTCCCGCGATTGAATGATCGCCTGCTCCAGTTCGTCACGGCCGCTGATCAGCGTTTCAGTCGGGTAATCGAGCAGCAGCGAAATCACTTTGAGAATTTGCATGCTCATTCCTCCCACAACTGCACGGTTTTCAGGACGTCGCGACGGTTGGCCTTTTTCGCGCCGAACATGTTGGTGTCGGAGCTGCCACTGCAACCGCTGCCGAAACTGAAACCGCAACCGGAGCGTTCGGCAAAGGCGTCGCTCATGGCGTCTTCGCGGTGGGCGGTCGGTACCACAAAGCGGTCCTCATAGTTGGCGATGGCCAGGTAGCGGTACATTTCCTCGACCTGGTCCACGCTCAAACCGACGTCTGCCAGCACTTGCAGGTCTTGCACACCATCGACTTGCTCGGAACGCTTGTAGGCACGCATCGCCAGCAAGCGTTTCAGCGCACGCTTGACCGGTTTTTCATCGCCGGCGGTCAGCAGGTTGGCCAGGTACTTCAGTGGAATACGCAGGCTGTCGACGTCCGGAATCACCCCGTTCATGCCGACGGTGCCAGCGGTTGCGGCGTTTTGAATCGGCGACAGTGGCGGTACGTACCAGACCATCGGCAAGGTGCGGTATTCCGGGTGCAGCGGCAGCGCGAGTTTCCAGTCCACGGCCATTTTGTACACCGGCGAACGCTGGGCGGAATCGATCACCGACTGCGGTACACCGTCTGCCAGGGCCTGACGGATCACCGCCGGGTCATTCGGGTCGAGGAAGATCTCCAGTTGTTTCTCGTACAGATCCTGCTCATTGGCGGTGCTCGCCACTTCGCTGATGCGGTCGGCGTCATACAGCAACACGCCGAGGTAACGGATACGACCGACGCACGTTTCGGCGCACACGGTCGGCATCCCGGCTTCGATACGCGGGTAGCAGAAAATGCACTTCTCGGACTTGCCGCTTTTCCAGTTGAAGTAGATTTTCTTGTACGGGCAACCGCTGATGCACATGCGCCAGCCACGGCATTTTTCCTGGTCGATCAGGACAATGCCGTCTTCTTCACGCTTGTAGATCGCCCCGCTCGGGCACGATGCCGCACACGCCGGGTTGAGGCAGTGCTCGCACAGGCGCGGCAAATACATCATGAAGGTGTTTTCGTACTCGCCGTAGATGTCCGCCTGGATCTTGTCGAAGTTCTTGTCCTTGCGACGCTTGGCGAATTCGGTGCCGAGGATTTCTTCCCAGTTCGGGCCCCACTCGATTTTCTCCATGCGCTTGCCGGAGACCAGCGAGCGTGGGCGCGCCGTCGGCTGATGCTCGCCCAGCGGTGCGGTGTGCAGGTGCTGGTAATCGAAGTCGAACGGCTCGTAGTAGTCGTCGAGACTCGGCAGGTCCGGGTTGGCAAAGATGTTGGCCAACACGCGGAACTTGCCGCCGATGCGCGGGTTGATCGAGCCGTTGGCATTGCGGATCCAGCCGCCCTTCCACTTGTCCTGGTTTTCCCATTCTTTCGGGTAGCCGATCCCGGGTTTGCTTTCGACGTTGTTGAACCAGGCGTATTCCATGCCTTCACGGCTGGTCCAGACGTTTTTGCAGGTGATCGAGCAAGTGTGGCAACCGATGCACTTGTCCAGGTTCAGCACCATGCCGATTTGTGAGCGAATCTTCATCTCAGTTCTCCTCGATATCGGTCGGCAGAGGACGCGGCAGGTCATCACCGGACGAACCATCGAGCCAGTCGACTTTGGACATTTTGCGCACCACGACGAACTCGTCGCGGTTGCAACCGACCGTGCCGTAATAGTTGAAACCGTAGGCCTGCTGGGCATAGCCACCGATCATGTGGGTCGGTTTGAGCACGACGCGGGTCACCGAGTTGTGGTGGCCGCCACGGGTCTTGGTGGTTTCCGATCCGGGCACGTTCACGATCCGTTCCTGGGCGTGGTACATCATCACCATGCCGTCCTTGACCCGCTGACTGACCACCGCACGGGCGGTCAGCGCACCGTTGGCGTTGAAGCACTCGATCCAGTCGTTGTCCTCGATGCCGGCGCTTTTCGCGTCGTTCTCCGACAGCCAGACAATCGGGCCGCCACGGCTTAAGGTCAGCATCAGCAGGTTGTCGCTGTAGGTGCTGTGGATGCCCCACTTCTGGTGCGGCGTGATCCAGTTCAGGACGATTTCCTTGTGGCCGTTGCTGCGCTTGCCTTTCACCCCGGCGATGGTCCGGGTGTTGACCGGCGGCCGGTAACTCATCAGCTGCTCGCCGAACGCCTGCATCCACGGGTGATCCTGGTAGAACTGCTGACGACCGGTGATGGTGCGCCATGGAATGGCTTCATGAACGTTGGTGTAACCGGCGTTGTAGCTGACGTGATCGTCTTCGAGCCCCGACCAGGTCGGGCTGGAAATGATCTTGCGTGGCTGCGCCTGGATGTCGCGGAAGCGAATCGCCTCATGCTCCTTGCCCACCGCCAGATGGCTGTGGTCTATGCCGGTGAATTCCGACAGCGCGGCCCAGGCCTTGACCGCTACGTGGCCGTTGGTTTCCGGTGCGAGCGACAGGATCACTTCCGCTGCATCGATGGCCGAGTCGATTTTCGGACGGCCGTGGCTGATACCGGCGTCCCGTTCGTGGTGATTGAGTTCACCGAGGAATTTCACTTCGGCCTCGGTGTTCCAGTTGATGCCCTTGCCGCCGTTGCCGTGTTTCTCCAGCAATGGCCCGAGGGACGAGAACTGCTTGTAGATGTTCGGGTAGTCGCGCTCGACCACGTGCAGGTTCGGTGCGTTTTTACCCGGCACCGGTGCCACGCCTTCGCTTTTCCAGTCGGTGCCGCCAAATGGCTGGGCCAGCTCGCCGACGCTGTCGTGCATCAGCGGAATGGTCACCAGATCCTTTTCGATGCCCAGGTGCCCTTCGGCCATGCTGGAAAACGCCTTGGCGATGCCTTTGTAGATTTCCCAGTCGGAACGCGATTCCCACGCCGGGTCGATCGCGGCCGACAACGGGTGAATGAACGGGTGCATGTCCGAGGTGTTCATGTCGTCTTTTTCGTACCAGGTCGCGGTCGGCAAGACGATGTCGGAATAGACGCAGGTCGAAGACATGCGGAAGTCCAGCGTAGTCACCAGATCGAGCTTGCCGATGGCGCCCTCGTCCACCCATTCGGCTTCTTCCGGTTTGCAGTCGCCGACCTGGCCGATGTCTTCGTTCATCACCCCGTTCTTGGTGCCGAGCAGGTACTTGAGCATGTACTCGTGGCCCTTGCCCGAGGAGCCCAGCAGGTTGGAGCGCCAGATGAACATGTTGCGCGGGAAGTTCACCGGGCTGTCCGGTTGCTCGCAAGAGAAGCGCAGCGAACCGTCCTGCAGCGACTTGACCACGTAGTCTTTCGGTTCCATGCCGGCAGCAGCGGCATCACGGCAAATGTGCAGCGGGTTGGTGTTGAGTTGTGGTGCGCTAGGCAACCAGCCGGCGCGTTCGGCGCGGATGTTGTAGTCCAGCGCATGCTCGGGGAATTGCGACTTGTCGGCCAATGGCGAGAGCACGTCGTGCATGCTCATCTTCTCGTGGCGCCACTGCGAGCTGTGGGCGTAGAAGAAGCTGGTGCCGTTCATTTGCCGTGGCGGACGGTTCCAGTCCAGGCCGAACGCCAGGGGCAGCCAGCCGCATTGCGGACGGAGTTTTTCCTGGCCGACGTAGTGCGCCCAACCGCCACCGGTCTGACCGACACACCCGCAGAGCATGAGCATGTTGATCAGCCCGCGGTAGTTCATGTCCATGTGGTACCAGTGATTCATCGCCGCGCCGACGATGATCATCGAGCGGCCCTTGGTCTTGTCGGCGTTATCGGCAAACTCACGGGCAATCTGGATCGCTTTCTCGCGGCTGACGCCGGTGATCTGCTCCTGCCAGGCCGGGGTGCCGGGCACCGAGGCGTCGTTGTAATCCTTGGCGACGTTTTCGCCACCCAGGCCACGGTCGATCGCCAGGTTAGCGGCCGACAGGTCGAACACGGTGGCGACTTTGGCCACGCTGCCGTCAGCCAGAACGAGGCTGTGCACCGGCACACGACGGTATTGCACGGCATCGCCGGCCACGTGCTGGAAGTGCTCGTGGGACTCGCCGGCAAAATACGGGAACGCCACTTCGGCCACATCATCGCCGATCAGGCTCAGTTTCAGATCGATCTCGCGACCTTCGCCGCCTTCACGCGGCAGAATGTTCCACTTGCCCTTCTCGCCCCAGCGATAACCGATGGAGCCCTGAGGGGACACCAGTTCGCCGCTGGTATCCAGGGCGATGGTTTTCCATTCCGGGTTGTTTTCCTGGCCGAGGTTGTCGGTCAAGTCGCTGGCGCGCAGGAAGCGGTCCGGCTGGTAACCGGCGCCCGGTGCCTTGTCGGCCATTTGCTTGAGCAGCACCAGCACCGGCAGATCGGTGAAGCGCTTGGCGTAGTCAGTGAAATAGGCGCTCGGTTTGTCCAGGTGGAATTCTTTGAAGATCACATGGTTGAAGGCCTGCGCCAGCGCCGCGTCGGTGCCCTGCTTGGGGTTCAGCCACAGGTCGGTGAGCTTGGCGACTTCCGAATAGTCCGGAGTGATCGCCACGGTCTTGGTGCCCTTGTAACGGACTTCAGTGAAGAAGTGCGCATCGGGGGTACGAGTCTGCGGAACGTTGGAACCCCAGGCAATGATGTAGTTGGAGTTGTACCAGTCGGCCGATTCCGGCACGTCGGTCTGCTCGCCCCAAACCATCGGCGAGGCCGGTGGCAAGTCGCAATACCAGTCGTAGAAGCTCAGGCAGGCGCCGCCGATCAGCGACAGGTAACGCGAACCTGCGGCGTAGCTGACCATCGACATGGCCGGGATCGGCGAGAACCCGACGATCCGGTCGGGGCCGTACTGTTTGATGGTGTAGACGTTGGACGCCGCGATAATCTCGTTGACTTCGTCCCAGCTGGAACGAATGAAGCCGCCCATGCCGCGCTTGCTTTTATAGGAGTCGGCCTTGGCCTTGTCCTCGACAATGCTGGCCCAGGCTTCGACCGGCGCCATGGTCTGGCGCGCATCGCGCCAGAGCTTGAGCAACGGCTTGCGGATTTTCGGGTACTTGAGCCGGTTGGCGCTGTAGATGTACCAACTGTAACTGGCGCCACGCGGGCAGCCACGAGGCTCATGGTTGGGCAGGTCGTTGCGGGTACGCGGGTAGTCGGTCTGCTGGGTTTCCCAGGTGATCAGGCCGTTCTTCACGTAGATCTTCCACGAGCAAGACCCGGTGCAGTTCACCCCGTGGGTGGAACGCACGATCTTGTCGTACTGCCAGCGCGAACGGTAGACGTTCTCCCAGTCGCGCGACTCTTTGCGGGTCTCTCCATGACCCTCGGAAAACTCGTTTTGCTTGCGATTGAAAAACCGCAATTGATCCAGTAAATGACTCACGGTGTAGTCCTCTCAGGCTTGCTGCGGGGTTCTGTGCCCCGCCCACGCAATGGTTGGATTCGGGTCGTCTCAGCAGGGTGTCGCGGCGCCTTTGCGCGCGTACCACCACCAGGTCACGACGATGCAGCTCAGGTAAAAACCGACGAACATGTAGAAGGCCATCTCCGGTCCGCCGGTCTGGGCCATCGAAGTGCCGAAGGTTTTGGGAATGAAGAACGCACCGAAGGCGCCCATGGCCGAACTGAAGCCCAGGACGGCGGCGGACTCTTTGCCGGCATTCTTGAGTGCTTGTTCGCGTACGGCTGGGGATTTTCCGGCAGCGGCTTTTTCATGCTGGGTGCGGAAGATCACCGGGATCATGCGGAAGGTGGAGCCGTTGCCCACGCCGGTGGTGATGAACAGCAGCATGAACATGCCGAGGAAGCCGTAGAAGTTGCCGCCCGTACCGTTCTGCGGCAGGAAGTGCATGACACCGAAGACCATCACGATCATCGCGACGAAGTTCCACAAGGTCACTTTCGCGCCGCCGAGCTTGTCCGCCAGCCAGCCGCCCAATGGACGCACGAGCGCACCCACCAACGGGCCGAGGAAGGCGAATTTCAGCGCGATCACGTCAGGGAACGAGGTTTTGATCAGCAATGGAAACGCAGCGGAAAAACCAATGAACGAACCGAAGGTCGCCAGGTATAACCAGCACATCAGCCAGTTGTGCTTGCGTTTGAAGATCACCGCTTGCTCGCTGAACGAGGCCCGCGCACTGGACAAATCGTTCATGCCGAACCAGGCCAGCACCGTCACCAGAACAATGAACGGCACCCAGATGAACCCGGCGTTCTGCAGCCACAATTGGCCACCGTCCGGCAGGGTTTGCGGATTGCCGCCCATGACACCGAACACGCCGAAGGTGATCACCAGCGGTACGCAGAACTGCATCACCGAGACACCCAGGTTACCCAACCCGGCGTTGAGGCCCAGGGCCGTGCCTTGCTGGGACTTTGGGTAGAAGAAGCTGATGTTGGACATGCTCGAGGCGAAGTTGCCGCCGCCAAAACCGCAGAGCAAGGCAATCCATACGAACACGCTGTACGGGGTGCCCGGGTCCTGCACCGCGAAGCCCATCCAGATCGATGGCACCAGCAGCGATGCGGTGCTCAGGGCGGTCCAGCGCCGGCCACCGAAGATCGGCACCATAAAGGAATAGAACACGCGCAAGGTCGCGCCGGACAGCCCCGGCAACGCCGCCAGCCAGAACAACTGGTCGGTGGTGAAGGTGAAGCCGATGGCGTTCAGACGCACGATCACCGTGCTCCAGACCATCCACACCGCGAAGGCCAACAGCAGCGCGGGAATGGAGATCCACAGGTTGCGCGTGGCGGTCTGTTTGCCGCTGCTTCCCCAGAACGCAGGGTCCTCGGGGCGCCAGTCATGAATGACCGGCCCTTTATCAGGCTTTTGCAGAACGGACATGTTGTTCTCCTTGGGCAATGCTGGAAATCGGGGACGGGGTCAGCGTCGGCGCTTTACCAAGCACCGGGCTTTTGCGCATTTCGCTGAAGTACATCCAGGTGAGGGAGACCCAGACCACGCCGTACATCAACATGAAGCAGGACGAGCGCACGCCGGTGAGGTCCACCAGGGCGCCAAACATGATCGGCAGCACGAAACCGCCCAGGCCACCGGCCAGACCGACGATGCCGGACACCGCGCCCATGTTTTTCGGGTAGTCATTGGCGATGTATTTGAAGACCGAGGCCTTGCCGAACGCGAAGGCAATGCCCATGACGAACAGCAGCACGGTGAACAGCGCGGGGTTGAGGCCGATGTGGAAATCCACGGTGCCGTTGATGGTCTGCACTTGCAGTTGGGTCTGTGGGTACGAGAGCAGGAACAGGCAGATCCAGCTGACCCACAACACCCACCAGGTCACGCTTTGCGCGCCCCAGCGATCCGACATCCAGCCACCGACGGCACGCAGCACGCCACCGGGCAGGGAGAAACACGCCGCCAGCAGCGCCGCGCTTTGCAGGCTGAAACCGTATTCCTGCACGTAGTATTTGGTCATCCACAGCGCGAGGGCCACATAGCCGCCGAAGACGATCGAGTAGTACTGGCAGTAGCGCCACACCGCAGGATCTTTCAGCGAACGCAGTTGCTCACGCAGCGTGGCGCCCGAGGCACTGCGGTGGTCCTTGTTTTCGGCACTGAGGAACCAGAACGACAGCGCAGTGATAAAGAGGATGGCGCTGAAGACTTTCGGCACCAGCTGCCAACTGCCGGCGGCGATCAGGGCCGGGGCGAGAAATTTGGTGACCGCAGCCCCGGCGTTACCGGCGCCGAAGATACCCATGGCGAAGCCCTGGTTCTCTTTGTCGAACCACTTGGCGACGTAGGCAATCCCGACCGAAAACGAGCCGCCGGCCAAACCGACGAACAGGCCCAGCAGCAAAAACTGCCAATAAGCGGTGGCGTGGCTGATCAGGTACAGCGGTGCGACGCAGGACAGCATCAGCAGAAAGAACACGCTGCGCCCGCCAAAGCGGTCGGTCAGCAGCCCCAGCGGCAAACGCACCAGCGAGCCGGTCAAGACCGGGGTCGCGGCCAGCAGGCCGAACTGGGTTTCGTTGAGCTGGAGCAGTTCCTTGATCGGCACCCCGAGCACGGCAAACATCATCCAGACCATGAAACATACAGTGAAGGCCAGCGTGCTCATGCCCAGCACCAAGCCTTGTCGTACACGGGGTTGGGTCACAATGCTCTCCAGTCAGTTAGCCATGGCGGCAGACTAGAGAGAGCAACCCCGTAAAAACTTGATCCACGTCAACGAAGCCCAAGCGGGCCCAAGCCTATGCTTGCACTGCCTACCTCCAAGGAGGTAGACCGGAGAATGCTTAAAACCCCTTGTTTATCAGCGTTTTAACTTTTTCCACCCAGTGTTCTGTCGACAGGGAGCCGTCGACAACTCTTTAGAGGTAGCGCGCCTCTGGATCGCCTTCGCGGGCAAGCCTCGCTCCTACAGGTTAGGTATCGATCACTGAAACGCCGGTAACTGTAGGAGCGAGGCTTGCCCGCGAAGAGGCCATAACAAACAACCTCACTCTGGAGCTGTACATGCTCTGCTTTCTGCTTTACCCCCGGGACCTGCGCCGATGATCCGCTGGTTGCGCAGCTCCCTGCCCGCCCGCGCCGGGCTCGCGGTGATCCTGATCGCCGTGCTCGCGCTCGCCAGCTCGTTGAGCGCCGGGTTGATCGCCTGGTTCAGCCAGGGTGATGCCGCCGCCATCAACACCGCGGGTTCGGTACGCATGGAAACCTACCACCTGAGCTGGAAACTCGCCGCCGGTGCCACCGATGAAGAAATCATCGGCATCACTGAAAGCCTGCAACGTCGCCTCAACAGCCAGTCACTCAAGGCCGTGCTGGAAGATGGCCCGACCACCGCGTTGCAAACCAGCTATAGGCAACTCCAGCAACAATGGAACGAAGCGTTGCGCCCGGCGCTGGAACGCGGCGATGCCGTGGCATTTCAAGCCCAGGCGCGGCCGTTCGTTGAGCAACTGAACCAGTTCGTCAGCCTGCTCCAGCGCCAGAGCGAGCAAAAGCAGGGCTGGCAACAAGTGATCCAGGGCATGGCGCTGTTCACCACCATGATTGTCCTGCTGATAGGTTTGTACGAGTTGCAGTACGGCGTCGTCACGCCCCTCAAGGAGTTGGTGGACGCAACCCAGCGCTTTCGACGCGGTGATTTCAAGGTGCGGGTCAACCATCAGTCCCAGGACGAACTGGGCCAGTTGGCCACGAGCTTCAACGCCATGGCCGAAACGATAGAAGAGTCGCACCGCACGCTGGAAAGTCAGGTCCGGCAAAAAACCCTGAACCTGCAACAGGCCAACGCCGCGCTGGAGTTGCTCTATCAAAGCAGTCGCAGCCTGGCCACACGCCTGGCCAATGCCGAAGGGCTGGACGAGTTGATCCGGCGCTTCCAGCAACGCCTGCCGGGCTTGCGCCTGTCGCTGTGTTTGCAAGGCCAGGCGCAGGCGCCTGCCCAGCAACTGATCGCCCTGCATGGCGCCAACATCCGCGACGTCTGCGCCAGCAGCGATTGCGCCACGTGCCAGAAACACCACGACGCGAGGCCGCAATCCTTCAGCATCAGCAACCAGGGCAGCGAACTGGGTGAACTCAAGGCTTACTTTGTCGACGGCCACCCCACGCAAGCCTGGGAAACCCAACTGATCCAGGCCCTGGCCAACCTGATCGGCACTTCGCTCTCACTCAAGCGCCAACGGGAACAGGATCATCGGCTGCTGTTGCTGGAAGAGCGCACGATCATCGCCCGTGAACTGCACGACTCACTGGCCCAGGCCCTGTCCTACATGAAGCTGCAAGTCAGCCGCATGCAGACCCTGATGCGCCGGGGCGAACCGGTGCAGACCCTGGAAAACGTCACCGCCGAATTGCGCGAAGGACTGAACAATGCCTACCGCCAATTGCGCGAACTGCTGACCACTTTCCGCTTGCAGATTAACGATGCCGGGCTGGTGCAGGAGCTCAAGGACACCGCCGCAGAATTCTCCCGTCGCGGCGAATTCCAGGTGCACCTGCACGTCGATGCGCTGGCCTTTCAACTCTCGGCCAGCGAGCAGATCCATATCCTGCAGATCACCCGCGAGGCGCTCTCCAATTGCCTGCGCCATGCCCACGCGCAAAACGCCTGGCTGGAACTGCGTCAGGACGGCGAAACCGTCAGGCTTTCGGTCGAGGATGACGGGCGCGGCTTCAGCGGCGACGTCGACCAGCGCGAACATCATGGCCTGAACATCATGGATGAGCGGGCGCGGAGCTTGCGCGGCCACTTGCACATATTTTCCAGGGAGCCTCAAGGCACCCTCGTCCAGCTGGAATTCCACCCGGAATTTCTCGGACAGCACACAGAAGGTAGCGTCACATGAACCCGTCCCCACACCATAGAATCCTGCTGGTAGACGACCATCCCATGATGCGTCGCGGCATCCGCCAAATGCTCGAACTCGAAGATGACTTCCTGATCGTCGGCGAAGCCAACCATGGCGAAGAAGCACTCAGCCTGATCGAACCGCTGCAACCGGACCTGGTGTTGCTCGACAACAACATGCCGCAAATGAACGGCATTGAAACCCTGCGTCGACTGCGCGCGATGCACTACACCGGCAAGGTGTTGCTGTTCACCGTGTCGGACGCCGAGGACGATATTCGCGACGCGCTGCGCCTGGATGCCGACGGTTATCTGCTCAAGGACATGGAGCCCGAACTGTTGATCCAGTACATCCGCGAAGCGTTGGACGGTGCATTGGTCATCAGCCCCGGCCTGACCCAGGTCATGGCCCAGGCGTTGCGCTCACCGCCACGCCAGGCGGTGGTTGAACTGACCGACCGCGAACGCCAGGTGTTGAAAACCATCGCCAGCGGCTTCAGCAACAAGGTCATCGGGCACAAGCTGGGCATCACCGAAGGGACAGTCAAGGTTCACGTCAAGAACCTGCTGCACAAACTCGGTTTGCGCTCGCGGGTCGAAGCGGCGGTGTGGGCCATGGAGCATCTGCGTAGTGCGGGCTGACGGCCATGCCTCCTTGGAGGTAGGCCTGCAGAGGCATAGGTCAACCGGCCTGCGCTCTCTACTATGACCGTCAGCGGAGGTACGCCATGCTGACCCACCCTTCCATCGTTTTAACGTTGCGCCGTCATCATCTGTTCAGCCAATTGCCGGAGAAAGTCTTCGAGGAAGTCTGTGCCCTGGCCATGCTCAAGCGCCTGCCCTGTCACAGCACGCTCATGCATCAGGGCGATCCGGCCAAACGCTTTTTTCTGCTGGTCAGCGGCCAGGTCAAGTTGTACCGGCTCACTGGCGAAGGCCAGGAAAACCTGGTGGAGATCATCCAGCCCGGGCAAACCTTTGCCGAAGCGCTGCTGTTCAGCCAGGCCCGGCTCTACCCGGTGAGCGCCACCGCGTTGAAGGACAGCGTGCTGGTCAGCATCGAGGGCACCCACTATCGCAATGCGCTGGAGGACCAGCCGAAAGTCTGCCTGGCGATTCTGGCGAGCATGAGTGTTCACCTGCACTTGCGGCTGCGGGACATCGACACGTTGACCATGGCGAGCGCGAGCCGTCGGGTGATCAATTTCCTGTTTCAGGAACGCAACCCGGTCACCGGCCAGATTGTCTTGCAGATGTCCAAACGCCTGGTGGCGTCGAAGCTGGGGATTCAGCCGGAAACCTTTTCGCGGATTTTGCACCGCCTGGTGGACAGCGGCCTGATCGCCATGGAGCGACGTCACATCAGCATCCTCGCGGAAGAGGACCTGGCGGCGTTCCAATAACCGGAATTGACTGCCATCAATGCGCAATGCCCCGTGCCTTGCACACTTGAACACCCCATCAACGGAGAGCATCAATGCCCCCTTCGACTTTGCCTCTGGTCTATGCCTGTTCCGGTTGTTCCAATGTTGCGCAACTGGCCAACACATTGGCTGTGCGCCTGGATCGCAGTGGCGTTGCTGAAATGTCCTGCATCGCCGGTGTCGGCGGGCATGTGGCCGCGCTGGTCAACAAGGCGCGGTCGGGGCGGCGGATTTTTGCGCTGGATGGTTGCCCGCTGCAATGTGTCGAGAACTGTCTGAAGCAGCATGGATTGCATGCGGATGTGCATTTGATTCTGAGTCATTACGGGTTGCGTAAACGTTATGGCGAGGATTGCACCGAGGCGCAGAGCGATGAGTTGTTTGAGGGGATCAGGGGGTTGATTGTCAGTGATACCCGGCAGCATGAAAGCCGGGCTTGAGGGCAGCGAACATTCCCTGTAGGAGCCGGCTTGCCGGCGATGGCTGTGTTTCGGCTGACGAGTTTTTTGATGGGGTACATATCCATTGCTGCGGTAACGGCCGCTATTGGTTTCGCCCTTACGGCGAGTCACTTGGAACAGCCCCAAGTAACCAAGGGCTCTTGCCCCTTTCGTTCGGTGCCTCGCTAAGGCTCGGCATGCCCTCGCTCCGGTCCTGCTCCGTGGGCCCGCCGCCATCGGCCATCCATGGCCGGGGGCGGCTAACCCGGCATCCATGCCGGGTTGCCCACTACGCAGAACCTCCACTCGGCCTCTCGAGGGGGCGTGTACCTCAAGATCAAAAGCTGAAGGCGAGCTGACGCTCGGCCTGATGAGTGGTGAAAATCAAAAGCGTACGTGCCCCCTGTAGGAGCCGGCTTGCCGGCGAAAAACGCCCGGACAACGCGTTTATTCAGACAGCCCGCGTTATCGTTAGCGTCCATCGCCGGCAAGCCGGCCCCTACAGGGAATGTGTACGCCTGACATCTCAGATCAACCACAAAGCCCCTGCAGCATCGTCATGCGAATCCGATACGCGGGCATGACACCGATCAACTGTAGGAGCCGGCTTGCCGGCGAAAATTGTCTGGGCAACGCGTTCATTTAGACAGCCCGCGTCATCGTTGACGTCCATCGCCAGCAAGCCGGCTCCTACAGGGGAATGCGTACGATCATAGAGACAGGTCGGCTGGCAGGCCGCCTCGCTTTGGCTTTTGATTTTGATTTTGATTTTGATCTGCCCCGTCGGAAGGCCGAGTGGAGGTTCTGCGCAGTGGGCAACCCGGCATGGATGCCGGGTTAGCCGCGCACGGCCAGGGATGGCCGATCGCGGCGGGCCCACGGAGCAGGACCGGAGCGAGGGTACCCTGAGCCTAGGCGAAGGGCCGTACGTCAGGGGCAAAGCCTTTTGGTTCCTTTTCGGCGTTTGGAAAAGGGACTCGCCGTAAGGGCGAAACCATAAGCCGTCGTTACCGAAGGAATGGATATGTACACCTGAAAAAATTCGGCGCCTGACATAAAGCCATCGTCGGAACGCCGCCCGCAGCAAGCCGGCTCCTACAGGTCACCCCGCCGCCAGCCCCTTCCCCGCCCGCTCCAGATTCCGCCACAACCAGACCGGCAACACATCAGGATCAAGACTGTCGATCAAATTCTTCAACGCCAACCCCAACTCAGTATCACCCTCAATCACCAGACGCCGACGAAAAAACAGCGTATCAGGATCCTCCTGACGACTGGCCAACAGTAAAAACTCACGCCAGTTCCCGCTGATGGTCACAGCCGCCGTAGCATGCTCGGCAATCCGCAACCCCTGACGACTGAGCGTCAAGTACCAGGACAACCCCAGATCCGGAATCCGCAAACACAACCAACGCCCGCGCAACACCTCAAACTCGCCATCACGCAACGGCTCGGCGAGGCAACGATTGAGCGCCTGCTGCAACGCCAGGCGCTGCACGGCAAACGGCACCCGACGCACCAGCGGCAACAACCGGTCGGCACCTTTGAGCAGCCACTTTTTTCGGTTCAGCACAGGCCAACCTCCTCGACGCGCAACATGCCGGCCTGGCCATGCCAGTAGCCATTGCACCCTTCGACAAACAGCGGCGGCATCTCGCCCGAACGAACCCGCTGATAACTGTCAATCACCTCAGCCATGCCCTGCGCACGTGGGCTCAGGCGCAACAGATCGGCGCCGCAGTCCACCAGCCCGGAATAATCGGCGAGCAAATTGGTGACTTCGGCCGACATGGTCTGAATACCGTTGAGGGTAAACAGCGCCTGCCCTTCCTGGCTGGTCAGCGCCATGCCGTCGGGGTAGTTGATGCAGCAAAACTGGCAGTCGTCCTTGGGCCGGTTTTCCGCGCGGGCAGTGAAACAGCGGGCGGAATAGGCCAGGGGCAAATGCCCATAGGCAAAAATTTCAACTTCCGGCACCGCACGCCCAAGTTCACGGACCTGCCCGATCACATCGCGGATCAGCGCCGCCGAACACTCCACGGGCGGCACCCAGCGCGTCATTCCGCAGTCGAGCAGTTGCGCCAGCGAGTGGCCGTTGTACAGGTTGAGGGCCGGGCCACCCACGAACGGCAACTGGCGCTCGGCGAGGAACTGCACCGCGCCCATGTCATTGGCCTCCACCAACAGTTGGCCGTTGTCACACAGGCGGCGCAGGCTGGAAAGTTCCGACGCTGCTTCGATCAGCGTCAAACTGGAGATCACCAACTGCGCCCGGCTGCACTCCTGTAACTCACGCCCCAGTCCCAACCACTGATCCAGTGAAAAGGCCCGGCGTTTCGAGCACACGGTTTCCCCCAGGTAAATCACGTCCAGGGGCATGGCCGACATCTCGGCGTAAAAGTTGCTGAGTTGCTCCTTGTCCCAATAAAACAGGACCGGTCCCAGGCTGAGCTTCATGTCGCGTCCCCTCATTGCCATGATCGATGATAAGCACCCAGGGTGGTCTGGCTGCCCTCGGACAAACCGGCCAGCACCTGACGCCATTCTTCCTTGACCCGAAAAGCGCCCGGCGCGCCGCGATGGGCATCCAGCGCGGCGCGCCAGACCCGGGTGACTTGCTCGACATAAGCCGGGCTGCGTTGACGGCCTTCGATTTTCACGGCTTCGACGCCGATGGCCGTCAGCTCCGGCAGCAGGTCCAGGGTGTCGAGGCTGGTAGGTTCTTCCAGGGCATGAAAGCGTTTGCCGTCGACCAGGAAACGGCCTTTGCACAAGGTCGGGTAACCGGCCGGTTCGTCGGGGGTGTAGCGGTCGATCAGGACTTCACTGAGCCGCGCGCTCAACCCTTCGGCATCCTCGCTCCAGCGCACCGCCTTGGCCGGCGAACAGACGCCGCACAGGTTCGGTGACTCGCCGGTGATGTAGGACGACAGGTGGCAACGCCCTTCGGCCATGATGCACAGGCTGCCGAAGCCGAAGACTTCAATGGGCACCGGACTGCTGGCGGCCACCTGGCGCACCTGCGCCAACGACAACACCCGTGGCAGCACGGCGCGCCGAATATCGTAGCGCTGCGCGTAAAACGCCAGCGCGGCGGCGTGGGTCGCCGAGCCCTGGACTGAGAGGTGCAACGCCAGTTGCGGATGGCGCTGGCTGGCATAGTTGAGCACCCCGGGGTCGGCGGCGATCAGCGCATCCACACCGAAATCGGCAGCACGGTCCACCGCCCGCTGCCAGCGCTCCCAGCCCTTGGGTTGCGGGTAGGTGTTGACGGCGACATAGAGTTTGCGTTGATGCTGACGGATGTGGGCGACGGCGGCGTCGAACTGTTTATCGTCCATGTTCAGCCCCGCGAAATGCCGGGCGTTGGTGTCATCGCGAAAGCCGACATACACGGCATCGGCGCCTTGGCGCACCGCCGCTTTGAGCGCAGGCAGGTTCCCTGCCGGGCAGACCAGTTGCATGGGTAATCCTCATGAAAAAAGCGGCGCTGCCAGTCTAGCCAGACCGGCAGGCACTGCCTTGACGGCAATCAATTGCCCTCACTGCATCAGGTCGGCAAAGGACAGGAACATCACGTTGTCGTGCTTGAGCACTTGCTGCTCGCAGTCGATCACTGCCAGCCCGTCAGCCCAGCACGCGGCCGTCAGCATCGCCGAGCTTTGCTGAGGGTGCAGTTCCACGCTCAACTGGCCGCCAGCGCCGGGCGTCAACCTGGCTCGCAGGTATTGCCGACGCTTGTTGCGTTGCAACCACTCGAACCCGGCGGGCACGGCCAGTGGCCGTGGCATCACGTCCGTCATACCCTGGGCCCGGAGCAAGAACGGTCGCACCACCACCAACGCGGTAATCAATGCCGCCGAAGGATTGCCGGGCACGCCGATCCACGGTTTGCCCGCCACTTCGCCAAAGGCCAGCGGTTTTCCCGGCTGCATGGCGATGCGCCAGAAATCGACGCTGCCCAGTTCCTCGATGGCGTGCTTGAGATGATCCTCCTCGCCGACCGAAACGCCGCCGCTGCTCAGCAACAGGTCGCATTCCGACGACGCCAGGCTCAAGGCGTGCCGACTGGCCGCCAGCTCATCGGCCATCACGCCGTAGTCATGCACCTCCACGCCCCATCCACGCAACAGCTCCGCCAGGCAGTAGCGATTGCTGTTGTAGATCTGTCCCGGCGCCAAGGGATCGCCCGGCTCGCGCAGTTCATTGCCGCTGCTGAGCAAACACACCTGCAACGGTCGATAGACTTCGATCCGCGCAATTCCGGCGCCGGCCAGCAATCCGATTTCCTGTGCGCGCAGGCGCTTTCCCGCCTTGAGCAGCAGGTGCCCGCGACGAACTTCTTCACCCTCTTTGCGGACGTGATCGCCAACGCTTGCGGGTGGCAACCAGACTCGCTCGCCGTCGATACGGCAACGCTCTTGCGGCACGACGGTGTCGGCGCCCGGAGGCAAGGGTGCACCGGTAAAAATCTGCACCGCTTGTTGCGCGAGCAACGGTACGCACGCCTGATCCCCCGCCGCAATTCGCCCGCCGATCAACAGCCAGCCACCCTCCTCGGGCAGGTCGACGGCCCTGAGGGCGTAACCGTCCATGGCGCTGTTGTCCCAGGCCGGCAGGTTCACCGGGGAATGAATATCCGCTGCCAGCACGCGCCCCATCGCTTGATCCAGGCGGATCATTTGCACCAGGGGCGGCGGCGGTGCCTGATCGAGCAGGCGGCTGATGGCCTCGTCCACCGGCATCAGGTTGCCGAGGTCGCACACCCGGCCGGTCATGAGCGTGTCTCGCAGGCATCAATGTTGCGTTGAGCCTGAGGTTTCAAATGCGGGGCGAAATTGCAGGGGCCGGTGCGACTGTCCAGTTGTTCTAGCAGGATCTTGTTCCAGGCCGTCCGGCAGGCACCCGGCGAACCGGGTACGCAGCACACCAGCACGCCGTTGCTCATGCCGGCCAGTGCCCGGGATTGCAGGCTGGACATGCCGATTTCCTCCAGGGATACCTGACGGAACAATTCGCCGAAACCTTCCACGTGTTTGTCCAGCAGCGGCAGGACAGCTTGCGGCGTGTTGTCGCGAGCGGTGAAACCGGTGCCGCCGGTCATCAGCACAACTTGTACTTCGGGGTCGGCGATCCACCGGGAAACAGTGGCGCGGATCTGATAGATATCGTCCTTGACCAGATCACGATCGATCAACACATGCCCGGCGGTTTGCAGCAAATCGGTCAGGGTCTGTCCCGAGGTGTCGGTGTCGAAGGTGCGTGTATCGCTGATGGTCAGCACGGCAATGTTCAGGGGTTCAAATGTGCGTTGCGCCAGATGGGCCATGTCCAGGTTTTCCCGTAGATGAGGGTATGGGCCCAAGCCTGAACCGGAATCCTTGATGAGCCTATTCCTCCAAGGAGGTACCTCTCGGGCGCATGGATTTCTGGCTGATGGGGGGATGGGTTTGTTGGGGTGTATATCCGTTGCTGCGGTGATGGCGGCTATTGGTTTCGCCCTTACGGCGAGTCACTTGGAAAAGCCCCAAGTAACCAAGGGCTCTTGCCCCTTTCGTTCGGTGCCTCGCTGTGGCTCGGCATGCCCTCGCTCCGGTCCTGCTCCGTGGGCCCGCCGCCATCGGCCATCCCTGGCCGGGGGCGGCTAACCCGGCATCCATGCCGGGTTGCCCACTGCGCAGAACCTGCGCTCGGCCTCTCGAGGGGGCGTGCACCTCAAGATCAAAAGCTGAAGGCGAGCTAACGCTCGGCCTGATGAGTGGTGAAAATCAAAAGCAAACGCGATTCCCTGTAGGAGCGAGGCTTGCCCGCGAAAAACGACCGGACAACACGTTCATTCACACAGCCCGCGTTATCGTTGACGTCCATCGCTGGCAAGCCAGCTCCTACAATTTTGACCGTGTGAACCCAATCCCGTGTAGGAGCCGGCTTGCTGGCGATAGCGGTGTGTCAGTCGACACATTTATTGACTGGACGGACGCCATCGCCAGCAAGCCGGCTCCTACAGGGGATTGGTGTACATGTCCGGAATGAGTGAACGCAGCAAAGAGCCAGGTCGGCTTTCAGGCCGCCTCGGCGGCTGTGGCGGTAGTCGCACCCTCGAGAGGCCGAGCGCAGGTTCTGCGCAGTGGGCAACCCGGCATGGATGCCGGGTTAGCCGCCCCCGGCCATGGATGGCCGATGGCGGCGGGCCCACGGAGCAGGACCGGAGCGAGGGCATGCCGAGCCACAGCGAGGCACCGAACGAAAGGGGCAAGAGCGCTTTGGTTACTTTCGCGCTTTTCGAAAGTGACTCGCCGTAAGGGCGAAACCAATAGCCGCCATCACCGAAAAAACGGATATACACACCAACAAAGCCACCCCACCATTTCCCATCGGGCTCAAGGCGCCAAACGGCTCCGTTTCCAGACACCGTCATGCAAGCGATAGTCAATACGGTCATGCAACCGGTCAGCACGTCCCTGCCAAAACTCCAGACGCTCAGGATGCAGACAATAGCCGCCCCATTGCTCAGGTCGCGACACAGTCTGCCCGACGAAGCGTTTGATCGTGTCAGCCAACAGCAATTCAAGCGCTGCCCTACTCGCCAGCGGACGGCTTTGCGGTGAAGCCCAGGCGCCGAGACGACTGGCCATGGACCGGGAATCAAAGTACTCATCCGACAGCGCCGGATCCAGCCTCGAGACGCGACCTTCAATACGCACCTGCCGCTCCAGCCCCGGCCAGAAAAACGTCATGGCGGCATAAGGATTGGCGGCCAGTTGCTGCCCCTTGTCACTCTGGTAATGACCGAAGAACGTAAACCCTTCCTCGCTCAAGCCCTTGAGCAACAGGACACGACAGTGCGGCCGCCCATCGCTGTCGACCGTCGCCAGCATCATGCTATTGGCTTCGACAGGCGCGCTCTCGGTGTCGCGGGCCAGTTGCAGCCATTGGCGAAACATCACCAAAGGGTCATCCAGCGCATGCTCGTCCTGCAAGCCATACAAGGTGTAGTTGCGGCGCATTTGGGCCAGGGAAAGCGGCATGACAGTGATCTCCGGAAGGTTTTGCTCAGTGTGCGAGGCACTGCGCCAACCGACCTTGACCGCCATCAACAGTGTCGATTACTTGAGCCGCAGACGCCGCGCCAGTTTGTGCAAATTGCTCGGATCGACTTCCAGAATCCGCGCCGCGCTGGCCCAGTTTTCCCCGGACAGGCTCAGGGCCTGGAGAATTTTCTTGCGTTGATAATCGTCGACGGCTTCACCCAGCGGCTGGAATGGCAGATCAGCCGGAGCGGCGTCGCAAGGCTCAGAAACAACCTGCGGTGCGTTCGGAGCACTGTCGAGATCAAGAATCTCGGGCTCCAGTGTCATGATCAACGCACGACTGCTGCCGCGACTGAGCTGCTTCAAGGCGGCACGACTGATCACATGCTCGAGCTCGCGCACGTTGCCCGGCCAGGTATACGCCAGCAGCGCGCGTTCCGCCGCCGGCGACAGACGCAAGCCACGCAGGCCGAGCCGCGCCCGATTAAGCTCAAGAAAATGCCCGGCCAGCATCAACACGTCATTGCCGCGTTCGCGCAACGAAGGGATCGGCACCGGGTACACCGAGAGACGGTGATACAGATCAGCCCGAAACAGGCCATCGCGGATGCTGTCCGGCAAGTGCCGATTGGTGGCGGCGATGATGCGCACATCGACATGCAGCGGCTTGTCCGCGCCCAGGCGCTGGATCTCGCCGTTCTGCAAGGTGCGCAGCAATTTCGCTTGCACACTCAATGGCAACTCACCGACTTCATCGAGAAACAGCGTGCCACCGTTGGCCGCATCGAAGCGCCCGGCACGGTCACCCGTGGCACCGGAGAATGCGCCTTTGACGTGTCCGAACAATTCACTCTCCGCCAACGACTCGGGCAAGGCCGCGCAGTTGACCTGAATCAGCGGCTTGTGGCTGCGCCGCGACAGACGATGCAAGCGCCGGGCGAACAGCTCTTTGCCAACGCCGGTCTCGCCCAGCAGCAACACCGGCAGATCGGAGTCGGCCAACACGTCCAGCTCATTGAGTAGCTGATGCAACACCTCACTCTGCCCGAGGATCTCGCCCTCCTCGACCGGCATTCGCAAATCCTGAGGATCGCTGCGGGACAGGCGCAAGCTGCGGTTTTCCTGTTCCAGGCGAGTGACCCGCACGGCTGCTTCGATCTGCAAGGTGCAGCGCTTGAGTTCCTCCCGTGCTCGGCTGTCGAAGGTTCCGGCGTGCAGCGCATCGAGGGTGATCGCGCCCCAGATCCGGCCTTCGACATACAGGCTCACGCCCATGCAGTCGTGCACCGGCAGTGGTTCGCCGATGTGGTTGTCGAGCAATCCGTCGTAAGGATCCGGCAGGCGACTGTCGGGCTCGAACCAGACAGGTTCGCGCGACGCCATGATCGCCGCCAGCCGAGGATGCTGGGCGATGACGAAGCGGCGTCCCAACGCTTCATGCACCAGCCCCACCGTCGCCACGGGCCTGAGGCTGTCGTCATCCAGACGCAACAAACCCACCGCGCCACTGTTGAAGTATTGGCGCAGGGTCTGGACCAGTCGTTGCAACCGCACGGCATTGGGCAACTCGACAATCAGGTCGGCCGCCAGGCTTTCACGCAGCATGGTTTTAATTACCCTCTATGGTGGGATTCACCCTAATGCGTCAGGGTGCGCATCACCACAACTAAAAATAAATTCATATTTATCAATCAGTTAAATATGGCACGCCGGATGCAACAAGCCAGGAGAACCGTTGAAACCCAAGCAAGGAACCCCTGATGAGCCAGACCCTACTGGAACAAAGCCTCGGCCAACTGGCCTGCGACATTCCCGGCGCCACCCGAATCTTTCACAACTTCAAACTGGACTTCTGTTGCGGCGGGCATAAAAGCCTGCGGGAAGCGGCCCTTGGCAAAGACCTCGATCCGCTGCTGATTGCCGATGCCCTGGAAACCCTGCAAGACACCGGCGAAACCCAGCACGATTGGCGCACCGAGACGTCCGAGGCGTTGATTGCCCACCTCCTGACGCGCTACCACGCCCGCCACCGCGAGCAACTGCCGGAACTGATCCGCCTGGCCCGACGTGTCGAGCAAGTGCACGGTGCGCGCAGCACCTGTCCCAACGGCCTGGCCGATCTGCTGAGCGACATGCAGCAAGAACTCGAAGGCCACATGCTCAAGGAAGAACAAGTGCTCTTCCCGATGCTGCAACAGGGCATCGGCCCGCAGGCCGCACCGCCGATCCAGGTGTTGCGTTTCGAACATGATCAACATGGCGAAGCGCTGGAACAGATGCTCGCCCTGACCCACCACATCACCCCGCCGGCGGATGCCTGCAACACCTGGCGTGCACTCTATCGCGGGTTGCTGGAATTCAAGGACGACCTGATGCAACACATTCACCTGGAAAACAACGTGCTGTTCATCAACGCCCTGAACCCACACCACTGATCACACTTTTCGCGAGCAGGCTCGCTCCCACAGGGATCAACATTCCCCTGTGGGAGCGGGCTTGCTCGCGAATGGCGTCACCTCAGAACTACCGGCTTTACAGCGCCATCAGCCGTGCCAATAGAACATCGCCTTGGCCAGGATCACGATCAACACCATGTGCCCGAGAATGCTGCGGCGAATCCAGGTCGCACGGGTCGTGGACAGCCGCGCGCTTTTCAGCCAATACGCCAGCAGCAGGTAATGGCCGATGATGCTCAGGGCCAGGATGATTTTCAGGCTCAGCAAAGTGCCAAAACTGCTGGCCAGCGGCTGGCTCAAAACACCACGGTGTTGCCAGGCGAGCGCGATGCCGGCGCCATACAACAGCAACACCACACCGTGCAGCACCTTGCGCGAGCGCACGGCAATCGCCTGATCCGCCGTCGCTCGCGCCGCTTCTGCCAGCGGCTGGCGGGCGCGGTGCCAGATCACCACTTCGAAAAACAGCGTGCCGATGAAGGCGATGGCTGCCAGCAAATGCGTAATCAACAAAAAGGGATACATCATCGCCCGCCTCCATTCTTTGGCCTGCTCATCCCGGATGACCGTCGACCCGGGCCCGCAGCAGCATCGGCCCATAACGCCAGGCGTACAGCGCAAACGCCAGCGTCCAGCACAGACCGGCCAGCCACAGCGCCGGCAAAGGGAAAAACACAATCAACACGACCCGACTCAGACACGCCAGGTTGAGCAAAATGAACGCCAAGGTCATGCCCGACGGTGGCTCCAGCGCACGGCCGGTATGCCCGAGCGTTACCCGCGCGATCATCGCCAGCACCAGACCACCCATGGCGCCGATTGTCAGGCAATGCACTGCCAGGCTCGGGTTCAGCGGCACGCCGAAATGCCACAGCGCCATGCCGAGACAGGCCACCGCCAGCCAGCCGTAAGCCAGGTGCAGCGACCACAACAACGGCACGCGCCACAGGCCGCGATCTTGCCAGCGCACCAGGCGCACCAGATGCCCAGCCCCCAGCACCGCGAACAACAAACCTACCCAGACATTGGCGTTGAGCGCAGGGCCGACGGCATACAGCAACGCCACCAGTGGCGAGCCAATCAGCAGCAGCCAATCCAGCCATGGCCAAGGGGCAACAGCGTCAACCCGGCCGAGGCCGCGCTGGGTGAAGAATGGAATCACGCGGCCGCCGATCAACCCCATCATGGCCGCCACCAGCCAGATGCCGGTCAGCACGCCCTGACGCTGCCAGCCCTCATGACCTGCGACCAGCCCCGACACGGACAACCCGTCAGCCCCGGCCAGCAACAGCAGGACCACCACAATCGGGTAGTTACGCTTTTGCCGCACCTTCCACAACGTGAAGCCCATCAACGCCGCCACCGCCAGCGGGAACGCCATTTCCAGCACCACCAGCAGCGGCCACGGGGCATTGACCAGCCACGCCACGCGCGCCGCCAACCACAGCAGCGCCAGCGCGGCCAACGGTTTGCCGCTGAGGCCGGGGCGACCGGTCCAGGTCTGTACGGCCGTCAGCAGGAAGCCAGCAATAATCGCCAGCCCGAACCCGAACAGCAATTCATGTCGATGCCAGCTCAGCCAACCACCGGCCGGCTGCCACGCGGACAACGAACCGCTGAAGGCCGCCAGCCAAAGCGGGATGACCAGCACGGCCAACAGGCCGCCCGCGAGGAAGAACGGCCGAAAGGCCAGACGTAACAGCGGCGCGATGGCCATCGCTTTACGGCGGTCAAGCACTTGCATAAAGCCACTCCTCTACCTTGTTGCTGACCTGGCGCCAACCTGCGCGCGAGGTAATTCCGGGTGCAATCATCGGGTATTGCCGAGCAATTGCCTTTGTCGCAGATCAAGTGTGCAAGGGCCGTGCCCCCGCTCCAGATCAACGGCTGGCGGCACTTCCTAGCTGTAACGGTAGCTGATGCAGGGTAAAAATGACCATTTAATGGTTGTTTTTACCCTGATTGCATGGGTCTTTTTTACCCTGACCGTCTACAGCCCCAATAAACAAAGGCCTTCAGGCATGGCCCGCGTCTTGCTCAAGCCTCGGGAACTCAAAGCAAACTCGATCCCGGGAGTCCTCATGAAAAAAGTCGTCCAGCCACTGGCCTGGTTTGTGGTGTTGACCTCCGTCCTGGCGGTAGCCAGCGGCATCTCCCTGGGCCTTGTCTGATTCTTGATCGCAAGCCACCTCCTCAACCTTCAGGATGAATTCCCATGGTGCTTCATCGCGTCCATCACCAGATTCTGCGCAGTCATCACTTGTTCGAGCCGTTGAATGAAGAACAGCTGGATGAATTGATGAGTACCAGCCAACTGCTGAGCATCGACAAAGGCGAGCCGTTGTTCCGTCAGGGCGAGCCGGCCGATTCGTTCTATTTCGTGATTGCCGGGGCGGTGAAGATCTACCGCCTGACACCCGACGGGCAGGAGAAAGTATTCGAGGTGCTCAGCGATCGGCAAACCTTCGCCGAAGCGATGATGCTGATGGACACCCCCAACTATGTGGCCTCGGCCGAAGCGGTCTGCCCTACCCAGCTCTACCGGTTATCCAACAGCACCTACATGCGTTTGCTGCAGAACAACAGCCGGCTGACCTTCGCACTGCTGGGCAAGCTCTGCGTTCGCCTGCACCAGCGGGTCAACGAAATCGAAACCCTGTCACTGAAAAACGCCACTCACCGGGTCGTGCGCTATCTGCTGACGCAACTGGTGCGCCAGCAAACCATCGACAGTCAATTCGAACTGCCGATGGCCAAGCAACTGATTGCCGGGCACCTGTCGATCCAGCCGGAAACGTTCTCGCGCATCATCCGCCGCCTGATCGATGAAAAAATCATTACCCAGGATGGCCGCCAGATCGCCATTCTTGATCGTCCACGCCTGGAACAGTTCGAGTGAGCGCCATGCCCGTCTGCCTGTATTGCCAGCACGCCAACCCCTCAAAAGAAACCGAATGCCGCCACTGCGGCATGCCCCTGCCGGCACTGGCCGAACGCGCCGGGGAGCGTCGGCAGCATCGGTTCATGTGGTTCTGCATCGGCCTCACGATCTTTTGCGTGGCGATGTTTTTCTGGCTGCCGCGTTGATGCTGCGCGACGCACTGTAGGAGCGAGCCTGCTCGCGATGGATCTGAGGACGACGCGTTGAATCAGGACGTACGCGTTATCGTTAACCTCCATCATCGGAACGCCGCCCGAGACAAGCTCGCTCCGACAGGAAGGGTCATGGCTGGGTCAACTGGCGATACAACTGCGGTAAGCGCAGAGGCAGTTGTTCGGGCTGGCGGATCAAGGTGTAGCCATTGGCGCCGAACATGTACGGCAAGTAGTCCCCGGCCTCGCGATCAATCGTGATACAGAACGGCGTCAATCCCTGGCGCCGCGCCTCCCGCACCGCCTCGCGGGTGTCTTCGACACCGTAGCGGCCCTCATACAAATCCAGATCATTCGGTTTGCCGTCGGTCAGCAACAGCAACAATTTGCTGCGTCGTTTGCTGGTGCCCAGCAGTTTGGTGGCCTGGCGAATGGCGGCGCCCATGCGTGTGTAATAACCCGGCTTGAGTCCCTGGATGCGACCTCGGGTGTTGTCGTCATAACGCTGGGTGAACGACTTGAGTTCTTGCATGCGCACTTGCTGGCGACGCAACGAGGAAAACCCGTACAGGGCAAAATCATCACCCAGCACCGACAGGGTTTCGCCGAACAGCAGCAGGCTGTCGCGAATAACGTCGATGACACGATGTTCATCGTTGAGATGGGCGTCGGTGGACATCGACACATCGGCCAGCAACAGGCACGCAAGGTCGCGGCGGGTCTGGCGTTGTTCCATGAACAAACCCCGTTCGGCGCACTCGCCATGCTCGCGTTCAACGTGAAAATCCAGCCAGGCCTGCATGTCCAGTTCAGAACCCTGGGGTTGCTGGCGTAACCACTGGCGGTCGTTGCGCAGGTGCTCAAACTGGCGGCGCAAACGTCGCGCCGAGGCCTTGAGCCGTGGCGGTAGCGGCTGCGCTTCACAGTCGCGCGGCACCATCATTTGCAGATTGACGAAGCTGTCCTGCATCCGTTGCTTGCGATAGTCCCACTCCGGCAACTTGATGCCCTCGCCCAAGGGAATATCGTCGACATCGGCCGGCGGCAGATCCAGGTGCAGCTTGAGGCCACCGCCCTTGCGCAGGCGGGTGCGCGACAGCGTCAGTTCGTCCAGGTCATCGGCAACCCGGGCGGCGTCCGGGTCTTCGCTGTCGTCCGACCAGCGATCCAGATCCACGTGTTCGGTCCAACTGAACAGGTTCTCCAGGCGCACCACCAACAGCCCGCCATCACGGGTGCTTTCATCGATCCGCGTGGCGCGTTTGCGTCCGCTTTTCTGTTCGCCGGGTGGCGTGGTCAACGACTCTTCGGATTCATCGCCCAGATCCGCTGCCTGCGCACTGGCGAAATTTTGCGGCGGGTACAACCACAATGGCAGCGGCCAGGCAGCGCGTTCGCTACGAGGAAAATGCTCGACACTGCCCGGCTCACGCAACGCCTGGCATAACGCCCGTTCCAGCGCGGCTTCGCTGCGGTTCAACGAGGCCGGATCCGGGCGTAATTGCAGATGCGCATCGACCAGGCGTTGATAGCGGACGCGCAACGCGGGGAAGCGCTGCAACAGCTGTTGCGTCCAGCGCTGATTGTCCCGACCCCAGTGACGCATCGGCCCGGCCTGCGCCGCCAGCAGCGCGAGCCAACGATAGAGTTCTTCGTTCAGAGCGACGTCAGGAAACACCGCCAGGCTCGACGGCAGCCGAAGATTCGCCGCGTCGCACCACGCCAACGGCACTTGTTTGCAGGTGCCGGCGATCTGCTGCAACACGTTGCGCCGCAGCAGCAGATCGCGGTCGCTGGCGGCTTCGACGCCGACACCGTTGGCACCGCCCATAGCACGAAACAACAGCGCCAGCGGGCGTTGCTGGCTGATCAGCTCAACGCGTGCCTCGGGGAAATCCGCACTGGCGCGCCGGGTGATGAAACGGTGCCAGACACTGCCGACCCACTCTTCCAGTTCAACGGTAAAGGCCATGGTAGTTGCCCTTTTTCCAAAGCAAAAAAACGGCCCGCTGTCTCAGCCGGGCCGACCTTTTCTAGCCGTTATGCAGGCTCATGACGGAACCACGGCAGCCGGGGCGCGCAAAGCGGCGCGGCCACGTTGCTTGAAGCTGAACAAGTAGCAGAGCAACCCGGCGAAGAACCCCACACCGGAACCCAGGCGGGCCCAGAACAGCACTTGCAAATGTTCGACCGTGGACATGAAGGGCAACGCGATTCCGTCGGCCTGCCAGCGTTGCAGGTAGACCTGCACGACACCGGCAGCGGTGAGGAACAATGTGATCATCACCATCGACAGGGTCATCAACCAGAAGCCCCAGATCTCCAGCGTCTGCGAGCGCTCGTCGCCGGCTTCACCCAAGCCGCGCAAGCGTGGCATGGCGTAGCTGATCAAGGTCATCACGATCATCGCGTAAGCGCCGTAGAAGGCCAGGTGACCGTGAGCCGCCGTCAGTTGCGAACCGTGGGTGTAGAAGTTGACCGGGGCCAACGTGTGCAGAAAACCCCAGACGCCCGCACCGAAGAACGCCGTAACGGTGGTGCCCTTGGCCCACAGTGTGGCCGCGCGATTCGGGTGTTGCCGACGACGGTTCTTCACCATGCTGAACGCGAAGATCACCATGGCCAGGAACGGCAGCGGTTCCATGGCGGAGAAGATCGAGCCGACCCACAACCAGACCTCGGGCGCACCGATCCAGAAGAAGTGGTGACCGGTGCCGATGATCCCGGTAATCAGCGCCATGGCGATGATCACGTACAGCCATTTCTCCACGACTTCCCGGTCTACCCCGGTGATCTTGATCAGCACGAAGGCGAGCATCGAACCCATGATCAATTCCCACACGCCTTCCACCCAAAGATGCACCACCCACCACCAGTAAAACTTGTCACGGGCGAGGTTGCCGGGGTTGTAGAAGGAGAACAGGAAGAACACCGCGAGCCCGATCAACCCGGTCATCATCACCATGCTGACGGTGGTCTTGCGACCTTTGAGCAGGGTCATGCCGATGTTGTAGAGGAAGCCCAGGCACACCACCACGATGCCCATCTTGGTGATGGTCGGCTGTTCGAGGAACTCCCGGCCCATGGTCGGCAGCAACTCGTTGTGGGTCAGCCTGGCCAGGCCCGCATAAGGCACCAGCAGGTAGCCCAGGATCGTCAGCACACCGGCGGCGGCGAACACCCAGAACAGGAGGATTGCCAGTTTCGGGCTGTGCAGCTCTCGGTCGGCTTCTTCCGGGATCAGGTAGTAAGCCGCGCCCATGAAGCCGAACAGCAGCCAGACAATCAACAGGTTGGTGTGCACCATCCGCGCCACGTTGAACGGAATGATCGGGAACAGAAAGTCGCCGATCACGTATTGCAGGCCCATGATCAAACCGAACAGCACCTGACCGAGGAACAGGATCAGGGCAAACACGAAGTACGGTTTGGCCACGGCTTGCGAGGCGAATTTCAGATGTGGATTGGCAATGCTCATTGCTCAGCCCTCCTTGTTTGGCGGCCAGCCATTGGTGTTGATGTTCGAGCTCCATTTGAGGAACTCGGCGATGTCATCCACCTCCTGGTCACTCAATTTGAACTGAGGCATCGCGCGCCGGCCCGGTACGCCCAGCGGCTGCATTTTCATCCAGGCATGCAGGAAAGGTTTGAAGCCCTGCTCCCCGCCGCGCCGCTGAAAGACGTTGCCCAGCTCAGGCGCAAAGTAGGCGCCCTCGCCCAGCAGCGTGTGGCAGCCGATGCAGTTGTTTTGCTCCCAGACTGTTTTGCCGCGAATCACTGATTCGGTTAATTGCGCTTCGTTACTGCGCACCGGGAAGGTCTGTTCCGTGTGGTAGGTCAAGGCCAGGAATACCAGGAAGAAGAAGATGCTTCCCCCGAAGTAGATGTTCCTGGCCATGCCTTTGGTGAAGGTCTCTGACATGGTCGCTTCCTCTTTGCTTGGCCCGTCCATGATAGGAAGCGAAGGGTTGAAACCTGCTTGATGGCGATCAAGAAACTCCGATGGTTTTGCTCGGGTATTACCGACACCACAGATCGAATGTGGGAGCGCTTTGTGTCAGGCGGTCGGTTTTTTTTGAGGGGGGGGGTACATATCCGTTTTTGTGGTGTTGGCGGCTATTGGTTTCGCCCTTACGGCGAGTCACTTTCGAAAAGCGCGAAAGTAACCAAAGCGCTCTTGCCCCTTTCGTTCGGTGCCTCGCTAAGGCTCGGCATACCCTCGCTCCGGTCCTGCTCCGTGGGCCCGCCGCCATCGGCCATCCATGGCCGGGGGCGGCTAACCCGGCATCCATGCCGGGTTGCCCACTACGCAGAACCTCCACTCGGCCTCTCGAGGGGGCGACCACCGCGACAGCCGCCGAGGCGGCCTGAAAGCCGACCTGGCTCATTTTGTGTACGCGTTGTCCTTCTTTGATGCGTTCACTCATTCCGGACATGTACACCGCTCCCCTGTAGGAGCCGGCTTGCTGGCGATTGCGTCTACCCAGCCAATACATACGTCGACTGACCCACCGCCATCGCCAGCAAGCCGGCTCCTACAAGAGATTGGGTTCACACGGTTTGAAATTGTAGGAGCTGGCTTGCCAGCGATGGAGGTCAACGATAACGCGGGCTGTCTGAATGAACTCATTGTCCAAACGCTTTTCGCCGGCAAGCCGGCTCCTACAGGGAATCGCGTTTGCTTTTGATTTCCACCACTCATCAGGTCGAGCGTTAGCTCGCCTTCCGCTTTTGATCTGAGCGCCCCCTCGAGAGGCCGAGCGCAGGTTCTGCGCAGCGGGCAACCCGGCATGGATGGCCGATGGCGGCGGGCCCACGGAGCAGGACCGGAGCGAGGGCATGCCGAGCCACAGCGAGGCACCGAACGAAAGGGGCAAGAGCCCTTGGTTACTTGGGGCTCTTCCAAGTGACTCGCCGTAAGGGCGAAACCAATAGCCGCCATCACCGCAGAAACGGATATGTACTCAATCAACCACCACCAACATCCCCCCCACAACCACCGCCAACACCAACGCCCAACTCACCAACAACCGACGCCACAATCGCGGCGCATGGCGCATTTCCATGAAGCCATCAGTAATCAACCAGGCCTTGACAACCGCCACCAGCAAAATGGCCACGGACAACAACCCTGTCGCGCCCGACTGCGCCAGCAACACAGTGCTTACGCTCAGCGTGGCCAGCGCTGCCCAGCAGACAAACAAGAACCTGGAAGCAGACATGAAAACCTCATCAACCCAGCACGTAAACCAGCGGAAACAACACCACCCAGATCAGATCAACCATGTGCCAATACAACACGCCGGATTCAAATCCGCTGCGATTACTGGCGTCGTACAACCCACGACGGCAACGCTCGGCCAGCCATCCGAGGATGAACATGCCAAGCAACACATGAAGAAAATGAAACCCGGTGAGGATCCAGTACAGCGTGAAAAACGTGTTGTGCTCCATCCCCAGCCCCGAGCCCAGCAAGTGTCGGTACTCGGTGACTTTCAACACCACATAGACACTGGCGACGAACAACGCGGCCAACAGCCAGACAGCACCGTGGCGAGGCCGTGAGCGCCTGACTTGCGCCTGCGCCAGCGCCGCGAACAGCCCGGCGGTCAGCAGGCTCAGGGTCATCGCCAGACCGGTCGACGTGTTCAGCAACAGACGGCTTTCGCTGAACAGCTGCGGCTTGAGCGCCTGGGTCACGGCGAACGCCAGAATCAGAATGGCAAACACCGACAGCTCGGCCAGAATGAAAAACCACATCGCCAGATCGCCCGGCAAATGCCTGGGCGCGACGCCGCCGGGTTCAACCGAAGTGGACATCAACCACGTCCATCAGCGCCGCGACGGTCAGCGGATCGTCGCTCAATGGTTCGGCCAGGCAGGCCATGCACGCCTCACGCGGGCTCATGCCGGCGCGGATCATTCGTGCGGTGAAAATCAGCAACCGCGTCGAAGCGACTTCCTCCAGATCATGCTGATCAAGCCGCCGTAGCGCCTGCCCCAGCCTGACCACTTGCGCCGCCAGCGCGCTGTCCACCTGAGCCTCGCGGGCAACAATGCGCTCCTCTTCGGCCACCGGCGGGTAATCGAAACGCATCGCCACGAAGCGTTGTCGGGTACTGGGTTTCATGCCTTTGAGCAGGTTCTGGTAACCGGGGTTGTAGGACACCACCAGCATGAAGGACGGCGGCGCCTGCAACACTTCGCCGGTGCGCTCCAGGAACAACTCGCGACGATCGTCGGCCAGCGGATGCAACACCACCACGGTGTCCTGGCGCGCCTCGACCACTTCGTCGAGATAACAGATGCCGCCTTCACGCACCGCGCGGGTCAGCGGTCCGTCCTGCCACCAGGTGCCCTGGGCACCGATCAGATGGCGACCGATCAAGTCAGCCGCGCTCAGGTCGTCGTGGCACGCCACGGTGTACAGCGGCAGGTTCAACCGATGCGCCATGTGCTGGACGAAACGGGTCTTGCCGCATCCGGTCGGCCCCTTGATCAGCACCGGCATGCCGTGTTGCCAGGCCTGCTCGAACAGCGCCTCCTCATTATTGAGCGGTTGGTAGAAGGGTTCGGCCTTGTGTTCGCCAGACGGGAGATGGTCCATGGGGCACCTGATTCAACAACAGAATTGAGGGACACGCTACGGACCCCTGCGACAACCTGGCAAGTGACATGGCCGACAAACTTGATCGCCGTCAAGCGGGCATTGGCCTGCTCGGGCATAGCCTTGCAGCGCACTAAGAACCTGCGTCCTGCGCTGTCGTTCCAGCGCATCGCAAAGGTCTTGCCTGAGGAGAAATGGAATGCTGATCAGCAATAGAAAAACGTTTGCTCTGACCGTCGCCACCCTGTGTTCGACACTGGCCTTTGCGGTGTCTCACGCAGCCAGAGCCAACGAGCCCGCCGCCACACCGCCCATGGTCAAAACCGCTGGCGCTCCCGATATGAGCCGGGCCGAGTTCGATTCATCCAAGGAAATCTACTTCCAGCGCTGCGCCGGCTGTCACGGCGTGCTGCGCAAAGGGGCGACCGGCAAGCCGCTGACCCCGGACATCACCCAGTCGCGCGGGCAACCGTTCCTGGAGGCTTTGATTACCTACGGTTCACCGGCAGGCATGCCGAACTGGGGGACGTCCAATGCCCTGACCAAGGAGCAAATCACGGCCATGGCCAAGTTCGTTCAGCACACGCCGCCGACACCGCCGGAATGGGGCATGGCCGAGACGCTGAAAACCTGGAAGGTGCTGGTCAAACCCGAGGATCGTCCGAAAAAACAATTGAGCAAACTCGACCTGCCCAACCTGTTTTCGGTGACGTTGCGCGATGACGGCAAGATTGCCCTGATCGACGGCGACAGCAAGAAAATCGTCAAGCTGATCGAGACCGGTTATGCGGTGCACATCTCGCGGATCTCCGCCTCGGGCCGCTACTTGCTGGTGATTGGCCGCGACGCCCGGATCGACATGATCGACCTGTGGCCGGTGGAGCCGACCAAGGTCGCCGAAGTCAAAGTGGGCATCGAAGCGCGCTCGGTCGAGACCTCCAAATTCAAAGGCTACGAAGACAAGTACACCATCGCCGGTTCCTATTGGCCGCCGCAGTTCACCATCATGGACGGCGAAACCCTGGAGCCGAAGCAGATCGTCTCGACACGCGGCATGACCGTCGACAAGCAGGAATATCACCCTGAGCCGAGGGTCGCGGCGATCATTGCGTCCCACGAATGGCCGGAGTTCATCGTCAACGTCAAGGAAACCGGCAAGGTCATGCTGGTCAATTACCAGGACATCAAGAACCTCACCGTCACCTCCATCGACGCCGCGCCGTTCTTGCATGACGGCGGTTGGGATAGTACGCACCGCTACTTCATGACCGCCGCCAACAACTCCAACAAAGTCGCAGTGATCGACTCCAAGGAGCGCAAGTTGACCGCGCTCGTGGACGTCGGCAAAACCCCGCACCCTGGGCGCGGCGCCAACTTCGACCACCCGACCTACGGACCGGTCTGGGCCACCAGCCACCTGGGCGATGAAGGCATCTCGCTGATCGGCACCGACCCGGTCAAACACGCGCAATACGCCTGGAAACAGGTCGCCTCGATCAAGGGCCAGGGCGGTGGATCGCTGTTCATCAAGACCCACCCCAACTCCCGTCACCTGTACGTCGACACCACCCTCAACCCGGACGCAAAACTCAGTCAGTCGGTGGCGGTGTTCAATATCGACAAGCTCGACGCCGGCTATACCGTGCTGCCCATCGCCGAATACGCGGGCATCAAGCAAGGGGCGATGCGCGTCGTGCAACCGGAATACAACAAGGCCGGCGATGAAGTCTGGTTCTCCGTGTGGAGCGGTCAGGCCGACGAATCGGCGCTGGTGGTGATCGACGATAAAACCCTGAAGCTCAAGTCAGTCATCAAGGACAAACGACTGATCACACCCACCGGAAAGTTCAACGTCTACAACACCCAACACGACATCTATTGAGCTCCATCAATGCAAGGAAACACCATGAAAAATACTCTGCTTTCACTGTTCGCCCTGACCGCTGCGCTGAGCGTGCAACCGGCCATGGCCCAGGACGCGCTGGAGCTGTTCAAAAGCAAACCCTGCGCCGCCTGCCACTCCATCGACACCAAACTGGTCGGCCCGGCACTCAAGGATGTAGCGGCCAAGAATGCGGGCGTAGCCGGGGCCGCGGACACCCTGGCCAGTCATATCAAAAACGGCACACAGGGCAATTGGGGACCGATGCCGATGCCGGCAAACCCGGTCACGGATGAGGAAGCGAAGATTCTCGCGACCTGGGTCCTGACGCTCAAATAACCGCCTGGAGGGCGCCATGATGATTTTTCCAAAGGCTCTGGTTCTGGCGGCCCTCCTCCTCATTTGCGCAACCACGGTTGCCGCGCCCGACGCCCAGCGTCAGGCGCAACTCGAACACCTGCTGGCCCAGGACTGCGGCGCCTGCCATGGGCTGCACATGACCGGCGGCCTCGGCCCCGAACTGACCCGCGCAGCGCTGGCGGGCAAGTCCAGGGACAGCCTGATCGCCACCGTCACCCATGGCCGGCCCGGCACCGCGATGCCCGGTTGGGCCCCGCTGCTCAGCACCGCCGACATCCGTTGGCTGATCGATCTTCTTCTCCAGGGATATCCCGCACCATGATCCGTTCAATCCTGCTGTCAGCGGCGACCGGGCTGTTATTGTCCGCCTGCGCTCAGCCACCCTTGCGTGGCACCGGCGACTTGGGCGTGGTGGTGGAACGCGCCACCGGCAGCCTGCAAATCATCGAAAGCGACAACCGCACTTCGCTGGCCCGGCTCGAAGGGTTGGGCGACCTGTCCCACGCCTCGGTGGTGTTCTCCCGCGACCAGCGCTTTGCCTATGTGTTCGGCCGCGACGGCGGTCTGAGCAAGATCGACCTGCTGACCCGACGCATCGATCACCGAGTGATCCAGGGTGGCAACAGCATCGGCGGCGCCATCAGTCAGGACGGCAAGCTGATCGCGGTCTCCAACTATGTGCCCGGCGGGGTCAAGGTCTTTGATGCCGAAACCTTGCAGCTGGTGGCCGACATTCCCGCCACCTCGCTGGCCGATGGCAGCAAGCGTTCCCGAGTGGTCGGCCTGGTCGACGCGCCTGGCCAGCGTTTTGTGTTCAGCCTGTTTGACACCGGCGAGATCTGGACCCTGGATTTCAGCCAGGGCACCACCCCGCAGATCAGCCGCTTCACCGACATCGGCGAGCAACCCTACGACGCGCTGATCACCCCGGACGGGCGCTACTACATGGCCGGCCTGTTCGGCGAAGACGGCATGGCGCAACTCGACCTCTGGCATCCCGAGCGTGGGGTAAAGCGGGTGCTCGGTGATTACGGACGCGGCCAGGCAAAACTGCCGGTCTACAAAATGCCGCACCTTGAGGGCTGGGCCGTCGCCGACCATCAGGCCTTCGTCCCCGCTGTCGGTCGCCATCAAGTGTTGGTGATGGATTCGCGCACCTGGCAGCAGAGCGCTGTGATCCCCGTCGCCGGCCAACCGGTGTTCGTCACCTCGCGCCCGGACGGTCGGCAACTGTGGGTCAATTTCGCCTACCCGGACAACGATCGGGTCCAGGTGATCGACACCGAAACCCACGCCGTGGTCGCCGACCTGCGACCGGGCCCGGCGGTGCTGCACATGGAATTCACCGCACGCGGCGATCAGCTGTGGCTGTCCTTACGCGACGGCAATCAGGTACAGGTCTGGGACCCGTACAGCCTGAAACAGCTGAGCACCCTGCCGGCCACCGCGCCGAGCGGCATCTTCTTCAGCAGCCGCGCACAAAAAATGGGCTATTGAAATGGACCTCGACCTGCTTGCCTGCCAACTGATTGATCGCTTCCAGCATGGCATGCCGCTGTGCCCGGAACCTTACCTCGAAATGGCCCAGGTGTTGGGTTGCAGCGAGTCGCAAGTGATCGCCTGCCTGCAACGGCTGGAACTGGCCGGGGCCTTGTCGCGGATCGGTCCGGTGTTCGACCACAGCCGTGCCGGCGCCAGCACCCTCGCCGCCCTCGCCGTGCCCGCCGAACGCCTGCATCAAGTCGCCAAGCGCATCAGCCAGTACCCCGAGGTCAATCACAACTACGCGCGCGAGCATCACTACAACCTGTGGTTTGTGTTGACCGGCCCCGATCGCCAACACATCGAGCGCATTCTCGAAGAACTGGAGCACGACACCGGCCTCACCCCACTGGACCTGCCGATGTTGACCGCTTACCGCATCGACCTCGGCTTTGCTTTGGGAGAAAGCCGATGAAAGCGCCATTGAATCCCAAACAGGCACTGGCCCTGCGTCGGCACCTGGAAGGCGGGTTGCCGCTGGTCTCGCGTCCTTATCAGGCACTCGCCGAACGGATCAACGCCGAGGAAAACCAGGTGCTCGCGCAAATGCACCAGTGGCACGAGCAAGGGTTGTTCCGCCGGGTTGGCCTGGTGCTCAACCATCGCGCGCTGGGCTTTACCGCCAACGCAATGCTGGTGCTGGACATTCCGGACGCGTTGATCGACGAAGTCGGCCAGCGCCTGGGGCGAGCGCCCGGCATCACCCTCTGCTATCAGCGGCCGCGACGCCTGCCTGACTGGCGATACAACCTGTTCTGCATGGTTCACGGTCGCCAACGCGATCAAGTCGCGGCGCACATTCAGGCGCTGCTCGAAGAACACCTGCTGAGCGACCTGCCCCACCAACTGCTGTTCAGCACCCACGCCTTCAAACAATGCGGCGGGCGCTTTGCGCCCTCATCAACAGGAGCCTCCGACCGTGGATGACCTCGACCGTAGACTGATCAACCGCTTGCAACTGGGCCTGCCGCTGGTGCGCCATCCCTGGAAAGTACTGGCCGCCGAGCTGCAAAGCAGCAGCAGTGAACTGCTCGATCGGCTCCACGCACTGCTGGAAGACGGCGTGCTCACGCGCTTCGGCCCGATGTTCGACATTGAACGGCTGGGCGGTGCCTTCACGCTCGCGGCGCTGGCGGTGCCGGAAGAACGCTTCGAAGACGTCGCCGAGCAACTGCACGCCCTGCCGGAAGTGGCCCACAACTATCGACGCGAACACCCCTGGAACATGTGGTTTGTGCTCGGTTGCCCGACCGAACAAGGCATCGCCGAGACCCTGCAGCGCATTGAATCCCTGACCGGCTTGCCGCTGCTGAATCTGCCCAAAGAGGAGACCTACCATGTCGGTTTGTATTTCCCGGTCTGAAGACACCCTGGCCCATCGCCTGATCGAGCTGACCCAGACCGGCCTGCCCTTACTGGACGATCCTTGGGCCTGGCTCGCCGAGCAACTGGACTTGAGCATCGAATCCACCCTGGACTTGCTAAAGCGCTTGCAGGCCGAGGGCGCCATCCGGCGCATCGCCGCTGTCCCCAACCACTATCGCCTGGGTTATCGCTACAACGGCATGACGGTCTGGGATGTGCGCGACGCCGACATGCCGCGCCTAGGTGCGCTGATCGGTGCGCAGCCTTTCGTCAGCCATTGCTATCGACGCCCGCGCCGTGAGGACTGGCGCTACAACCTGTTTGCCATGGTGCACGGTCGCAGCAGCGAGGAAATCGACAGCTACCGCGAACACCTGCGCTACTTGCTGGGCGATGCCTGTGCCGCCGACGAGATGCTGGTGAGCAGCCGCATCCTGAAAAAAACCGGATTGCGCCTGCCACCCGCAACGCACTGAACGCGCGCCGACTCAAGGAGAGTTGCATGTTAAGGATCAGCCAATACCTGCGTGCGCTGGCCGGCCAGGCGCCCGCCCCCAGAACCAGCCCACCGGGCAGCAACCGGCCGCCCGTGGTGATCTGGAACCTGCTGCGGCGCTGCAACCTGACCTGCAAACACTGCTACGCAACCTCGGCCGACAGTGTCTTTCGCGATGAACTGGATACGCCCGCCGCACTGAGCGTGATCGATGATCTGCACGCTGCCGGGGTGAAGGTGCTCATCCTGTCCGGCGGTGAACCGCTGCTGCGTGACGATCTGTTTGTGCTCAGCGCCTACGCCCGCGCCAAGGGTTTCTTTGTTGCCTTGTCCACCAACGGCACGCTGATCGATGAGCACAACATCACGCAGATCCGTGCGGCGAATTTCGACTATGTCGGGATCAGCATCGATGGACTGGAAGCCACCCATGACGCCTTCCGCCAACTCAAGGGCAGTTTTGCCAGTTCCATGCGGGCGATCCGCCTTTGTCGCGAACAAGGTATTCGGGTCGGCCTGCGCACCACCCTGACCCAGGAAAACCATGCGCAGCTTCCCCAATTGCTGGCGCTGATGCGCGAGTACGACGTGCAAAAGTTTTACCTGTCGCACCTCAACTACAGCGGCCGCGGCAAACGCAGCCGCCAGCTCGACGCCCGGCAACAGATGAGCCGCGAGGCGATGACGCTGATTTTCGAACGCGCCTGGGAAGATATCGCGCAGGGTCGCGACAGCGATTTCGTCAGCGGCAACAACGATGCCGACGCCGTTCTGTTGCTGCAATGGGTGGGGCTGCATCTGCCCGAACATTACCCGCGCCTGGAACACATGCTGCGCGCCTGGGGCGGCAATGCCTCGGGCAGCGGCATCGCCAACATCGACAACACCGGCGAAGTGCACCCGGACACCTATTGGTGGCAACACTCGGTGGGCAACGTGCGGCACACACCGTTTCGCACGCTCTGGCTGGACCGGCCGGACACCTTGTTGCAACAGCTGCGGGCGCATCCGCGCGCCGTCGGCGGCCGCTGTGGCCAATGCCGCTGGCTGGACATCTGCAACGGCAACACCCGAACCCGCGCCTGGGCCGAAGGCGATCTGTGGGGGCAGGATCCCGGTTGCCACCTCAGCGATGAAGAAATCGGTGTGCCGCCCATCACGACAATCCCTTGCGTCATGCACTGAAGCATCCGCCTGGCAAGCCCCGGCCAACCTGATGAAGAACCAAGGACGTCCCATGTACCCATCGATTATTTTACCGGCCGCACTTGCGTCCCTGTTCAGACCGGGCGAAGTCGCCCTGGTCGGCGCGGGCCCCGGCGATCCACGCCTGCTGACCCTGCGCGCCTGGAGCCTGTTAATGCAGGCCGACGCCGTGGTTTACGACCGTCTGATCAGCCCCGACCTGCTGACGCTGATCCCCCTCACTTGCGCCCGGCATTACGTCGGCAAGGCCAGCGGCTGCCACAGCCTGCCCCAGGAACAGATCAACGAGCTGCTGGCCGACCTCGCCGAGCAAGGGCAACGCGTGGTCCGGCTCAAGGGTGGCGACCCGTTCATTTTCGGTCGCGGCGCCGAGGAGTTGCAGTATCTGCTGCAGCGCAACATCGACTGCCAGGTGGTGCCGGGCATCACCGCCGCGTCCGGGTGCAGCGCTTACGCCGGCATCCCGCTGACGCACCGGGACCTGGTCAATTCCTGTCGATTCATCACTGGCCACTTGCAACACGACGGCGAGTTGAAACTGCCTTGGCACGATCTGGCCGACAGCAGCCAGACCCTGGTGTTTTACATGGGCTTATCGAACCTCGGGGTTATCGCCCGGCACCTGATCGAGGCCGGGTTGTCGGCCGACACGCCGGCAGCGCTGGTCAGCAACGGCACGCGCCCCGACCAGCACGTTGCCCGTGGTTTGTTGCACCAACTGCCGACGTTGGCGCTGGAGTGCCCGCCCGGTATTCCGACGCTGACGGTGATCGGCAAGGTGGTCGATCTGTTCGCCGCACAGCCAATGGAATACCCGGCGCGCTTTTATCCTGTTCAGGCGTTGCAACGGCACGGCAAGGTGGCGCTATGAAGCGCGGGCTGCTGCTGCCGCTGTTATGGGTCAGTGCTGTCGCTGGCGCCGCTGATCCGGCACTTGAACACGCCGCGAACGACTACCGCCAGCATTGCCAAAGCTGCCATGGCGCCAACCGTTTCGGCGGTACCGGGCCGGCGTTGTTGCCAGAGAGTCTGAGCCGGATCAAACCCGATGAAATCCGCAGCGTGATCCAGAACGGTCGCCCCGCAAGCCAGATGGCCGGCTTTGCCAACGTGTTCAACCCGGCGCAGATCGATGCGCTGGTGAACTACCTTCAGCAACCGCCCGCCACCGCGCCGACCTGGAGCAACGACGAGATTCGCGGCAGTCACTCGATGCTCGCCGACATCAGCAAGCTGCCCACCACGCCCCAGCATGGCGCCGATCCACTGAACCTGTTCGTGGTGGTGGAAGCTGGCGATCACCACATCAACATCCTCGACGGCGATCGTTTCGAGGTGCTGGCGCGGTTTACCTCGCACTTTGCCGTGCATGGCGGGCCGAAGTTCTCGCCGGACGGGCGCTTCGTCTACGTCGCCTCGCGCGATGGCTGGGTCAGCCTGTACGACCTGCACAACCTGAAGCTGATCGCCGAGGTCCGCGCCGGGCTCAACACCCGGAACCTGGCGGTGAGCAAGGATGGTCGCTGGGTGTTGGTGGGTAACTATTTGCCGGGCAATCTTGTCGTGCTGGATGCCCGCGATCTGTCGCTGGTCAAGACCATTCCAGCCATCGGCCAGGACGGCACGGCGTCACGGGTCAGCGCGGTCTACACCGCGCCGCCACGGGACAGTTTCATTGTCGCGCTCAAGGACGTGAAGGAGGTCTGGGAACTGTCGAGCGCCGGGACTCCGGACTTCGAGCCGCGACGGATCGAGGCTGAGGACATGCTCGACGACTTTTCCTTTTCACCGGACTACAAGCAGTTGCTGGCCACGTCGCGCAAGGCCAAGGGTGGTCAGGTGATCGACCTCGACAGTGGCAAGGTGGTCACCGACATTCCGTTGCCGGGCATGCCGCACCTGGGGTCCGGGACCTATTGGAAACGCAACGGTCAGTGGGTGTTTGCCACGCCGAACATCAGCAAGGGGCTGATCTCGGTCATCGATTTCAAGACCTGGAAACTGATCAAGGAAATCCCGACGTTGGGGCCGGGGTTTTTCATGCGCAGTCACGTCAATTCGCGGTATGCCTGGACGGATGTGTTCTTCGGGCCGGACAACGATGCGATTCATTTGATCGACAAACAGTCCTTGGAAATCGCTCGTACCTTGCGTCCGATGCCTGGCAAGACGGCGGCGCACGTCGAGTTCACTCGCGATGGTCGGCACTTGCTGCTGAGTATTTGGGCCACTGATGGGGCGCTGATTGTTTATGACAGTGACACGCTTGAGGAGATCAAGCGTATCCCGATGAACAAGCCGTCGGGCAAGTACAACGTTGGCAACAAGATCGAGTTTGTGGAGGGGACTTCGCATTAGGGGTTGGGGT
>NZ_JAHBDB010000007.1:0-118962 GCF_019956105.1 Pseudomonas sp. BF-RE-25
GGGCATATGCATGAGTTTGAAATAGCCGGTGAGAATTACGGTATTCCCGACTCCGATGGATGGGGGCCTCCCGTGAACTCGGAGACCCGCAAGACTCTGATCAAAGCGTTGAACGGGAAAAGGACATTCCGCTACGTCTATGACTTTGGCGATGGCTGGGATCACCGGATCAAAGTCGGAAAGAGAAAATCCGATGCCCGCGCCGTAGGACATTGAGTCGAAATCCAATCACGGTGTTCTCATTGGAAGGGTCTGCAACAGATGTCGATTAAGCTCCTGGCCCACGCCGAACGCCTCTTGGACGCTTACGATAGTCAATCCTTGATGCTTGGAGGCCCAATCTTCTGCCGCTGGGATAGATGCGAAGAAATGTACATGGCAGCAGAAGGACTGACGAACGTCGGCTGCTTCCTGCGGCAGTACCAATGAGACTGCCACGCCGGCAGGTTCAACAGCCTGTATCTCGCTGGGTGAAACCGTGAGCGAAACGGGTGCTCCAGTTGCAGCGCAATGCGACGAGACGCGAGCCGTACGGCCGATTAGCGCCGGGAGCATCAGGGTGTCCAGCGCGCACCAGGCATACAGCCGACGGTTGTCAATTTCAAAGACATGCGAAGTCTCGCGCAAGGTGAGGACATAGCCGATGATGTTCCCATCGTTGTCGTATTCGGTACTGGTGGCTTGTTCGAGCACAGCGGCCACTTGCTCAGCGGGCCAGCCAAGAGTCCTGGCAAGCGTCGTTCGCGAAACCGGGCGTCCCTTGGCGAGTTCACCCAGTAGCGCGACCAAGAGTTCCGCAAAACCTTTGGGCCGATTGGTCGGCGTGAGACGTTCGGCGATCTCGGTAATGTAGCGGGCAAATTTCATGGTGCTCTCCATTCATCCAGCGCAGCAGGACAATTGCTTTACGTCTTTGGTGAAAGTCTGCGCCGCGAGCTTCAGGCCCTCGACCATGGTCAGGTAGGGGAACAACTGGTCGGCCAGTTCCTGCACGGTCATGCGGTTGCGAATAGCCAACGCCGCCGTCTGAATCAGCTCGCCCGCTTCCGGGGCCACCGCCTGCACGCCGAGCAACTGGCCGGAACCCGCTTCGGCGACCAGCTTGATAAACCCTCGCGTGTCGAAGTTGACCAACGCACGCGGCACGTTGTCCAGGCTCAGCGTACGACTGTCGGTTTCGAATCCGGCGCACTGTGCTTCCGCTTCGCTGTAACCGACGGTAGCCACTTGCGGATCGGTGAACACCACCGCAGGCATGGCATTGAGATTGAGCGTAGCCTCGCCACCGGTCATGTTGATCGCCGCGCGAGTGCCAGCCGCCGCAGCGACGTAGACGAACTGCGGCTGGTTGGTGCAGTCGCCGGCTGCATAGATATCCACTGCGCTGCTGCGCATGCCCTGGTCGATCTGGATGGCGCCGCGTTCATCCAACAGCACGCCGGCCGCTTCCAGGTTCAGACCTTGGGTGTTGGGGGTGCGGCCGGTGGCGACGAACAGTTGGTCGGCGCGCAGTTCACCGTGGTTGGTGGTCAGGACGAATTCGCCGTTGGCGTGGGCCACCTGACTGGCTTGTGTCTGGTCCAGCACGTCAATACCCTCCATGCGGAAGGCCACCGCCAGTGCTTCGCCGATGGCCGGATCTTCGTGGAAGAACAGCGAGTTGCGCGCCAGGATCGTGACGCGGCTACCCAGTCGGGCAAAGGCTTGCGCAAGCTCCAAGGCCACCACGGATGAGCCGATCACGGCGAGCCGTTGCGGAATGCTGGCACTGGCCAGCGCCTCCTCCGAGGTCCAATAGGGGATGTCTTGCAGTCCGGGAATCGGCGGCACAGCCGCACTGGCGCCGGTGGCAATCAGGCAGCGGTCGAAGGTTACGCTGCGCTCGCCACCCTCGACCAGCTCCACACTGAGCGTGTGGCCGTCCTGGAAGCGGGCGGTGCCACGCAGCACGGTGATGGCTGGGGTGCTCTCCAGAATACCTTCGTACTTGGCATGGCGCAGTTCGTCGACAAGGCCTTGCTGTTGCGCAAGCAACCGTTCGCGCAGGACAGTCGGCGGCGTGGCGGGCAGTCCGTCATCGAACGGACTTTCGCGGCGCAAATGGGCCACATGCGCGGCGCGAATCATGATTTTCGACGGCACGCAGCCGACGTTGACGCAGGTGCCGCCGATGGTGCCGCGCTCGATCAGGGTGACGCGGGCCCCGGCTTCCACTGCCTTGAGGGCAGCCGCCATGGCGGCGCCGCCGCTGCCGATGACGGCAATGTGGAGGGCGTCGCTGTCTTTCCCGGCTTCGGTGCCGCTGCGCAACCAGCCCAGCGCCTGGTCGAGCAGCCCAGTGCGGGGTTGTGGCGTGGTGTCTTCGAGCGTCGCTTGATACCCCAAGGCCTCGACGGCGGCCTGTAGCTGCTCGCGTCTGACAGCCGCTTCGGCCGTCAATTCGGCCTTCCCGCCAGCGTAGGAGACCTCCGCCCGGTGCACGCCGGGAATCTTCTCCAGGGCCTCTCTGACATGGTCGGCACAGGAGGCGCAGGTCATGCCGTGGATTTGCAGTGTGGTCATAGCGTCTATTTCCTCAAATGGGTCTCTTGGCGGCATTACGGTTTTGGCGGTGGCGGGCAGGCACCCGGGGCGCAACGGTGGTGCGCGGGCGACACGAGATCCCAGATCGAGCCCCCAAGCATGAGGGCCAGGCCGATATAGAGCAGCCAACCGCTCCGCCAGTCATAAGCCCGCATGAAAAACACCGCGGCCAACACCAGGACAGGGCCGATCAGGCCGAGGGCAGTCCGTCGCCACTGCCGGTGATTGCGCCAGCCAAGGGTATTGATGAGTAGCGCCAGGCCGGCAAACAGGGGCAGCAGCGTGGTGATGAACAGGCCTTCCCACTGGCTCAAAAAGCCCAGACCGAACGCCGTGCCCAGGCTGGCCAGAGCGGGAAAACACGCAGCACAGCCCATCGCTGAAACCAGCACGCCGATGGAACCGGCTTTGTCGCCGATCCGCGTTAGCAGCTTGAATGGATTTCCCATCGTCATTTCCCCGACTGCTTGACCGTCGAGGGATAGCCGGCATCCACGGTCGCCTTGGTCAGGGCCTCGGCATTGGTCTTGGCATCGTCGAAGGTCACGATGGCTTCGCGCTTCTCCAAACTCACCTCGGCCTTGGTCACGCCTTCGACTTGGGTCAGCGCTTTCTTCACCGTAATCGGGCAGGCCGCACAGGTCATGCCCGGCACCGACAGGGTGACGGTTTGGGCGGCAGCCCACACCGGGGAAATCACGGCAATGAGCGCGAGAGCGGCCAACAGCTTTTTCATGGGAAACTCCTGATCAGTAGAACAACGGGAGGATGTAGGGGAAAACGAGCGCGACCAGCACCAGGGCCGTCACGATCCAGAAAATGAACTTGTAGGTAGTTCGCACCTGCGGTATTGCGCAGCTCTCACCAGGTTTGCAGACTTGAGCCGGGCGGAAAATGCGCCGGTAAGCGAAGAACAGCGCCACCAATGCCGCGCCGATGAAGAGCGGGCGATAGGGTTCCAGAACGGTGAGATTACCGATCCAGGCGCCGCTGAAGCCCAGGGCAATCAGCACCAGCGGGCCCAGGCAGCAGGTGGACGCAAGGATCGCCGCCAGACCGCCAGCGAGGAGTGCACCACGGCCCTTTTGTGATTCAGACATAGGTTCAACCTTTCGAGTTTTTGATCGATGGGTTAAGGTTATTTCCGTAGTCAGGTACGGAGTCAAGCGGCATGCACAACACGGTGGAAAGCCTGACCATCGGCGCCTTTGCCAAGGCAGCTGGGGTTAACGTGGAAACTATTCGGTTTTATCAACGCAAGGGGTTGTTGCCTGAACCGGACAAGCCCTACGGCAGCATTCGCCGCTACGGCGAGGCGGATATTGCACGGGTGAAATTCGTGAAGTCCGCACAACGACTGGGCTTTAGCCTCGATGAAGTGGCCGGACTGTTGCGACTGGACGACGGTACCCACTGCGATGATGCGCGCGTGCTCGCCGAGCAGAAGCTCGAAGACGTGCGGGGGAAACTCGCGGATCTGTGGCGGATCGAGTCGGTCTTGGCGCAGCTGGTTGATGACTGTTGCGCGAGCCACGGAACGATTAGCTGTCCGCTGATCGTTTCGCTGCATGGGAACAAATAACCACGCAAGCTTCGCGCGTTAGCCTACGATTGCCCGTTTCATAGGGCTCCCTGTTTGTCTGCTTGAACAGGAAAAGAGCGGCGCTCAATGAGCGCCGTTGACTGGCCAAACCTACGGTCTGCTTTTAGCCACGCTCTTACCCTACAGAGCCGAGAGTCCTGGTCACTTCGAATGCAAATGACTGGTCAGTTGCAACGCAAATGGGTGGTCAAGTGGGGTGCAATTTCGCAGTTTTTGAGTGTGAGTGCGTCAATCAGAGGTTAAAGGGGATTAAGGTCTGAGATGCAAGGCGGTGTAGTTCGGACGCTTACCGTTGGGGCATGGCGATCAGCGAAAAATGGTGTCCACTTAAATAGGTAGACACCATCGCCCTAAGCGTTGGTATCAGGAAGGTGTATCGGCCGGATGCTTACTCTACGACTCTAGGAATTCACGGATCTTTAGCGCAAGGGATTCCAAATCTTTGAGCTGACATTCCCAAATGGTCAACACTTGCCAGCCGAGGCCTTGTAGCTGCTCAGCAACGAGACTGTCGCGCTTCCGGTTGGCCTCAAGCTTAGGCAACCAGAAATCTATACGCGATTTGGGTAGTCTTGCTAAGCGGCAATCTATGGCATCGTGCCTGTGCCAAAAGCAACCGTGAACAAAAATGATCTTCCGTTGCGACGGAAATACAAGATCCGGTTTTCCCGGCAGGTCTTTCCTATGCAGGCGGTAGCGATAGCCCATACCGAACACAAGCCGCCGCACTAACATTTCAGGCTTCGTGTTGGCGGAGCGAACTCTACCCATACGTTCACTGCGCTGGTGTGGGCTTAGGGTATCCATGCTTTATCTTGCACCAAGAATAGGTTTTATACCTATTCAAGTACGGCGTTTGTTGACGAAGATCGTGCGGCGAAAGGCGCGCGCGAACCGTTTATTGCTCCGTCACGAAGGAGTGGAGAGCGCTGATGGATACTATGGATCGCTGAGCCAGTGTACCGTTGGGGTGCTGTCAGGATTGCCATTACTGAAGCCAGCTTTCTACAGCTTCGGCTCCATGCTCGGCCTTCCATGATTTCAGCTGCTTGTGGTTGCCGCCTTTAGTCTCGATGGTTTCACCTGTATGAGGGTTTTTATAAATTTTCACGACACGAGCTTTATGCTTACCGGTAGCGGTCAGTGCAACTGGTGCTTGTTTCGAGCGTGGATCGAGAATCTGGATAACGTTGCGCAAACTCATTCTGTATTCAGCGAGAAGCGAGCGTAGCTTGCCTTCGAATTCGATCTCTTTCTTCAGTCCGCCATCATTTTTCAGGCTGTCCAGCGCAGCGAGTTGCTCAGCGAGTTGCTGCTCAAGGGCGCGAAATTCTGCAAGTTTACTCACGTTCAAACTCCATCATTTTATTGGCAAATGCGTTGCGGTCATTGAACTCTTCATACATTTCTTTCGAGTCAAATTGTCCAATGCGGATAATCACAGATTCTCGCAACGACGCACGTTGTTTGTCGTCAAAAAACTGGTCTTTGGCAGAAAATTCGTTGAGCCGGGTGACTTCTTCTTCGATACGACTTTCGATGACTTGGAGATCGAGCTTGAGCGTAACTAACTCCGCTCCCAGGCTTGTTTTGATACGAAGCCGGGTGCGTGTTGCGGCATCGCGCATGCGCTTGATGAGGCGGCGTTGGAGATCGAGCAGAGGCAGTTTAGATTCAAGGTCTCTGATCTGCCGATGACAATGCTCCGTTATTGAGGTGAAGTACTCGTAGCGATCCGCAAGGGCCTTGGGCGGTCTGCCTTTCGGTTTCTCGCCTGTTTCTATCGCTTTTGTATGGCGAAGGAGAAGATCGCGACGCTTGTAGATTGCGATGTGCATTTGCTTATCTAGCACGCCCAGGGTGTCCTTACCGGCACGCCCAGTTGCATTTTTACCATGCTGCACTTGCAGCTGGGTAAGGTCGGCAGGGGGTTCTCCAGCTTCAGCTTCCATTTCGCGAAGTCTTTTCTGTTCAAGCTCACGCTCGATTTCTAGGCGAGCAAGCTCCAATTCTTTTGGCATTTTTGGTTTGCCAGGTGCTAGACGTCTTTTCTCGTCTGGTAGGGCGTTCCACGTCTCTTCGGTATAGCCAAGCTGACGGAAGAGATTAAGCTTCTGGCGGATCTCTTTCGCCGCAACAGGGTGTTCACCGCGCTCCCACATCGCCGCTTCGCGAGCGAGACTCAAGCGCTGACGGAGCGTGCTTTCGAGAAAGTATTTTTCGACTTCATCCTGGGCGTCGACGAGACCTGCTTCTTCGCGCAGCACGCGCTCAAGCTCGTCACAGTTCTCATAGAGCCTTGCGACGAGCCGGCGTTGTTTTTCCAGCGGGTCTAGCGCTGGACGGCCTGCTGATTTTTTCCTTGACGATGGGGCTGTCATGTGAGTTTACCATTGACTTTCAAATAAATAACTGGCATAATAATAGCTCAAGAAAGTGACTCGTCAAGGATGGCGTTAGGCGGTTCGCTTGGAGCGTGGACGGTACTGGTGATCTCGCATAATGGATTGAGCCTCCCAGTATTGGCGACCTTCAAGGATGAAGGTCGCCAAGTCTTTTGCGAGGTAATGCGTCTTTAGGCTGCGTCTATTGACCGGTAGCACATCAAGAAATTGCCATTTTGACCGCCAGATCTGCAATGAAGCTTTAGAGATGCCGAAAGCCAAGGCTGCCTCTGATGTGGTGAGGAGAGTGGTAGGGTCGATATCGGGAAGAGATACGTCGTTGAGCAGAACAGATATTCGTGGGTACCTGTGAGGTTCGTGTTTTTTTCTCCTCCTCTCGTCGAAAGAGAGTACGTCTTCAAACCTATAAAAGACGCCTTCTTTCGTGAGGTGGGCAGGCAGAATATCTGAGTGAGTACCACGTCCTCGCCAGTTCCTCAGCGTTCCTTTGCTTCGCATTAGATGTTCAGATGCCTGTGTTTCGCTTAGAAATCTGTTTGATACATAGTTGATCAGTTTAGTGTTGTGCATATCCTTTGCCCTTGGTGCATCATCATATATTTATCATAGCATATGAATGGTTTAATTTTTATGGTCGATTGTAGAACCGGCTTCGCCGAAGATGACCAAGAGGTTATGGAGTGTGTTGCTTGATTACCACTTCCTCATATTTATATATAAAATAGGAAGAAGTGGTAAATTTATCGGATGATACCTAATCACCCACTGGTTGAATTCTGCGAAGCGGGTATTACAGATAACTAGATTTCCATGAGCGAACAGTAATGACTGCAATTTAATGTCGGTGTGTTTTGATAAAAAATTAAATTTTTCCGCTTTTCTTGTTTTGGTGATGAAAAGAGGTGTTATTATAAAAGTGTGCAATCTTGCGCTGCGCTGGAGATGCGTAAAATTATAAAAAAGGTTAATGGCAATGAATAGGCTTTATGGGGGATTAGATCAGGAGCATATAATAAATGAACTAAATTCTTCGGTGATTCTAGTAGGTGCTGAAGAGCTTGAGGGCGAAGTCCTGACATATGTGAAAGCAACCGAAAAAAATCTTGAAGTGGTTGTACGACTTTATTCAGAAAAAATCAGAGGCTCAGGAAGGTCTGTGTCGATCTGCGTTTCGGCAGATAATTACGCTGAGCGTTATGATCTTGCGCGCGCTTACAGTACTGGATTGTACTTTATCAATGGTGCACATATCGAAAGCTTAAAAGGTTTTTCGTCGTTTGAAATCGACGAATACGCCGCCAGGGCTGGAGCGCTTAAAAATGGAAAGCGATTTATAGAATCTGTAGCGCGGCAAGTTCCATTCTTGATTGATCGCGAAAGTGCTTTTGAGAAAATTGCAGGGGCGGTAATGTGTGGTGAGTTTGCTAATTTAGATGAAGCGCTGGAGGACGCATCTAATTTATTCAGCAGGACGGTTGATAGAGACGTAAGAAGATATCAGCAGAGTACGAAGATAACCACTGACTCACAGATTATTTCCCACTTCTTAAGCCAGAAAAAGCCTGGTCCCGCTGCTTCTGAGGAATTGAAAACATACGCTAAACGAATCTTTATCGAGGGCGGAATCCATGTGCTTGGAGATGGTCTGGGGAAAGGCAAAACTCTCCACGTTATAAGGAATATTATTGCTGATGGCGTTTTGTCGGGACAAAAACCAACATTTCTTACGCATCGTATCGCAGTCGCACGCTCAAATGCGATCAGTGATCTCGTTGATCAGTATAGCGATGAAAAGATCGAAGGCAGAGAAGATCAACTACACGCACTGTCTCTGATAGTTAATAAGTGCGATCACGAGCGCTACAAGCCACATCTCACGCAAAGCGAAATTCTTATAATCGATGAAGGCGCTCAAGTCGTGCGTCACCTTATGCAGAAAGGTTTTACCGGAGATCGCTACAGCGTTTTTCACCAAATTGTTTATCTTATGAAAACAGCTCGCTTAGTGCTTGTGTGCGAGGCTTTCGTCAATAATGTTCTGATGGATTTCATAAGACTGGCTGGCAGGCCCATTCATTATACTCAAGGTTTAACAGATTATTCTGGAGTCAATATTTGCCTAGCTTCTGTCGAGTCAACACAGCGTGAAATCCTCCGCTCGCTAACTTCGAATAGAAGAATTGTGGTTGGCACCGACTCTCGGAGAATTGCAGAAACTGTCGCTAAAATCGCAAAAGATCGGGGTAAGCGCGTTCTCCTTCTTACGCAGAAAACGAAAGACTACCCTGAAGTTAGAAGGTTTTTGGATAATCCAAATGTCGAAGCTAAAAAATATGATGTTTTAGCGCACAGTCCTTCAATGCAATCATCTGTTAGTATCACAGAAGCTCACTTCGATGATCATTTTTGTATTTTTAATGGAGTTGTGAGCGTTGATGATGCTAAGCAATTTACTCGCAGGGATAGGACAGCTGAGAAGGTAACGGTCGGAATTTCTTCAATAACTACATATTGTGTGGAGAGGAAGGATGACATTGAATTATTCAATGCCAGCGACGACGCTGTCTTTGACAGTATCTCCATTGAGTGCATCAGGTTGCGGTCTCTTGAGAAAAACAATTTCCAGCAGTGGCTTTCCCTGAGCTTTGAGCTTGATGGTTTTACTATTACCCGCTTAGAAGCGGAACAAGACGCTGATGCAGAGGCCGTAAAAATCTTCAAGAACGGTCGTAAGGCGGTCAAGGAAAAAGTTATTGCTGGAACTGTTAGTGCTGGTATAGTTGCCATAGCAACTAAAAATTTAGACAGAATCGAAGCAATATTTAACGATTCGGATTATTTTCATAACCATTTCTTGGCTGTGATTGATGCCACCGGTAAGGCTAGGGAAGATATCAACGAAAATGATATAAAGTTCTATAATGAAGGCATTGGTGTCCCAAAAATACGTAACATGGCATGCTGGGTTCTGGACGAAACCGATTTTGAGAAAATGAAATCGCATGACGAATCGATTGGAATTGATTCTAAACACTATCAGTTAAGTAGGAGGATGATCTCGGGTGCTTTAGACCGGCTGGGTATCGACAAAGAGGGAAGGGGGATCATTCATTCCCATGGTCTTGAGGAGACATGTGCGTTCATCCTCCAAAACGAATTGAATTTTAAGCAACTCCGGCTCATCAATACAAAAATCAATGTTAAGACTGAGCGCCAGCGCTACTCTATCGTCACAGAATTGCTAAAGTCACTTGGATTGTCGAAGATCAGAGTGATGATCGAAGGAGTGCGCGTCTATAAGCTTTGTCAGAAGAGGTATCTGCAAATGCTGTCCTATACCGACAGGAAGAGGCACGTTGAACTGACTGTAGTTTCATGGGATCAAGCTGAAAAGGTTCAACAGATAATCGAGTGCGATCTTGATTTAGGAATTGCCATGGATGATTGTAAGCCGATCACACAAAAGCTAAGGTTTGATCAAAAAGCTTTAAATAATACATGATATAATAATGATGTTGGATTGGATGGCCTACAGTCTGCGCATCTCCGTTGTACATGAACCTTGCTAACTCCTTACTCACCCTAGTGGTATTTTTACGGCCAAATCGGTTTTTAACTACTCAAAATAAATAGGTGACATAATATGTATTCGGAAAGAATATTTGTAGGGATTGACCCAGGCAAGAAGGGTGCAATCGCAATTTTACGTGAAGACGGCTCTTTGCTCGATCTTTTCGATATGCCGCTTGAGCGGTTTGAAAAAATAACGCGTGTTGATGTCAAAATTATGGCCGAGAAATTGGCTCGGGCGCTTGTTGGCAAGATCGGCATTGTTGCTATTGAGCACATTCATATGCCTGCCAATGACGCTATTCGAGACTTTAGCTTGGATTCGTCCTATAGAGTTGCACTTAGCCTAGCGGAAAGCCTTGGTTTTAAGGTGGTATCAGTCCGCCGTCAAGAATGGAAAAAATCACTGGGTATTAAGGGGGTGGATAAACAAAGGTGTAGTAAATTAGCCGTTCGATTGTACCCCGAGGCAAAAATTACAACTGGGCGCAGGAACAAGCACGGAGAGTTGGAGGTTAAAGATGGCCGCACAAATTCGCTTTTGATCGCAATTTATGGAGTGCATAATTGCAAGTGACAGGGATGAAGAATCAGCTATGAGCGCAGGGGAAACCGTTAAAGAATTTTATCAGTGTTTTTTGTCGCGCCAGTCGCGTGCTCAGCTAGATCAAAAGCGTGGCCGTTTGCATTATTGTCTACTTGACCCACACTCCGATTGCTCGTGGGCAAGGTGACGTGTGTGTGAGATCAAGGTGCTATCATCGACACATAAACTCATGGCTCTCACACCCCGGCATTTCCGGTGGTTTTCACGGATGGATTTGGCATGGATGATCTGAACAAAAACGTAGTTGGTGTCGAAGCAGCCAGTGAAGAAGTAGAGAAGAAATCACTCGTGGTGGTGAGTGCCTGCGCTGCGAGGTTTTTCAAAACCTCCCTCGGAGGGCTCACTTTTTATGACAGTAAGAAAGGCAAGGATTGGAATCTGAATTCCAGCGTTTGCGTAGATTTCGTCAATTTGATCGGTAAAAAATTTTCACGCAGCGGTCGAATTTACGGTTATGTCGATCCAGGCATCGTTTCGGCGGCTGAAAACTTCTCAAATTACTGCACCAATGTCGATTTTAATGCTTTTGTCACCGGAGTAATGGACAGGCTTTGCCATGAAGCGAACGATCCTGCGCGCCGTTCCCTCAGTGAGGGCTATGTCGTGTTTGCCCACTATCAGGACTTCCAAGAGCGTGATCATGTCCTGGTTGTAATGTTGGGTAAGAAGGGTGGCTATGATTTTGACGACAACGACAACCTCACCCCTAAAGGCACGGAAAGCTTAAACCTCCAAGACTTCAGGCAGGCTGCATGCATGGATCTGACCGCCTTTGCGTCTAGTTTTCCCGAAAATAAAGGAGAGGCATATCTCTACTTCATTAAGGGCAATTCCAAGAGCGAGTTTTTCAACGCCGCCCTGGGCTGCTCCGACTCGATCCCAGGCAAGGTATGCGTCGACAACCTAAAGAGCGCGCTGGCAGCATATTTTGTTGAGGAGGCGAAGGACCTATCGGCAGCCGATAGGCGAAAAATCCACACCCGCGTGGTCAGTTACATTGAAAACAGAGCGGGGGAAAGGGTGCACCTTTCGGAAATTCAGCGTGAAATCGACAAGTGCTTGCCATCAAAATCCCCACACCATGGCGGGCTCACGAAGTTTATTTCTGAAAACTCAGAACGTTTCAAGGTCAGTGAGGAATTCCAACCCTCAAGTGTCACTGCGAAAAATATGGGTTTCGTCGACGTCAAACTACCGTCTGGAGATTTTGACGGGCGCGTCAAGCTTGATGCTGTGGCCATTGGTGACAAGGGCGCTGACTTGAGCGTTGATAAGGATTTCGTTTATCTGACGATAAAGCTGCCAAGCGATGTCTCGGAAAGACTAAAAGGCATAGGTGCAGAGAACATTTGAGGGTGCACGGATGCTAGACAAGATCTCACTGGATGACGATCAACTGGTGCTCAATGCTGAGGCGCTGGACGACGCAGAAATCAATGATTTTCTGACTCGACACGGTTGCGAAAGCCCCCAAAGTCTGGAGCGCATGGGCAATCATATTTATCTTATGACGAGCGCTGCGTGGACTGATCGCTATATCCCTTTTTTCGCTGATGCGGAGGCTCTATGGCATGCGGTACGGACTAAGGCGACAAAGCCCGAGCACCACTATGTGATCGGGATGGATGCGCAAGGGATGGCGTCATTCAATCTCCGGCTGGGTGTGTATTTCTCATTGCGCTCAATGCTCAAGTCCCTTTGTCATCACGAAGGTGATGAGACCCAGCCGATGAAATACGTGTTTTTCAGCTCTAAGGAGTCGTTCCTCACGAAGCAGGAAGTTCGGTACGCAATGAGCTACACCGAGCTGATGTCGATTGATGTCGACGAGGCTGGGGCTAAGCGCGCCAAGACGCTAGAGTCGGCTGTCGGCGAGGAGGATGATGTCCACTGCGATGAGCGGCGGCACGTTATGCGAGAAGCTTTGATCGAGTTTTTCAAGGAAGAGGACAGCCGAAACATCAAGTTTTTGATGTCCTCGCTGGGCAAGTTTTATCAAGGCTACACCGAGCGCTACAAGGTTTATGTAAGCAAGTTTTCGGTGAACAAAATCTTGGCCGGAATTGAGAGTGAGCGCGTTGGATTTTTATGCAAGGTCCAAGATGCGATCATGGCTCAGCAGACCAAGGCATTTGCGATTCCAGGCGGCGTGGTCGCTGTAGGTGCAATCCTAAAGTCTACGACTACCGGCTGGGATTTCTTCGTGGTCTTTGTTGGCCTGTTGATTTCGACATGGATGATCGCGTCCCTCAACAGCAACGTTATCGGTCATATTGATTTGCTAGGCGAAGAGTTTGAGCAGTCGGTATCCAAATACGATGACGTGGTCGTGGGCATCGACGAGGTCCAGGAAGAGATTAATCGCTCCAGATCAAAACTTTCAGGCTCATCATCTGCGGCGAAATCCAGGCTGCGCACGTTGACCCGAATATCTTGGCTGATTCTTGTGTTGGTGAGCCTCGTGCTATTTGAACGTGCCAAATTGATTTAATGTCGGAATCGAACCTCAGGTTTATAACGTACCGCGTTGTTACTAGGCTTAGAAAATATTCAGTGGATCCATCCTTGGCATTGATGAGAGCGAGATCACGACGCTCATGTTCACTGAGTCGTACCTGATTCGTAGGAGTAACGACCGACTGCTGTGGGTCGACTCCGGTCGGTCACGACGGGCAGAAATCGGCTGAAGCAGTCATTCCGGTTATGCCACTCCGACACTCTGAAAACGAGCTGTTTGACCATAGGGAAGATCATGGTGAAGCAGATCATGGAGAGCTTTGGTGGTGAAGCCAGCCTGTCGCGCCACGAAGAACAGGGAACATCGGTGCACTTGAGTTTCAGGGTTGTGGTAAGAAGAGCCAGTGGATTGCGCTAGTCTTCGCGTAGCAGTTCTTCTAAATCGGCGGAAAGCGGCATGACAGAAAAGGCACTGATGCGCGCTCTCCCCGTGTTGCCGATTGGCACCCAAATCCTGGAAAACAACAACGCCGCAACGATACGCGGGAGCTGACCCACCACCTCCCGCCAATCCTTCGTCAGCAACCCCAGGTTCAGCATGCGCCAATGAGATTTCGCGTGAGCCAGGGGCATACGTTGGGTAAGGATGTGCGCCCGCTCCAACCAGCAGTAGGCCGCCTGAAAGTCACGGGCCCTCACAGCAAGTCCAGCCTCACGGAAGGCTTCAACTATGGCGCTACGCAAAGCCTCTTTCATGTCGACCTCGCCACTCTATTTCTTCAGCAGTCGGAGGCCATTGAGAACCACCAGCAAGCTGACCCCAACGTCGGCAAATACAGCCATCCACATCGTGGCCAATCCCATCAAGGTGAACACCAGGAATACCGCCTTGATGCCGAGGGCGAACCCGATATTTTGTTTGAGGATCAGCGCGGTCTGCCGTGACAGGCGAACAAAGGCCGGGATCTTGCGCAGGTCATCATCCATCAACGCAACGTCAGCCGTTTCGATGGCGGTTCCCGTACCAGCGGCAGCCATGGCGAAGCCGATCTGGGACTTGGCGAGCGCTGGCGCATCGTTTATTCCATCACCCACCATCCCCACCACGTGGTTGCGGCTCTGCAACTCACCGATGGCCGCCAGCTTGTCGGCAGGCAGCAGGTTTCCTCGCGGTTCATCAATTCCAACGCGTTGGGCAATGGCTTCAGCCGTGTGCGCATTGTCACCTGTCAGCATCATGGTCTTGATGCCCAACTCGTGCAGTTCTTTGATGGCAAGCTGGCTTGAATCCTTTACGGTATCGGCCACGGCAAACAGTGCAAATACCTGAGTGACGCTGGTCAACGCCACGACCGTTTTCCCCTGACGCTCCATTCGACTCAGAGACGCGTCAAGCTGTGGTGTACCCAGCCCCAGCTCTCCGATCAAACGGTGGTTTCCAAGGTAATAAAGCTGTCCATTGATCGAGCCCTTCACCCCACGACCGGGAATAGCCTCAAAGCTCTCTACCTGTTTGAGCGTTGAAGCTCCCAGCCCCTCATGCCTGGCGATTGCCTGCGAGACCGGGTGATCCGAACGAGCCCCCAGACTGGCGGCAAGCAATTGAGGCGCAACATCTGAAGTCTCGGCCAGGGGCAGGTAGTCGGTCTGAACCGGCTTGCCGTGGGTGATGGTTCCGGTTTTATCCAGCGCGACAAAGCTCAGCTTGGCGCCAATCTCCAGGTAGACACCACCCTTAACCAAGATGCCTTTTCGAGCCGCTGCCGCCAGCCCGCTGACAATGGATACCGGCGTGGAAATGACCAGTGCGCAGGGGCAGGCAACAACCAGAAGCACCAAGGCGCGATAAATCCAGTCCGTCCATATCCCAGCCATGAACAAGGGCGGCAACACCGCAACGGCCAAGGCGAAGAAGAACACCCCTGGCGTGTAAACCTTGGCGAACTTATCGACGAATCGCTGGGTGGGTGCCCGCGAACTTTGGGCCTCTTCAACGGCGTGAATGATTCGAGCCAGCGTCGTGTTGTTGGCCTCGGCTGTCACACGGTATTCGAAGGAGCCCGATTCATTGATGGAGCCGGCATACACAGGATCATTAACCGACTTCTCGATGGGCAGGCTCTCACCGGTGATGGGGGCCTGGTTGACGGTAGACGTCCCGGAAGCGACGTCACCATCCAGGCCGATACGCTCACCAGGACGCACCCGAACCAGCGCCCCGATGCCCACCGACTTCACATCGACTTCCAACCAGGAACCGTCAGATTGGCGGACAGTTGCGCGTTCCGGGGTTAAGTCCAACAACCCCTTGATAGCGTTACGTGCACGATCCAGCGACTTCGCCTCAACCATTTCGGCAATGGTGAATAACACCATGACCATCGCCGCTTCTGGCCACTGCCCAATCAACACGGCACCTGTCACCGCGATGCTCATCAAGGCATTGATGTTCAGATTCAGGTGTTTGAGCGCAATCCAGCCTTTCTTATAGGTCGTAGGCCCACAGAGTGCGATGGCAAACAAGGCTACGACGGCAATCACCCATTCCGGAGCCGATTGGGTGAAATGCAAGATCTCCGCGCCTGCCGCAGCAACCCCGGACAACGCTAATGGCCACCAACTACCTTTACGCACGGATTTAGCTTGCGACTCGGTTTGCGCTGCGTTGGCCTCAGGTGCCTTGCTCTCAGCCATCAATGGCTCCGCATGCATGCCCAGTGACAGCACCGCTGCTTCGATACCCAAGGTATCCGGCAGCTCGTGCCAGACGCCCAGCGTTCGGTTCATCATGTTGAATTCGAGCTTTTGTATACCGCTCATTCGAGCGAGCTTGCCCTCGATCATGGTCTGCTCGGAGGGACAGCACATCTGTCCAATGCGGAAACTGCTGAAGCGAGCCCCGTCGCTGGCACCCGTTTGAAGAACCTCTGGTGCACAAGCCTTCGGGTCTGATGGTGGGCGGGACACTTCGGTAAAAAGATCGTTGTCGACCGCAGCGGCAGGTTTGCTCGGTTCGGCCAGGGCATACAGGGTGGACGGCGCAACTGTGGCAGCGCAGCAAGATTTGCCACCGTCCGGAGTAGGTGCGCAACAACCGGCCTCTTCTGTTCTGGTAGCTGCTGGGTTCACGTCTGTGGCTTTCGGAGCACAACAACTGCTCGCGGACTGAATTTTCGCTGTGCCTGAATCGCAGGCGGGTGCAGCAGGTGAACAGCAATCCGAGCCTGCTGACGGATCAAACACTTCGACGCCGACCTGAGATTCAGGTGCTTGCTTGTCACCGCAACAGCTTTTCATAAGGGCACTCTCAGCAGGACATGGCAAAGAGTGAACACCCTATAGCCACTATAAGGTCAAGCGAATCGTGAAGATCGTTGACCCGTTTTCAGCATCGCTAATCTTGTTTATCGCGACTGGTTGATCTCGCTCCAGATCAGGTCATAGAGCTGCTGGGCACCGAAGTTGGTTAGCGGTTTACCGTTGACGAAGAAAGTCGGCGTTCCGCTGACGCCTACCTTTTTCGCATCGGCAGCGTCTCGTTCAATGGTCGCCGTGATCTCAGCAGACATCATGTCCTCGCGGGCCTTGGCTACGTCCAGGCCTGCCTGACCCGCTGCGTCCCAAGCCGCCATAGCCTTGGCGTCGTCATGCCATTGCGGCTGAGCCTCAAGTACAGCTTCAAGTACCGGTACGAACACGCCCTGTTTGCGCGCAGTTTCCAGAATGCGGATGGCTTCTTCAGAACCGACATGAAGTCGGACATAACGCAGCACCAAACGAACATCACCTGGATGCTGGGACATCATTTTTTTCACAATGGGATAAAAGGCGCGGCAACTCTCACACGATGGGTCGAAGAACTCGACAATGGTGACCGGTGCCTTGGCAGGGCCAAAGCTTGGCGAATTGAAACGCACCAGCGCGCCGGCTTCCTGCACCGGGGCAGTCGTTTGGGGCACCGTGGAGGCGCGGTCATAAAAAAATGCAGCGACCGCGAAGCCGATCACGGCCAGGACACTGATGGCGAGGACGAGGGTGCGTCGGCTCATAGGGTGAATCTCCGGCGGATAAGAACAAGAAGAATGATCAGAAGGCTGAATACGCCCAGCGATAACAAGGGCAGCGGCACGCTGCCGAGAATGGTCATGTCAGCACCGGAGCATGACGGGCCGACACCACAGGGTTTGATGCTTTCGGGGATCAGGCCGAAATAAAGCAGGTTGTGATACAGGGCGATCAACCACCCCATTACGGCCAAAGGCAATGCGTAACGCCAGACGCCCATGTCCGACATGCAGCAAGCGACACCCAGCACCAGCACCAGGGGAAACATGAAGGCACGCTGAAACCAGCAAAGTACGCAGGGTTCCTGTCCCATGACTTCGCCAACGAACAGCACGGCAATGGTGGAAACCAGTGCAATCAGCCATGCACAAAGCAGTAATGCCCAACCTTGGGATTGAGGTTGTGGGTGTGGGTGTGGATGAGTGGTTCGCATCAAGTTAAAGCCCTTTCTTGTAAATGAGGCACATGCACGCGAGGATTTGCTAATTGACTGATGTGAGTAGAATGAAGGTTCTAGCGACTATAAGGTCAAGCGAAATGAATGCGGCCACTTACACGGTTGGTGCCTTGGCGAAAGCCACCGATACCAAAGCGGTAACCATTCGTTACTACGAACAGCTGGGGCTGCTGCCCTCTGCCGGCAGATCGCCATCAGGCTACCGCTATTACACGGATGAGGAGCGTGACCGTCTACTGTTCATCCGCCGAAGTCGTTCGCTCGGATTCAGCCTTGATGACATTCGTGAATTACTGGGTTTTGCTGATCGACGTGATGCTTCCTGCGCAGGGGTAGACGCAAAGGTCGAAGCTCAATTGGAACAGGTGAGAATGCGTATTCGCGACTTGCAAGGCCTTGAAGCGGAGTTGCAACGCTTGAATCTATGCTGTCAGGGTGGAGTAATCGAGCAATGCCGCATCATTGAATCGCTGTCAAAGCGTAATTAGGTCGGCACTGGAGTTCGTTACTCAATGGTGAATTGGCGATCACTGAGTGTCCGCCATGGGTCGATTTCGGTCAGTCGCGACTGGCAGAAATCGGCCGATTCTGTTGAAAAAGTCGGTTCTTCCAGACTGCCCGCATACTGACTGCTGAAAACGCCTTTTTGCGTGCCGCTACGCGAAAACTGAGCCCGGAATCCTCTGCTCAATGTAAAGATTTCAATCTCAAGTGCGTACTTTTCTACCGTGAAAACCATGGCCGACTTTTTCAACAGAATCGGCCAGAAGCGGTCGCTCAGACTTTGACTGTCCAGTGAACGAAGTGAGTTGCAATTGAGCACATCATTAGGCTGCCACAAACTCATCTAACGCATCCACCCAGCCTGCTTTTCCAGCCTTACCGGCTCGATTTGCTTTACGCGCTGGAGTGGCAGGTGTTGCGGGAGTTGCCCTGGATGCTTTTGTTGCTGGCGTAGCCGTAGAGGTGCGCCGGAGTATGTAGTTCTCGCTCACAACCTCCCCCAAAAAACGCCCATTGGCGCCCCAAACACGACCATCGTCTGTAACCCACCCTAAATACTTCGATGCTGCATTGAATAGGCGACCAGAACTATTAAAGAATCCAAAATACTCACCGTTCCACCTGTAAACTGGAGTCATATAACGCCCTCATTTATCTAGCGATTAGTTATCGAGCGGGCTCTAGCTAGTCGTTGAATCGGGGCAGAGCACGATTAAAAAATCGTTCAAACATCGTCTACCATGATTATGTGGCGCACCAGGACCCGACACTGTTAAGCCTCAATTGGTTTAGCGCGAAACTTATTGACATTATCAGCTAACCTTTGAATAGACTCAATATCATTTTTTATTTCATCCAAGTTAGCTACAGGCATCTCCTTGTTAGGGGCTTGGAAATGCGCCTCAGTGATTCGATGACCTTTCTTCCAGAGCGCGACGATGTCATCAGCGTCCTGTTTTCGTAGGCCAGTGATTTTATGAAGATTTCCTACGCCAACCATATCACTAAACCGCGTCACGATACCATTTAACACTACATCTTCGACAACTCGCTCAACAGTGGCACGAATATCGCTGTATAACAGTCGAACATCTCTAACTAAAGCCTCACCAGGATAAATAGGCCAAGGCTCCATTTTTTTCGCTCGATCCCCCAACTGCTTTACCCGTTCTTTATAACCAGTTTTATCCCAAGGCAGTCCTTGTTTGACTACTCCAGCTGCATCGCCAACCCATTCTAAGTGATGGACAAGATGGGGGATTTGCTTTTCTTCATTAAGAGTATCGATAAGTTCGCTTAGGAAAGAGATGTCATGGGTCAAGACTATAACTTGGCGGCTAGCCGCCTCCTCCACGAGACGCTTTGCAACGAGGCGTCGTCTTACATGATCTAACGAGGAAACAGGGTCGTCAAATATGATCCCCCCTCGATGCTCTGATAGTTTAAGCTCAGCCAAGAATGCACCTAGTGATACAGCACGCTGTTCACCTTCACTCAGTACGTGCTCAATTTTCTTTGCCGCAGGAAGATCTAACAGCAGAGTAAACTTCACAGTCCCACGATCGACTCGTTCTTTTAGCTTAGTCTTAATGTGCCCAATGCCGAGCTTTGTAAACTCTTCATCAAGTGCTTTCCGTAAGGAGTCGGTGATAATTTTCCCTGCAATGTCCTTAGATTTCGCAGACAAAACTCTAGGATTCAAATCGGCCTTACAGGCTTCGAGTTTAGCTCGATAAACTACTCTATCGTGCAGTGCTAAGATTGCTTCTGCTAGAGGTACAAGCAGTCGCCTAGCTTTAAGCTCAACCAGTTCTTCAGACAGCCTCTTCAACTTTTCTGGATCTGAAGCTCTTTTATATACTCGTGCTTTCCAAATTTTACTGGCAGCAAATTGCCTCAATTCAGCCACTGGGCTCTTAGCCAGCTTTGGAACCACTTCCCAATCTAAGGATTTTGCGGCCTCAAGCATCCACACTTTGTATGCGTCTAGCTGTTTCTGATACAACTCTAAATTTTCTACTAGATTCGCTGATGCACCTTCCAACTCTACCGCCAATGCTTGATTAAGCCCAAAGTCAAAACTTGAACGATCTATCTGATCTAAAATTTTTTCTAATGCAACTTTTTTTTCAGATGCTACCTTGGTGGCATTTTCACTAATGAAATTATTGAAGCGTTGCATTCTACCGATTACAGACTTAGCCGGTTGTTGGCAGAGCACACATACAGCTCCCTCACCTTCGCTTGGAAAGTCATGCCCAACATAAGCAACTTCAATTGAATATTTTTTCGCAGCTAGGAATAACTCTTTCCAAATGGTCTCCCCCGTACCGGGCAACAGCTCATCCTCAGCCCTAAGCAGTAGTGCAGCCGCGTCAACTCCCGCCTTGGCATCGGCTGACTCCTTGGCGAAACGCTGCAATTTTTCCAGCGCTTTTTGAGTAGTGAACTTCTCTTTTTCCTTAATTGTTTTCGCCAAACTTTTGATATGGGATGCAGAAGTTTTCAGGCTTTGAAACTTGAGTATCGGATCTGGCTCTGCAATTGCTAGCTCCAGCTCACCAAGCCGCTCAAATTCCTCCGACGATAGTGCTCCCAATCGAGATATTTCTTCTCGGTTGGTGTTCTCGTCAAACCCCTGAAAAAGCTTGCCCACAGCACTTGTTTTATCGAAGCCTGAAAGGATATCAAGTGACACGTCGACACCATTGAGTTCTTCGTTCAAGAGCGCTAGCACTTCTGGTACAACTTTACCCGCGAGAGCTTCAACAACATCTAAGCCGCGAGGTAGATAAGCCGCATCGCCTTCGAGGAGGTAGGCGTTGGCGCAAAATGAGTCAAAGACGCTGACGTAGGACAGCTCGGGAGGGGCTACTGAGCCACTAGTCCAATGGAAACTCCTTACGTCTCCATTCAGGCACGCCGTAAACGTCGCCCTAGGCTTTCCACCTTGTACTCCAGCCTTGGTCACATCGCCAAGAATATCCCCACCCCTATCACGTGCTCGACAAGCATGCTTCAGAACTCGCGCATACCCTGACTTTCCTGCGCCATTGCCTCCATAAATCACCGTGACTCCCTTCTCCGAGAATGGGAGCGTTTGCCCCGGCATGATTCTGTTGACGTTTTGCAAGTCGCTCATCGAATGAAGCGTAACGCTGATTGCGGCTTCGCCGCCTGCGGGAATATGGTCAGCGCTCAAAGGCACCGCTTTTAGCCCTCCAGGGATTTCAATGCCTTTATCATGCTTCAGCAATGCATACAGGTCCCTGAAGTCCTGCAAATCCAATTGCTGATTTAGCAAGAGTCGACGCGCGGCGTCTCTCAGCCACAGTGATAGATCCTTCTCAGACCAGAGCAATACATCATTGAGTATCGACATTTTCACTTCCATGGACGGATAAGCAAGGTGGCAGCTAGGTGGCAAATAGATATTAGCGGAATTTAGCCTCTGCGCCGTAATTTTGAAAATAGCTATGACACCCTGAATGTAGCCTTTCATGCGTCGATATTTGAGATTCTCCGTGTCCGCTTTTGGCCGGATTCTGCCTGTAGCCACCGTCATTGGGTCGATCTCTACCGGTCACGCCAAGCAGAAATGGCCAGAAGCAGTCAGCAGACAAGCAAGGTCATGTCTACGTGCACTGTTAGATTTGTCGCCTATACTAATCAAGCAACGTGAGCTTATCACTTGTTCAATTTATTTAAGTGCGGGGCGCATTCACAGATTAAATCTATCATTGCAGTTTGGTATTGGTATTCTTTTGCAATACCACTACATTTTCAATAAGCGTTGCATGCCCTCAATTGTAGCTTTTCCTCAATGGAGATTTACATGATGCCACCAGACGAAATACTAAAAAAAATACATGAATATGTTTGCTGGTATTACGATATTGATGATGGCATATTCAATGCACGATCAAGAGAAGGAGGTAAGAATAGAAATAGAAGCGTACAATAAGTATATACATCTTTTTGATGGTATTCCGGACGATATAGCAAGTGAAATACAGGGGTACTGCGATCATGACGATAACTCCTCATGGAGTGACACTTTTGACCTCTGCGAAGCTGAGATAGAGTCATACAAATCCATAATGTGCTATCGCGATGAGGAAATTGACGAGATCACAGTAAGACGATTAATTAATGCCGCCAAAACAGATGTCGCCTCAGTGCTTTCTAGTAGCGAGTACTTATACGTCTGGGGCACTTTCCAAAAATATTTAAGTGAAATAAAAACCATAAAAAATATTTCTCGTGAAGTTGAGCCATTTCGTGATCTGCTTATAGAGATGGAAGAGATAATCGCTTCCGAGTGCTACAATGGCAATATTCAAAATTATAGCTCATGGGGGGTGTGGGACGGCGAAGGTAGATTTTTCAGATACCCAGTTACTTTTTCATCCCCATTATTAGAGAAAAAGGAGCGACATATTCCAGGTCACCTTTCTACAGATGACCTGATCCTTGGGAAGTATAAGTTTGGCGCGAATCATTTATATATTTACAAGGCACTGATAAAAGTCATAAGGCATATGGAGAAAAAATACGAAATATCTCTTGCTGACCTGAATAAAAAATGAAAAGTGTCCACTACAATCAAAGCTATATTAGCTTTCTGAATCCACTAACTTTGTTCGCTTGAACGATCGCGTTCGGTCTGCCCTGAACCCACCTAATTTTGTAAGCACAGAGGGGGGATTTGTACGACAGAGATGAGGAATACCTTGGTACGACAGGCGGCTTCGGGTCGAATACGGCCCTTCGCGACGGACCGCAATGGGGCGAGAGCAGTCCTTAATTAGGGACCAGCTAACTCCCCTAGCTCATAATAACATTCATACGGTCAGGTTGAGCTTGCCTGGCTTTGACCATGCTATTGGCAGGCATCTGATGGACTCACACGGTGCGGAGGCGAATCGTCGGGGAGATAAGGCTAATCGACCAAAAGCAGACGCCCAATATCGTCTACGAAACTAGGGGCGATTCAGTTAACCCTGTTATTTCTGAAGGGAGCACTCCCGATTCGCGAAGTGTCACCGCAGATGCCTGAGTCAGTTTTAGGTCAGCGGTAACATCCGTAACTGCGTCACGGAGTGATGCCGTGCTCAAGTTGTCCGATGAGCGTCAAGATCTGGCGCTGGCCGTCCGCAGATCCTGCTAACGCCAACGGAACCGTATGTGCAAGCGCAGGCGCAGGTTGAGTCAACCAGCGGGCCGCGGCCTGACCATCAAGCGCGAAAAACGCCAACGCCGCGCCTAGCAACTCACCCATCGGTGGAACTAGCGGTAGGTTATCCTCCAATGTCAGGAGAGGCCCCTCATAAACAGTCGTGTGCTCATGCACCGGGCAACGCGTTTGCATCCAACCGAAGAGAGACACCGTCTTGCCGAGAGCGCCGCATATCTCACAGATGGACGGCGATAGAAATTCCGCGAGTTCAATCACAGCGGCTGCATAGTCGCTTCCCTTTCGGTAGTAAAAACGAAGTCCGCCAAATTTTTCTTTAACTTGTACAGCCACAAATTGCTGAGTGCCATTGGTCTCGATGTCGTGCTGAATCAACTCACACATAGCATCGATAAGTGTGAACCAGCCGTCACCGCACTCAAAGCCGAACAAGCGCTGCCCTGCCGAGCTATCGGCTGAAAAAATGGCCGGATATCGCGCACACAAAAGTGCATCGAGTGATTCTTGCATAGTTTTAGTAACCTCTTCTGGGGGCAGCGGTGGCCATGAGCCACGATATTTACCTTCTCGTGGCATACTACTTCCTTGAGCGACTGGGCCACCTCATACGCGTCGTCTCATCCCAGGTAGCAACCGGTATAAACTATGCGAAAATGTAAACACCGCATCGAGATCTACGTTGCTACATAAGATCTGCCAGCGACTGGTTAATCCGTTGCGTGGAGATTTTCGCAAGTACACGACTCATTACACTTCAAACTATCAATCTCCCTCTAAAACTTTATCCCACAGACAATATAGTAGCTTAAATTACGTTGAAGGCGAAGAAATAGGAGTTTTCGCGAGATGCGTGATAGTTAAACAGTAACCAGGGGCTGTTTCAATGCCCGCTTTTCGCGTGATACGCAACAGTTACACAGCTGTGTAACCAGAGACTTTTTCAAGGCCCGGTCTTCGCGAGATACGCAACAGTTACACAGCTGTGTAACCAGAGACTTTTTCAAGACCCGGTCTTCGCGAGATGCGCAACAGTTACACAGTTGTGTAACCAGAGGCTTTTTCAAGGCCCAGCCTTCGTCAAATTAGCAACAGTTACACAGCTGTGTAACCAGAGGCATTTTCAAGGCCCGGTCTTCGCGAGATGCGCAACAGTTACACAGCTGTGTAACCAGAGGCATTTTCAACGCCCGGTCTTCGCGAGATGCGCAACAGTTACACAGTTGTGTAACCAGAGGCGTTTTCAAGGCCCAGCCTTCGTCTAATTAGCAATAGCTACACAGCTGTGTAACCAGAGCCTTTTTCAAGGCCCGGTCTTCGCCAAATTAGCAATAGTTACACAACTGTGTAACCAGAGGCTGCTTTAAGGCCTGGTTACTTGCGATCCACGGTCGCGGAGTTATTAGATTTACGAGTGCACCAGCCGTGACTCCTGTGTATATTAATAAGCAGTTGCTTAGTCCGAACTACACAACACGGTGAACCGATGTGATGAGCGTTAATGAATGATATGACACTCGTAGTAATGGCTAACGAGCCGGATCTACTCAAAAAACTATTGAATGCGCTGCATTCGGGTACCCGCGATGGCCTGATTTCAATTGCAGATGTGCGAAAGTTTGTTTCCTCGCCGAAGCTTGCCGAGTTCCACGTCCGAGGGTTGCATGGCGACGGGCTAGTACCTGTAGGCGATACATTTCTCGATGCTCGAACGATGCTCGCTGATCGGCCGCATAAAACATTCGCAGTGCCGATCCAAAGCTGGCCGGTGTTTTCAGAGGGGAAGATTTTTGTCGACAATGTTGGATTTAACGACAAACAAATTACTAGGATTGAATTGTGGCCGTTCGATCCAAACGAACTAGATGAGGGACAGCTAACACTCGCGGTTGCCCTTAGCTACAACCTAAGAGAGTTTTACGCAGAACCGAGAGTCGCAGGTGCGGTTGATAAAGTGATACGGCCGCTCGGATTCTTCGTGCCTGATGAAGAATACTGACACGGCTTCGCCGTAAGCTGACCAGCGGGTTTGAGGGGGTGATTGCCGATCGTTCTCATGAAAGCCAGGTAAACTGCTACAAACCTATCCAATAAAACCACCCTGTCAAAAACGTCTCTGCGCGAAATCAATAGACCTACGGGCACTGCAAAAACCCGGATTTCACGCAGCAGCGAAACCTATCCAATATTCTTTGTTGTCAACCAAGGGTCTGATCATGAGTAATGAAAGAGAAAAATCAGTAGATCCACTTGCGTCAATTCGGCATATGCTGCCCGACGTTAAGACCGAATTTAGCTGGCTTGGTGAGAATTATCGCGGCTGGCAAGGCTTTGCCAATTCCTTGAAAATTTGAGCGAAGATTACGAATGCGAAGTCGTGTCTCGGCCTGAACACGGGTTCCTACGCGTAGATTGCGCGTTTGCACCACCTCACATTCAAAAACTTGGCTATGCCGTTGAGCTTGCAACGAGCCTAGTTTGTCAGCGTTGCGGTGACTCCCCAGCTGTCGAAGAAATTATCGACGGTTGGAAATGGAAGCTATGCCAGCGCTGCATCAATAGAAAGGGACGTTGATTCTTACGCCTTGGGGGCGATGGAGGGGTAACAGCGCTCTACCACTGGGGCGAATAAGTCCATCCGCCCCAATTTCCAATGAATTTTCTTAAGCGTTAAGCCCTAGGACCGCTTCTCTTTCACTCTCGTGACACATTTTGGCAAGGCTCAATAATTGATTTCTGGTTTGCGTCATGACGCTCTCTTCCCAGTTCTCGTCCAAAACGAACTGGCCGGTGGAGTCCACAGCGACTGGTGCATTTAGCCGCAAGGCTGTCTGGGGGTAGTCTGCGACATCGGCGTCACGGTCGAAATGCACAGCCATCCCACGAAAAAGAGTATCCATGATTTTTTGAATAAGCTTAAACATATCTTCGAGAAGCTTGGCGACGCGCTCCCTTTCGATCTCAAGCTCGACCTCATTACGGGTTTTCTTCCTTAGAGTGAATGAAATACCGAAATTGAAACCCATAAATAGCTGAGTGCGATCATTGGAGTGGTGCATGTATGTACGCTTAGAGTGCTTGCTAAAGTACGATTTCAAACGCTGATTCGGCTTGCTGATTTTTACGTACGCACGATACAAGGCACCGTCATTACGTACGGACTGAGCGTCTGGAGATGCTGTTGGCATACCCAGGCCAAGCTTTGCGTTGTCGCGGGAAGCTATGTAGCTCACTCCGTTGCGCAGTAACGACTGAAAAGTCAGCTTCGTGGACATGATTGTGCTGCCACTGATCCAGCGACCATCTTGCCGGTCGAGCCTGTAGCTGATGCCCTCTACCAGACCATTCTTATCTCGCACACGAATTTGGATGCCGCGCTCTGCGAATCTATCTACTAGCTGCGACATATTTGATGGGCGATTGCTTGCCTTGAATATGACTTTTGAAATCCCTCTAATAATATGGGCCTGATCCTTTTCCGGATCTCCTTTAGCTGTGATCTCCTTAGTCCACCCATCAGTAACGGGAGCAGCCAATTCGTATAGCTGCTCAATTTCCCTCGCAGAATCCATACCCTTGAATCTATCGTTGCTATCGCTCACTAGCTCGAAGTGGGCTCCAAGAGCGCTACGCGAACTCAGAGGATCAGCTTCAACGAGACGAACTCTTGAGCTAACGATGTGGGCGTGTTCACAATCTGTGTCTCTATGTATAACGGCGACGTATTTTGTTGTTTCATCGTAGCCAAGATCACACATGTATTTTCTTACGGCTTCAGTCCATTCTGCTGTCGTTAATGTCTCACCTTTCGATAAAGATAAAATGTAGTGGCCACAGAGTTTTTTGCTTTCACCCTTATAAAGACTTGTGTAGCTTTCAAATTCATGAATGATCGGCTCAACATCCACAAAAACTTTTCTCTCTCCGTCATCCATCACTTCGTAGTACGGATTTTTTGCTATCAGATTTCCGCCGATGAACTCAACATGCTTTCGTTTCTCGAAATCTTGGGCTCGCGCTGCAAACTCATAGACAATTCGATTCCTAAAAGTCGGGGAAAATTCTTTACCCTTGCTTATCATTTTTGTGCTCCATTTATTATTGTTTTTGTATTATTTCGTTTAGCTTTATGATTTTTCTTCTAGCAGAGTCAGAGAGTACAAATGCAGACTCTGGCATGTCGGGACGACTGCAAATATCATTCAAAGAATTAATGTCGCTCGCGATTGAAGAAAGATAGGCGGAAACAGAAGCTAACTTTGCATCTAGGCCAATGCCCTTTTGCTTGATGAGAGCGAAGGCTGCAAGCCTTAAAAATTGGGAGAGGTATGAATAGCCGAACTTCCGGCCTGCTGCTCTAAGTTGCTCTGCTTCTTCGGGGGTTAGATAAACCTCCGAAACCACAGTTCTGGGATTATCCTTTTTTGGGCGACCGCCCTTGGTCTTCACCTTTTCCATTATGCTCACCTTATTATTATATTTATTGGTGTTTTTTTTGATTTTGTTTCAAAGCGCAGAACCCGACGGGTTTGAGCACAAGCCCGTTTCGATACCGTGCCAGACCGAGGAACGAGGTTTGGTGCGGGGGAGAAACATAGCTTGCTTAGATTTTGTTTTTGCAAATTAATTATAACATTAAATATTGACTTGCTTTATTTGGCTCATTGGTTTTTGATGGTTTTTCTGTCACATCATTGGGGGCGTGATATGTCACGTAACTTTATTGGTTTATTGTGATGTATCGCGCGATGGATTTATTTTTGTGTGATATGTCACGTTCTGTTTGTTTTTATAGCGTGATATATCACATCCATTTTTCACTTGTTACGTGATATGTCACGTGTTGAATTTGCAAGCGTGTGATATGTCACATGCTGCCTGCTTTACTCATGTGATATGTCGCATGCGTCAGCGAGTGACATAGTTTAATACCAGCTCCGCTGAATCTAGCCAGCGGGTAGTCTCTGGAAGCTCCCTACCCAGCTAATGTCAGTCTGACGCCTTCAGATTACGCCCCCAGGGCGTATCCACATGAGCTAGAGGGTGTTCGCGAGAAGCCGACTTCTACCAGCTATCACAAGGTATTGAGGAACAAAGTCGTTACACCTATCTACATGTGTACAGGAATTGTTCCAAGCAAGCCCCAGCTGGTCAACTTAGCAAGAGGCTGTAAGAAATTCTGTCACATGCGGCGTTGCGTGATATATATGCTTATTTTAATGTTATAATAAAGCTGCGCAGCAAATTAATTTTGCCCATAACAATAATAAGAAGAGGCGGTCATGCAAGCTAGTAAAGAAAAAGGCGGGCTCTGGATAAGAGAAGCAGCAACGAGTGTAAGCTTTTACAGGGTGAAGTATGGCGAGAAGAAGCAAAGGCTCATCACTGTTTCTTACGACCAGGTTGTTCAAAAGCAGCACGAAGTCAGGGCTCTATTCTCAGCTCCAGAAGCAACCGCAAAGCTGGATAAGTATTTCAGAGAGTTCCCGTTTCTCAAAAGAGAAAAAGCTGTAAAGAAGAAGGAATATCTTACTCGTGCGAAAATAGTCGAATTCATGAGTGCAATGCCTGAATCCATCACTGTACTGATCGAAGATGATCCAAAATGCACGAGTGCAGAGAACCGTCAATTAGCATACGAAATTTGGAAGGCTTGGACTCCCATACGCCAATTGATCAGCAACGTTGGCGGTTGGAACATCAAAGAAGCCGATTCGAAAAAAGCTCTGGCCTGGGGCAACGCCAAGTTGAAGGAAGAGGAGGGGGGATCATGACCGAACCAGGTAAAAATAAGTATTAGCAATTAGCGGATATGGCAAAAGGCACCTAGAAAGGTGCCTTCTATGCGCGACTGATCATCAGGTGCTCCTGATTTACAGGGTGCTTAAAAACTCCTGAATTCTGCTAGAGCGCCATCCCACTGTCTTATGACTCAGCTTTGCCTTCGCCGGAAGCGTCCCTCGCTTTTCCATTCTCTCAACGGTCCTCTTGGATACCCCGAGAATAGCTGCTACGTCACTCATGCTCAAAAAACGATCAGAAATCACTGCATTCATTTTGCCTCCTGCGGCCATATAATATATCAGATAATAATGATCTCTGCTGTTTAGGTCAAGTGTTTTCTTTTTTGTCAAGCTGATTGGCGCAGGGCAACCCGCTCATTTGGCGGGCTTTGGTTGGGATGGTCGGATCTCTGACAGCCTCACGATCTTAATGTCAGTGCGGAAAACCCCTTTCTTCACGTTGTCGAGAAACTGACACCAGGCCTCCAGCGCATCGATTTTTTCTCGCAGATACACGTTGCGGTCATAGTGCTTGTCTTGCACATCAGTGCGTCCGTGAGAGAGTAGATGTGCCCTTGTCTCTTTCGCTACGCCCAGGCCAGCAAGGACCGACTCAGCAGTTGCCCTCACTTCTTTCCAGCTGAAGTACCTTGTCTTACCCGCTTCGCTCAGCGTCGTACCGGCACCGCTGTAGAATTTACTGGCGTACGAAGTGCCAACTAGCTTCTGGGACAATGCGAAGGGGCCGAGATCGCTGAACCGTGTTTCTAAAAGCGGAGCCATGATTTCAAGTATTCGGGGGGTAAACGGCAGGAAATGCGGGTGCGGCTCTGTACGGTTGCCCTTCTTGTCGAAAACGAACATACCCTGGTCATCTACATGCTCCCAGCGCAAATCGAGCAGCATTTTCAGTCGCTGACCACCAAGGTAGATCGGTGCTAGGGCTATGGCCCGCTGATGCTCTGGCAGCATATCCAGGTGCAGCAAAAGCTCCATCAGTTCGGGCTGCTGGAGGGACTCTGTATCGCCGGTGTACACGTTCTCTAGCGCACCTACATCTTCGGCAGGGTTATGAGTCAATCCGAAATTTTTTGCATCAGGGTTCGGTCGCTCAAGATTCCGCTTCGTTTTCTTAGCTCTCTTGAATGCGGCGCTCAAATACGTATGAAGCGTGTCAGTTGTCGAGCGCATGCTTGTCGCTGGTGCGGGTGTCGTGTTGCCTTTCCCTCGACTTCGAGGTTTTGCTGATTTCAGTCTACTCAAAATCTCGAAGATGTCTGCGTCTGTGATTTCACGTGCGGGCTTGCGAGCAAGCTCAGGAAAAGGCTCGATGACGTGCATAGTGAACATGCGTGCGATCTGCGGCGCTTTCACCCTCTCTCGTGCGGCAAGATCAGCAGAGTAGCTGTCTAATAGATCTTTGAACGATCCAAGCTTTGCCATCTCATCAGCAGCTTTAGCTTCCGCTTCGACTTGAGATCGAGCTTCAGCATCCTGGCGTGTGAAGTAGTCTTTTGGGCAGCCGTAGCTGAGCAGTATGTCTACAAGCTCTCGTGCCTTTTCTCTGATCTCAGAGAGCATCATTCCTGATGACGAGGGTGTGGACTTGTACTGACCGATGCTGAGCTGTCCAGGTTTCTTGTTGAGATTCCAGCGGTAATACGCAGTCGTGACCGATCCGATTTTCTTGAACAGGATGCTTCCAGTCCCTCGACCGGACATACTCTCAGTCAGCGTTCCGCCGTCCCGAAGCCCCCGCAGGCGCTGATCGTTTACCCGTTTGTCTTGTGTGTTTCCGGCCATCAAGTCACCAAAAAGTAGTCACTACTGGTTACTACTCTAGCAACTACTTCTGGTGACGTTCAACGTCTTTCGTTGTCCTTGACTGTCGCTCATCGTATTAAAAAAATCTTATGAAATAGCCGGTTAGCAAGGGTCTCTGGAGGTTTTCTCAAAATCTGTCTTCGGTTGTCGATAATAAGTATCCCCCTCCTAAGGGGAAGGTTGGCAGTTCGAACCTGCCCTGGGACACCATCAATTTCCAGCCCTGTGGCTGTCAAAAAAGCCCCGCCAGGATCTCGTATCCGGCGGGGCTTTTTCGTGTGCGATCACCTGACGACCAACATTTGAAAGACGCTCGTTGCTGTGCCTTACTCCAAAGACCACACAGGGAGCGAAATCGATGCGACGCAGGGGCGCCCAATTCTGGTTGTGGACCAACACGCGATTGCCTCTGCACACCCACGAAGAAGTGCTGGGCAGTGGCGTGCAAATCGAGGTGCATGCGCGGATCAGTGTTGAAGGGGTTACCCAGATTTTTGTAGGTGTCTATGGCGCTGATGGCTGGCCGATTCGCGAGGAGCATCATGACCTCAAGGCGGGTGAGCATTACTGCGCCGCATTGAAGTGGGGGACCCAGCGGGCGAGAGAGATTGTGGCGGACACTCAGGAGTTCGTCGCGCCGCACCGGGTGCAATTGACGTTGAGTCCGGTGATTACCGATGAGTCGGTCGTCGCGTTGCGCCGGATGGAGATGACTGAGCGTGAACGCTTGAAGCTCAGGTCTGCCGATGCCTGGTCAGAGTACCTGGACGCCAAGGAGGCCATGCTCGTCTTGATGCGCTCCACCAAGGTTGACCCTATGGTCTGGGCCGATCACAAGGAGCGTCTCAGGCAGGTGATCGATCGGCGCGCTTGCGTGCAGCGCGACTATCTGAACTGAGCGCGCTTCAGCGCTGGTTGCGCAGCGTCTCGATGGTCTGGATCAGGTCATCGTAGGACACCGGTTTGCCAACATGCTGGTCAAAGCCCGACTGTCGTGATTTCTGAATGTCGCTGTGAGCCCCGTAGCCGGTCAGGGCGATGGCCGGTACATCCTTCGCGAGCGGCAACTCACGCAGTGCGCTCATCAACTCGTGGCCATTCATGACCGGCATGCCGAGGTCGGAAATGATCAGGTCGAATCGAGTGCTTTTTGCCGCGTCCAGCGCCGCCACCGGACGGTCAAAGGCAATTACCTGCGCATCTTCCATCTCCAGCAGCATTTTCAGGGTTTCCAGCACGTCCGCGGAATCGTCCACCAACAGAATCGTCAGTCCGCTCAGTCTGCCGCAGGCCTCTTCGGTCTGGGCAGCGGCTTGCGCTTCGCCGGCGGTTTTGGCCAATGGCAGGTAGACGGTGAACGTGCAGCCTGTGCCTACGCCGGCCGAACTCACCTCGACTGCACCGCGTTGCGCCTCGGTCAACTGACGGACCAGCGACAAACCAATCCCGAGCCCTTCACGGTTATGGGTGGCATGTTGTTTTTCAGCCTGGCCGAACAGGTCGAACACGTGATCGAGGTTTTCCGGGGCAATGCCGACGCCATTGTCTTTGATGTCGAGCCGCGCCATGTCCCCGGCCTGGCTGGCGATCAATTGCACACGCCCCTTGGCCGGGGTGAATTTCAGTGCATTGTTCACCAGGTTCCAGATGATTTGCTCCAGCCGTGTCGGATCGGCCTGGACCATCAATGCATCGGACGGCACGAGCAGTTCGACCGTGACGTCATGCTGGTCATTGAGCACGACAGTGTGGACATCGCGCAGCACACTGGCGAGGTCGACGGCGACCGTTTGCAGCTTGAGCTTGCCGGTGCGGACCCGGGCGACATCCAGCAGATCGTCGATGATCCGCGCCTGGCTGGTGACCGCGTCGCAGATGGTGTTCACCGCCCTGGCCGCCGGTGCCAGCGACTTGGTCACCGGCAAGCGCCGCAGCAATTCTGCGTTTAGCTGGATCAGGTTCAGCGGATGCTTGAGCTCGTGGGACATGACCGCAAAGAACTCGTCCTTGAGGTTGTTGGTGTTACGAGTCTCGGCCAGTTCCTGGCTCTGTTCTTCGTGCTGGCGTTTATGGCCGGTCAGGTCACGGGCAATTTTCACGTAGCCCTGCAGGTTATCGCCGCTGAGCAGAGTCACTTCGCCGCTGCAAAAGAAGCGGCTGCCATCCTTGCGCAAATGCCAGCGTTCATCGTCGCTGCGGCCGTGGTTGCGCACCGTCAGCAGCTCGTTTTCCGGCACGCCCGCGGCGCGGTCCTCTGCAGAGAAGATGAAGTCATAGTAGGCGCCCTCGGCCTCGGCCTTGCTGTAGCCGAAGATCAACTCCGCGCCTTTGTTCCAGGTGGTGATCACCCCTTGTTCATCGAGCGTGATGATTGCGTAGTCGCGGGTGCTTTCAGCGACCAGGCGCATGCGCTCCTCGCCCAGGCGCAGCTCTTCTTCGGCCGCCCGACGCTTGGTGATGTCGATGAAGGTCAACACTGTGCCGTCGATGTGGTCTTCGCTGGAGCGGTAGGGCAGCAGGCGGGCGATGTACCAGCGATTGTCGGTGCTGCTGACTTCACGCTCGATCATGTTCAGCGATTCGAACACCAGCGCCGCGTCACCGGCCAGATTGTCGTAATGCAGGCGGTGGGTGATGTCGAGCAGGGAGCGCCCGGTGTCCACCGGCAGCATGCTGAAAATGTCGGTGGCACGCGGGGTGAACCACTTGATGCGCATGCTGCGGTCGACAAACACCGTGGCGATGTCGGTGGAGGCGATCAGGTTGGTCAGGTAGTCGTTGATCTTGTCGGTTTCTTCGACCTTGGTTTTCAGCTCGAAATTGACCGTCAGCAACTCTTCGTTGATGGATTGCAGCTCTTCTTTACTGGTCTCCAGCTCTTCGGTGGCCGAGCGCAGCTCTTCGTTGATCGCCTGCATTTCTTCGTTGGAGGCCTTGAGCTCTTCGCTGGAGACCTCCGATTGTTCGATGGTGTCCTGCAAATGCAGCTTGGTGCGTTGCAGTTCGCGTTCGAGGTTGGACAGCACCTGGTTTTCGTTCTGCAGCACGGTGGTTGCCGCCAGCTCTGAAGGATCGACTTCGACCTCCTCGAAAATCACCAGCACGTACTCGCTGTCCGAGCCTTCATCCTTGTAGGGATGAGCGACCAGATCGATCAGATAACGCCGCTCATCACGCTTGATCGACACCTCGCGGGATTTGACCGACAGGCTGCTTTGCTGAACCTGGAACAACGTGGTGCGCAGTTCCAGGCGCAGCTCTGGAAGGATCAACGTCAGTAAATTGCGCGACATCTCACCACCGACGTGCCGCAGGAAACGCCCGGCACTTTCACTCATGTGCAGAATGTCGGCGTTGGCGTCGACGATCACGCTCGGTGGCGCCGATTGTTCGAGGGCACGTTGATGGATGTCGGCGAAAGAGGTTTTGCGCTGCACACCGCTGTGCGTCGGCTGCTGGGAAATGTTGGTCCGCACGTAGCCTCCACGCGGCATGGTCGGCGTGCGGCGGCTGTTGGCCGTACCGGTTTTGGCGCGGAAGATCCGGTTGCGTTTGTCTACCGGGGCGAACAGTTCGTGGCACGCGTCCGCGCTCTCGGAGGAGCCGAGAAACAGGAACCCGCCGGGGCGCAGGGCAAAGTGGAACATTTGCAGGATTTCGCGCTGCACTTCGCGATCGAGATAGATCAGCAGGTTGCGGCACACGATCAGGTCGATCTGCGAGAACGGCGGATCGGACAGCAGGCTGTGTTTGGCGAACAGGACTTTTTCGCGGATTTCCTTGCGAATCCGGTAATGGTCATCTTCCTTGAGGAAGTAATGCCGCAGTCGCGTGGGCGGCACGTCGGTGACGATGGCTTGCGGGTACAGCCCGGCCCGGCCGACGCTGATGGCGCGCTCGTCAATGTCAGTGGCAAACAATTGCAGCGAAGCCGCACTGGCGTCGAGTTGCAACTGATCGCTGAGCAACATCGCCAGGCTGTAGGCTTCTTCGCCGGTGGAACAACCCGCAGACCAGACGCGAATTTCTTCTTTCTCTGGCTGTGCCGACACGGCGGCACTGACCAGTTGCGGCACGACATCGCGCTCCAGCGCTTCGAAGGCCTCGCGATCGCGGAAGAAGTTGGTCACGCCGATCAGCATGTCGCCGAGCAGGGCCTTGGTTTCTTCGGGATTGTTTTGTAGGTAATGGAAATAGGACGCCAGATCCGGTTGAGACGTGACCTGCATCCGCCGTTCGATCCGGCGCAACACGGTGGCGCGTTTGTAGTGTTTGAAATCATGGCCGGTGCCGGTACGCAACTGGATCAGAATGTCGTGCAGCATTTGCTCCGCCACCAGCGCTTCGCGTTCGGAGATGGCGACAATGGTCTGCGGTTCGGGGTCGTTGGCAATGGGCAAGCTGATTTCCTGAGAGTTACGCCACAGCTCCAGCAGTTTTTGCGGCATTTCAACGACCGGCAGAACCAGGTCAACCATACGGGTATCGATGGCGGCGCGGGGCATGCCATCGAACTCGGCGTCTTCCGGTGCCTGCGCCAGCGTGACGCCGCCCTGTTCCTTGATCCGCGAAAGACCGACGGCACCGTCGGAACCGGTGCCCGACAGCACCAGGCAGAACGCTCGTTCCCGATGGACATCGGCCAGGTCGCGGAAGAACAGATCGATCGAGGCGTGCCGGGATTCCCGTGTATCGCTGGTACTGACCTCAAGAAAACCATCGTTCATCGACAGGCGTTGTGCCGGTGAAATGACGTACACATGGTTTTTCTCGATGGACACCCTTTCAGTGACTTGCAGAACCGGCATCGCGGTCGATTCCTGGACGATCCTGTCGGCAATGCTCTGGTGATCGGGGGAGAGGTGAAGAATGATCACGAACGCCATGCCGTTGTCCTGCGGCATGTTTTCGAAGAACAGCTTGATGGCTTGCAGCCCACCTGCCGACGCGCCAATTCCCACCACCGGAAAATCCAGGGTACTGGGGATCAGGGTCTTTCGCTCATTGGAGTTCACTGAGCGATTGGGGGTGGTGGTCATAACTTATGCCTGTGCCGACGACGGGAGCGTCTGGGTCTGAAAGAGGGGTAGCAGACGCGTTGCAATAAATCAGGATAATCCCGTTTTTCAATAACGCCTTCAAATATTTAGCCCGCATTCGCGGCCCTTTTAAATTTGGACTCCAGCGGCGCAAATGCATTCCAATTCTTCAAGTGAATGGCCCTGCTGGCCGATAACCCGGACAGTCATGATCTTCTTCTTAAAATTGCCTGGAAATCTTCGATGCTGTCGTATCACCAAAAGCGTTTTTTGATCGTCGATGATTTCTCGGATTTCCGCAGTTCCGTCAGGTCCATGCTGCGTGAGCTGGGCGTCAAGGACGTGGACACCGCCGACACCGGCGAGCAGGCGCTGCGCATGTGTTCGCAGAAGTCCTACGATTTCATCCTCCAGGATTTCCACCTTGGTGATGGCAAGAAGAACGGTCAGCAGGTTCTCGAAGACCTGATGGTCGAGAAGCTGATCAGCCACGAAGCCGTGTTCGTCATGGTCACCGCCGAGACCAGCCAGGCGATGGTGCTCAGCGCCCTGGAACACGAGCCCGATGCTTACCTGACCAAACCCTTCAACCGTTCCGGCCTGGCCCAACGCCTGGAGCGTCTGGAGCAGCGCAAGACCTTGCTCAAGCCGATCCTGCAGGCGCTCGATCGCGGTAAACCGGTTGAAGTGCTCAATGCCTGCATCGCCTTGTGCAAGCAGGACATCCGCTACTCGCCGCTGTGTTTGCGTTACCGCGCCGATGCCTTGCGCGACTTGAATCAGAACGAAGCGTTGGAGCGACTCTACGACAGCATCATTGCCGATCGGCCTTTGCCATGGGCATTTGCCGGGCTGGGCCAGTTGCTGTTCAAGCGGGGTCAGGTCAGCCAGGCCAAGGGCGTCTACGAAAAAGCGTTGAAAGTGTTCCCGATGATGCCGGCGCTGTATGACGGCATGGCCGATGTGCTGGTCGCCGAGGGCGACACCAAGGCTGCGCAACAGGTGTTGGAGGAGGCGATTCGTTTGTCGCCGCTGGCCGTACGCCGGCAAGCGCTGCTGGGTAAGCTGGCGATGACCAACGAAGATTTCGATACCGCGTCCAAAGCTTACCGTCAGGCCGTCAGCCAAGGTGCCCAGTCACGTTTCAAGGACGCCGAAAGCAACCTCGGTCTCGCCCATGCGTTGATCAGCAAGGGCAGCGAAAAGGGCCTGGACACCCGGACCCGGCTGGAAATCAACACCACGCTGAGTGCCGTGGCCAAGGAAAACCCTTCCGACCCGGGCCTGCAGATTCGTGCGCGGCTGATGAAGGCCACCAGCCTGTTGCTCAACGACGCCGAAACCGCGGAAAAGCTCACCGAGCAAGCGATGTTGCGCCTCGATGGCATGGAGCAATTCATGAGTGCCGAAGCGGCGCTGCTGGTGGCCAAGCAGCTGCAAATGCTTGGGCAGGCTGATGCCGGTAAGTCGATGCTGAAAAACTGCGCAGAAATCTACGGCGACGATCCGACAGTGATGCAGGGTATCGCCAAGCTGACCGACGACCCGAGCATCCTCAACTCCGGCAACGATGCTGCGGAACTCAACCGTCAAGGCGTGCGGGTGTACAAGACCGGCAACCTGGTGGAGGCGCGGGCGGTGTTCCGCAAAGCCCTGGCGTTGCAACCGAAGAACATCAGTATTGCGTTGAACATGGCGCAATCGCTGCTGCATGGCACCGACACCAGCGCGCCATCGGCGGAGCTTGAAGAATGTCGCGCCTGCCTGAAAACGGTCGGCCTGATGCCCGACACCGATGCGCGATATGCGCGTTATCAGAAACTGAAAATCAAGGCGTTCAGCGGATGAACCAAGACAACCCGGCACTGGATTTCTCCACGGTGATTGCTTCCACCGTGCACGACATGAAGAACTCTCTGGCGATGCTGATGCAGGCACACAGCCAATGGCTGGCGCGCTTGCCCGATCCGGCGCGGCACACCCCGGAGCAGGGCGTGATCGATTTCGAGTTCGCCCACCTCAACGGCATGCTGGTTCAGTTGCTGGGGCTGTACAAACTCGGCGTCAACCAGATGCCGCTGCAGCCGGCTTATCACGAACTGGATGACTTCATCGAAGCGCAACTGGCCTGCCATCAGGACGTGTTCGCCAGTCGCGGCATCATGGCGACCTATGAAGTGGACCCGCTGAGCCCGCTGGGTTTCTTCGACCGTGAGCTGATTGCGTCGGTGCTGGCCAACAGCATCAACAACGCCATCCGTTACGCCCGTCACGCATTGTTGATCACGGTGAGCGACGAGGCCGGGCAATTGGTGTTGACCATCAACGACGATGGCGAGGGTTATCCGGCCGAGATGATCGAGCGTCAGGCCGATTACGTGCAGGGCATCAACCACAGCAGCGGCAGCACCGGCTTGGGCCTGTATTTCGCCGGACGGATTGCCGCCTTGCATCAGCGCAACGGCATCGGTGGGCGCACAGAAATCAGCAACGGCGGCCCGTTGGGCGGTGGAGTGTTCAGCCTCTATCTCCCCTGAATACCCCGCATCCCCCTGTAGGAGCTGGCTTGCCAGCGATGAGGGCTTTGAACTCTGCGGCGTTCTTACGAACGCCATCGCCGGCAAGCCGGCTCCTACAAGGATTGTGGTGACGGTTATTTCGGCGTTGTCGTCCGCCATGACGTTTTTGTTTGTCGCTGCTTGATATTCCGAACACGCGGAGCCTATTTTGTACGGTCGCCGTTCGCGGCTTGCACAACTACAAAGGATTGCGTCATGACAACCGGTGGCCAGCGCTCACTCGCGCAGCGATTGACGGGCATTGATGAGATTGAATGTGTTACGCCGGATTTGAACGGCGTGCCCCGTGGCAAGGTCATGACGGCCGAAGGCTTTCACGAGGGGCGGCGTTTGCAGATGGCGCGGGGTGTGCTGCTGCAATGCATCATGGGCGGATATCCGCCAGCGCGTTTTTACGGCAGCGATGACGGCGACCTGGCACTGGTGCCAGACCCTGCGCAGATCCATCGCTTGCCCTGGAGCAAACAGCCGCGTGCCTTGGCCATTTGCGATGCGGACGAACTGACCGGCGAAAGCTCCCCTCTGTCGACTCGTGGTCAACTCAAAGCAGTTATCGCGCGTTACGCCGCTCTTGGGCTGGCGCCGGTAGTGGCCACTGAGCTTGAGTTTTTTGTCTTCGCACCCAACACCGACCCGACGCAACCGTTCCAGCCGCCGGTGGGCCTGGACGGTCGGCGCGAGGACGGTCATTCGGCGTTCAGTGTCAGTTCCAATAACGGCTTGCGGCCGTTTTTCAGTGAAGTCTATGAGTGCATGGCGGCCCTCGGTTTGCCGCGCGATACGTTCATGCACGAGATGGGCGTCAGCCAGTTCGAGATCAACCTGCTGCACGGTGATCCGTTGTTGCTGGCCGACCAGACATTGCTGTTCAAGCATCTGCTTAAAGAAGTGGCGCTCAAGCATGGGCTGACGGTGGTCTGCATGGCCAAGCCACTGGCGCACACGCCGGGCAGCTCGATGCATATTCACCAGAGCATCGTCGAGATCGCCACCGGGCGTAACGTCTTCAGCGACGAGGCCGGCGAGCCGACGGCGACCTTCCGTCACTTCATCGGTGGCCAGCAGGCCTGCATGGCGGATTTCACGGCATTATTTGCACCGAACGTGAACTCCTATCAGCGCTTGTGCCATCCGTTCGCATCACCGAATAATGCCTGCTGGTCCCACGACAATCGGGCGGCCGGTTTGCGCATTCCGGCCAGCTCGCCGGTGGCGCGTCGGGTGGAAAATCGCCTGCCGGGCGCTGATGCCAACCCATATCTGGCGATTGCAGCGAGCCTGGCGGCAGGGTTGTATGGCATCGAAAATACAGTGGAGCCGAGTGAAGCGATCCAGGGTGAGTTCGAGGTGCCGGATAATCTTTCGTTGCCGTGTACCTTGCATGCCGCTCTCGAACGTCTGAAACGTAGCCAATTGGCGAAGGAACTGTTCGGCAAGGAGTTCATCGAAGGCTACGTCGCTTCGAAGACCATGGAGTTGACCAGCTTCTTTGATGAAATTACGCCCTGGGAGCGCCGTGTTTTAGCCGCCCAGGCCTGACGAACCTTCGTCTTCGGGCTATCTTTTCGGATAGCCCGTTTCTCACCGCAAGGAGCCGCTCGGAACGCCGATGCGCCAAATCTGGAAACCCTTTCGAGCGCTGTATTTCGCCTCGCTGATGATGTTGATCGGCTCCGGCTTGCTGAGTACTTACCTGGGCTTGCGCCTGGCGGCCGACCATGTCGACAGCCTGTGGGTCGGTGCGTTGATGGCGGCCAACTATTTCGGCCTCGTGCTGGGGGGCAAGATCGGTCACCGGTTGATTGCCCGGGTCGGGCATATCCGGGCTTATTCGGCCTGCGCCGGGATTGTCGGCGCGGCGGTGCTGGGCCATGGTCTGGTGGACTGGCTGCCGGCGTGGATATTCCTGCGGGTCATCGTCGGTCTCGGGATGATGTGCCAGTACATGGTCATCGAAAGCTGGCTCAATGAGCAGGCCGAAGCCTCGCAGCGTGGCACGGTGTTCAGCGGTTACATGATCGCTTCTTATCTTGGCCTGGTGCTGGGGCAACTGATTCTGGTCATGCACCCGGGCCTCGGTCTGGAGCTTCTGATGCTGGTCGCCCTGTGCTTTGCCCTGTGCCTGGTGCCGGTGGCTCTGACGCGGCGGATTCACCCGGCGCCGCTGCATCCGGCACCGATGGAGCCGCGCTTCTTTATCAAGCGCGTGCCGCAGTCGTTGAGTACGGTGCTGGGGGCAGGGCTGATCATCGGTTCGTTCTACGGTCTGGCGCCGCTGTATGCCTCTCAGCAAGGGTTGTCCACGGAGCAGGTCGGTCTGTTCATGGGTAGCTGCATTTTTGCCGGCCTGCTGGTGCAGTGGCCGTTGGGCTGGTTGTCCGACCGTTATGACCGGGCGCTGTTGATCCGCTGTTTTGCGCTGGTGCTGGCCCTCGCCGCGTTGCCGCTGGCGATCATGAAGCAGGTGCCGCTGGAGGTGTTGTTCATCACCGGTTTTATCTGCTCGCTAGTGAAGTTTTGCCTGTACCCGCTGGCGGTCGCGTTTTCCAATGACCACGTCGAGGCTGATCGGCGGGTGTCACTGACGGCGATGCTGCTGGTGACCTACGGCGTCGGCGCGAGTATCGGGCCGTTGGTCGCCGGGGTACTGATGAAGATGTTCGGCAGTCAGATGCTCTACGCCTTCTTCAGTTTCTTTGCGTTGGTGCTGGTGTGGCGGATCCGCCCGAAAGCGGTGACCAACCTGCATCAGGTCGACGACGCGCCGCTGCATCACGTCGCCATGCCGGACAGCATGTCGAGTTCGCCGCTGGTGGCTTGCCTTGATCCACGGGTTGATGAGCAAGTGGTGCAGGACCAGATGCAGAGCCCGGCCAATCCTGATCCGGCTCCTGAGTCGGAGGTCGAGACACCCACCACTCCACCTCCGGAGGACCCTGACGCGGGCCGCGAGCAAAGCTTCACCGAGGCCAGGCCTTAAATCGGGGCATAAAAAAACGGGCAGTCACCGCAAGGGACTGCCCGTTTTTTATTGGCGCTGGAATTACAGGTCGTCTTTGTCGAAACGTCGTGCTTCGCGCTGAAGCTGATAGACGAAGCGCTCGACCTGACGCTGCACCAGGCCGCTCATGTTGTGAAAGCGGATGCCGGCGAAGGTGGTGGAGATTCTTTCTTCGAAATGCAGGTAACGCAGTTCGACCGGTGCCGTCATTTTGCCAAAGGGCAGGGCGGCGGCGAAGCGGTCGTAGACCTGACCCAATTGCAGGCTGCCGGTGATGTCGCCTTCAAAGCGCAACTTGCAGCCGGTCGCGGAGATGTCCAACAGCTTGCCGCTGATCGGCGCCTTGAGTTTTTCACCGTCCAGATCAACGTTGACCAGTTGGGCCAGCTTCAAGGCTGCGCGGAAGGCATTGCGGCGCTGGTGATAAACCACTTCATCTGGCAGCGGGCCACGATAGCAGCGGGTGTCACCGGACTCGTCGATGGTCAGTTGACCGTTGCTTTCCCAGGCAATGCGCACGCCTTCGTGAAAGCCTTCGACCTTGAACGGTTCGCCGGCCAGCATGAAGCGCTCACCGTCACGCGGGATCATTTCGTCGAGCGCGATGGTCCCGCGCTCGCGGTCCACGTCCACCAGATAGCTCTGGAAGCGCTGGGTGCGCTCATGGAACGTGATGATCAGCGGGTCATGGCTTTCTTGCAGTTGGCGCAGGTTGCCGGAGATTTCCAACGGTGTGGTAAGCACCTTGGGTGGCTGCGGGGCATCTTCCGCGGTTAAGGCATTGGACACGGTTAATCAATCTCCAGACAAAATATGACTACGGCTGGCCAGTATATTGCCAGCATGTTGCGAGTCTTGATAGGGCGTGGTCATTTGCGGGCTCAAGCCTGACTGAGCGGGCGCGGCTTCGCAAGCTTGGCGGTTGATCCGCGGGCGTCATAAAGCGCTGGCGGTTCACCGCCGGTCAGGATTTTCAGCTGATTGGCCGTGGCGGCCTGCTGGACCAGGATGGACTGGCCATTATTGGCGTTCGCCGCCTGGCATTGAGCCAGTAGATCGGTCAGCACATCGCTCTGGGCCAGCAACTGCTCGCCAATGCTCGAATGGCTGGCGAGTTGCTCCAGGCCGTTGCGATTGGTCGGCAGGTTGAGGCTGGCGAGGATTTCGCTGCGCTTGCGGCCATGCTGTTCAAGCAGAATGATCAATGCCTGTTTCTGCGCCAGAATGTCTTCGAGCAGTGGCATGTCCCGACCGTGCAAGGCGAGGGACTCGGTTTGCAGTAACTCAAGCAAGTGTTGCGCTGGAGCAAAGTCGTCGGTGATCAGTTGCAGTAAATTAGTGTCTTGCATGGCTGGCCTTGGGTTTTAAGCGTCCAAAAGCCTGGCGCGGGCCGTAGCCTAGCGCTGGGCTTCGAAGTTGAGCAGTTTGCTGGCTACACGGCTGCTGTCGACTTTATAGCTGCCATCGGCAATCGCTGCTTTCAACTCGGCCACACGGGCGTTGTCGACGGCAGGCTGATCGCGCAGCTTGTCAGTGACCTGTTGCAACTGTTGAGCCTCATTGCTGAGGTGTACCGATTCCCCGCTTTTGATGGCAGTGGCCTGTTCGGCCGGGGTATTCAGCGGCGCGGATTTGCCGGCGTCGGCAGTTTCCTTGGCAACGCTGGTACGTGTACTGCCCGTAAGTGGCGAGGAGCTGTTCAAACGGCTGAAATCGATGACCATGGTAAAAAACCTCTGAGTATTTGGACGCTTGCCATGTTTTCGGCTCTCCCTGTGAAAACTTTAGACCCATTTATCAAATGGGCCCGCATGCGCCAGCACTTCTCCTGCATGCGGCACAGTTTAGGGAACAGCCTCGGGCAACGCCACATCTTCACGAACAGAGAATCCTACATGGACACTTCCACCTGACCTGGCGCGGTAACCTGCGCCTTGATGACCCGTCTGGAATTGAGGTTTTTCACGCGTATCTGCTCGGCCATGCCGCCGTTGGAGAGGGCCTCGCCGGGCATACGCACGCTGAGCGTACCACTGCGGGCGGTAATCACCACCTGATCGCCTTTGCGAATGACTTCCGCCTGTTCGAGATGAACCAGGGTAATCACCTGGTCGGTGACCATTGGTCGGGTAAGTCGCTGGCCGATCGCCTGGTCTACGGATGTGAAGTAGCCCTGGCCAATCAGGCTGACGTCACGCTCGCGCAGCGTCACGTCATCGGGCTCGACAATCCCTGCGCGGCGCAGGGGCCGGGTGGCGGTCACAACGTCGCGAAACAGGCGGACTTGAGCGGGTACGAAGACTGTCCAGGGCGATGAACCCTCGCAGCGAACCTTGACCGTGACCCGGCCCAGCGGCTTGGCCGGACTCTCGAGGCTGGCTGTCAATTCCTTGTCGCACATGGGCATGCGCAGCCGCGAGTCGAGCTGGTTGACCTGGATTTCGTAGCGACCTTCCGTTTGACTGGTAGCCAGATAGTCTTCTACGGTGAATTCAAGAAAGCCCTGGGTGACGCCGATAAGCATGTCAGGCAAGGTAACTGCGTCAGCAAAGGCAGGGCTGCCAGCGTTGAACAGGCAAACGGCCGACACTGCACAGAGCAATCTGCGGATAGGTGATGTCAGGCGTCGGAAAAATGTCGGTTCTGTGTTCATAAAAGTTAAAAAGCAAGCGCCGTGCCGTTTAGTGATGAATGTGCGTCGCAACACACTTAGCGTTGGTGTAGGAGTCTGGGCATGGCTGGTGTAATGGATTCGGTAAACCAGCGCACGCAACTGGTAGGGCAGAATCGCCTGGAGCTGTTGTTGTTCCGTCTCGACGGCCAGCAGCTTTACGGGATCAACGTGTTCAAGGTTCGCGAGGTGCTGCAATGCCCCAAGCTGACCCTGATGCCCAAGTCCAGTCCTGTCGTGTGCGGTGTGGCAAATATCCGGGGGGCGACCATTCCGATCCTTGATCTGGCAATGGCGACCGGTTCCGGAGCGCTTAAAGATCAAAGCAATCCTTTCGTGATCATCACGGAGTACAACACCAAGACCCAGGGTTTCCTGGTGCGCTCGGTGGAACGCATCGTCAACATGAACTGGGAGGAGATTCATCCGCCTCCCAAGGGCACCGGACGCGATCATTACCTGACGGCTGTGACTCGGGTCGACAATCAGTTAGTCGAAATCATCGACGTCGAGAAGATCCTGGCGGAAGTGGCGCCGACACCGGAAGCGATTTCCGTCGGCGTGGTCGATGTCGAGACCCAGCACAAGGCGCTGTCGCTGCGGGTGCTGACGGTCGATGACTCGTCGGTGGCGCGCAAGCAGGTCACGCGCTGCCTGCAAACGGTAGGCGTTGAAGTGGTGGCGTTGAACGACGGACGGCAAGCGCTGGATTACCTGCGCAAACTGGCCGACGAGGGTAAGAAGCCGGAAGAAGAGTTCCTGATGATGATCTCCGACATCGAGATGCCGGAGATGGACGGGTACACCCTGACGGCCGAGATCCGCAACGACCCTCGCATGCAAAAGCTTCATATCATCCTGCATACTTCGTTGTCGGGTGTGTTCAATCAGGCGATGGTCAAGAAAGTCGGTGCCGATGACTTCCTGGCCAAATTCCGTCCTGATGACCTGGCATCCCGGGTAGTTGACCGGATCAAAGCAGCAGACATCAGCTAGGGGCCTTTTGCCCCTGGTGGTTAACACGATTTAAGAGGCGGCATCTTTGTCTACGGGTAATTTGGATTTCGAACAGTTCCGGGTCTTCCTGGAAAAAGCCTGTGGCATTTTGCTCGGTGAAAACAAGCAGTACCTGGTCTCGAGCCGTCTCAACAAACTGATGGAACAGCAAGGCATCAAGTCCCTGGGTGAGCTGGTTCAGCGCATCCAGACCCAGCCGCGCAGCGGTTTGCGCGAGTTGGTGGTCGATGCCATGACGACCAACGAAACCCTGTGGTTTCGTGACACCTATCCGTTTGAAGTCTTGAAGAACAAGGTACTGCCTGAGGCGATCAAGGCGGCTCCGGGGCAACGCTTGCGAATCTGGTCGGCGGCCTGCTCGTCGGGTCAGGAACCGTATTCGCTGTCGATGTCCATCGACGAGTTCGAGCGGGTCAACATGGGCCAGTTGAAGATGGGTGTGCAGATCGTAGCCACTGACCTGTCCGGCTCCATGCTGACCAACTGCAAGACTGGCGAGTACGACAGCCTGGCCATCGGCCGTGGGTTGTCGCCCGAGCGTCTTCAGCGTTATTTCGACCCGAAAGGTCCGGGGCGCTGGGCCATCAAGGCGCCGATCAAGAGTCGGGTGGAGTTTCGCTCGTTCAACCTGCTGGACAGCTACGCGAGCCTCGGCAAGTTCGACATCGTGTTCTGCCGTAACGTGTTGATCTACTTCTCCGCCGAGGTGAAGAAAGACATCCTGTTGCGCATCCACAGCACGTTGAAGCCTGGCGGTTATCTGTTCCTTGGCGCGTCTGAAGCGCTGAACGGTTTGCCGGATCATTACCAGATGGTCCAGTGCAGCCCGGGGATCATTTACCAGGCGAAGTGATGGGTTGGCGGTAGTTTGAAAAACGGGAGTCCTTGGGGGCTCCCGTTTTTTTTGTCTGCTGTGTTGGTGTGTATATCCGTTTCTGGGGTTATGGCGGCTATTGGTTTCGCCCTTACGGCGAGTCACTTGGAAGAGCCCCAAGTAACCAAGGGCTCTTGCCCCTTTCGTTCGGTGCCTCGCTGTGGCTCGGCATGCCCTCGCTCCGGTCCTGCTCCGTGGGCCCGCCGCCATCGGCCATCCCTGGCCGGGGGCGGCTAACCCGGCATCCATGCCGGGTTGCCCACTGCGCAGAACCTGCGCTCGGCCTCTCGAGGGGGCGCTCAGATCAAAAGCGGAAGGCGAGCTAACGCTCGACCTGATGAGTGGTGGGAAGCAAAAGCAAACGCGATTCCCTGTAGGAGCCGGCTTGCCGGCGAAAAACGCCCAGACACCGCGTTCATTCAGACAGCCCGCGTCATCGTTGACCTCCATCGCCGGCAAGCCAGCTCCTACAATTTCAAACCGTGTGAACCCAATCCATTGTAGGAGCCGGCTTGCCGGCGAAAAGCGTCGGGGCAACGCGTTCATTCAGACAGCCCGCGTTATCGTTGACGTCCATCGCCGGCAAGCCAGCTCCTACAATTTTGACTGTGTGAACCCAATCCATTGTAGGAGCCGGCTTGCCGGCGAAAAGCGTCTGGGCGACGCGTTCATTCAGACAGCCCGCGTTTTCGTTGACGCCCATCGCCGGCAAGCCAGCTCCTACAATTTTGAATCGTGTGAACCCAATCCATTGTAGGAGCCGGCTTGCCGGCGAAAAGCGTCTGGGCGACGCGTTCATTCAGGCAGCCCGCGTTATCGTTGACGCCCATCGCTGGCAAGCCAGCTCCTACCATTTTGAATCGTGTGAACCCAATCCATTGTAGGAGCCGGCTTGCCGGCGATGGCGGTGGGTCAGTCGACGCATTTGTCGCCTGAAAGGACGCCATCGCCAGCAAGCCGGCTCCTACAGGGGGTTTGTGTACATATCCGGAATGAGTGAACGCATCAGAGAAGGACAACGCGGACAACTGAAGAGCCAGGTCGGCTTTCAGGCCGCCTCGGCGGCTGTGGCGGTAGTCGCCCCCTCGAGAGGCCGAGTGGAGGTTCTGCGCAGTGGGCAACCCGGCATGGATGCCGGGTTAGCCGCCCCCGGCCATGGATGGCCGATGGCGGCGGGCCCACGGAGCAGGACCGGAGCGAGGGCATGCCGAGCCTTAGCGAGGCACCGAACGAAAGGGGCAAAAGCGCTTTGGTTACTTTCGCGCTTTTCGAAAGTGACTCGCCGTAAGGGCGAAACCAATAGCCGCCGTTACCGCAAAAACGGATATGCACACAACCCGAGCCCAAAACCGAAAGCGGCAGAAAAGCGGCAGACGGCGGAAACCCGTTGCCGCTTTTCTGGCATTGCCGCTTCGCCCCTTGCCCGCAAAGCCCCGGTTTACGGGCTTTTTTGAATTGGCACGCCGCTTGCTATATCCATCGTACGAAAAATCAGGTCACCCGAAGGTTTCCCGACATGAGCATCAGCTTCGATAAAGCGCTCGGTATCCACGAACAAGCCCTGGGCTTCCGCGCCCAGCGTGCCGAAGTCCTGGCCAACAACATCGCCAACGCCGACACCCCGAACTACAAGGCTCGGGATCTGGACTTCTCGAAAGTGCTCGCCGAGCAGAACGAGAAAACCAAGAGCGGCACGTTCGCCTTGAACATGACCAACAACCGTCATATCGAAGCCGAAGGCATGGGCAATGGCGACGAGTCGCTGCTGTATCGCACACCGATGCAGCCTTCGATTGACCAGAACACCGTGGACGCCCAGCTGGAACAGTCGAACTACGCGGAAAACGCGATCAACTTCCAGGCCAGCTTCACCCTGCTCAACAGCAAATTCAAAGGGCTGATGTCAGCCCTTCGCGGAGAGTAAGTCATGTCTCTATCCAGTGTTTTCAACATTGCCGGTAGCGGCATGAGTGCGCAAACAACGCGCTTGAACACCGTGGCCTCGAACATCGCCAACGCCGAGACCGTCTCGTCGAGCATCGACCAGACCTACCGCGCACGTCATCCGGTGTTCGCCACCATGTTCCAGGGCGGGCAGAGCGGCGGCAGCGATTCGTTGTTCCAGAACCAGGACGCGGCCGGTCAGGGCGTACAAGTGCTGGGCGTGGTCGAAGACCAGAGCAATCTGGAAGCGCGCTATGAGCCGAACCACCCGGCGGCCGACGCCAAGGGCTACGTCTACTACCCGAACGTCAACGTGGTTGAAGAAATGGCCGACATGATTTCCGCGAGCCGTTCGTTCCAGACCAACGCCGAAATGATGAACACCGCCAAAACCATGATGCAGAAGGTCCTGACCCTCGGTCAGTGATAAGGGGCGACTCAGATGAGTGTTACCGATACCACCAGCAGCATCAGCCTCAAAGACATCCTGGCCAACTCTTCGATCAAGACCAACACCAGTGCCGACGGCCTGGCGTCCGCCACGAACAGCGCCACCGGCAAAAAGGCCCTGGGCAAGGACGCGTTCCTGCAGTTGCTGGTGACACAGCTGAAGAACCAGAACCCGCTGGAGCCGCAGGACAACGGCGAGTTCGTTGCCCAGTTGGCGCAGTTCAGCAGCCTGGAAGGCATCACCACGCTTAACACCACCGTGAGTGGCCTGGCCAGCAACTACAACTCGTCCCAGGCCTTGCAGGCTTCGTCGCTGGTCGGGCGTTCGGTCATTGCCCCGAGCGACAAGGCCGTGGTCGATACCTCGAAGAGCTTTAACGGAACCATCGCCGTACCGGCGTCGGTCGATCCGGTGAAAGTGAAGATTACCGACGCCGATGGCAAGGTCATCCGCACCATCGACCTGGGCAGCCAAAAAGCCGGCAGCGCCAGTTTCATCTGGGACGGCAAGAACGATGCAGGCGAAGTGGCCAAGGCGGGTACGTACACCTTCGGCGCCACCGCAACTTACGACGGCAAGGCGACTTCGCTGGTGACGTACCTGCCGGCGACCGTCAGCAGCGTGACCATCAGCCAGACCGGCGGTGAGTTGATGCTCAATCTCGCCGGTGGGGGCAGCATCGCCCTGTCCAAAGTACAAACAATTGGTATGTAGAGCCGACTAACACGGCACAAAGGAGTGGAATATGTCTTTCAATATCGGCCTTAGCGGTCTCTATGCAGCCAACAAACAACTGGACGTGACCGGCAACAACATCGCCAACGTCGCGACCACCGGTTTCAAATCGTCCCGTGCGGAATTCTCGGACGTTTACTCGGCCACCAAGCTGGGTTCCGGTAGCAAAACCATTGGTAACGGCGTGCGCCTGGCCAACGTTTCCCAGCAGTTCACCCAGGGCGACGTCAACAACACCGGCAACGTGCTGGACATGGGCATCAACGGTTCCGGCTTCTTCGTGCTGAACGACAACGGCTCGCTGTCCTACACCCGTGCCGGTACGTTCAAGGTCGACAAGGACGGTTACGTCACCAACACCGACGGCACTGCGCGTCTGCAAGGTTACGGCGTGGACGCCAACGGCAAGATCATCAACGGCGTGTTGACCGACCTGCGTATCGATACTTCGAACCTGGCGCCAAAAAACACCTCCACGGTGTCGTCGACGATCAACCTGAACTCCACCTCACCGGTTATCGATCAGGTTGCCACCCCGTTTGATTCGACCAAAGAAGCCACCTTCACCAAACAGTTCAGTACCCCGATTTATGACACTCAGGGTAACAAGCACGTCATGGACCAATACATGGTCAAGACCGGGGCGAACACCTGGAAAACCTACACCCTGATTGATGGTCGCAACCCGAATGGCACCGACCCTAGTCCTACCGCGGTTCCGTTGAACCTGCCGGTCGCTTCGACCATGGTGTTCGATACCTCGGGCAATCTGGTTTCGGTCACCACACCGGCCGTTCCGGCGCCGATCGTCAGCCCTGACCTGAAGGTCACCGGCTGGATTCCCGGTGACGTGAAAAATGGCGTGTGGACAGCGAACGGCGCTACTTCCGGCGTCGTTACGGTCTCCATGGCCAAAACCTCGCAGTACAACGCCGATACCGCACGTTCGATTCCTTCGCAGAACGGCTACGCCACCGGCCAGATCACCAACCTGACCATCGATGGCAGCGGTATCATGCTGGCCAACTTCAGCAACAGCCAGACCAAGGCCATCGGCCAGATCTCGCTCGCCAGCTTCACCAACGAGCAAGGTCTGCAGCCAGTAGGCGGCACCAGCTGGAAAGAAACCTACTCCTCGGGTATCCCGGGCTACGATGCGCCGAACACCGGCACCTTGGGCGAGATCCACTCCAACTCCCTGGAAGAGTCCAACGTCAACCTGACCAGTGAACTGGTCGACCTGATCAAGGCGCAGAGCAACTACCAGGCGAACGCCAAGACCATCTCGACTCAAAGCACCATCATGCAGACCATCATTCAGATGACCTGATGCGGGTTGGTTGAAAGCGCTACACAAGGAGCCCCTCGGAAGAGGGGCTTTTTTGTGGCCGGGATTTTGTGTTGTCAGGGATGGCCTCTTCGCGGGCAAGCCCGCTCCCACAGGGTTAAACGTCTTTCATATGCTTTGTGAACAACACGAAACCTGTAGGAGCCGGCTTGCTGGCGATCCAGGCGCCGCGGTCATTCAGGCGCGCCGCGTCATCGTTCATCGCCAGCAAGCCGGCTCCTACAGGTCCGCAGGCAAAAGAAAACCCCCGACCAATCCAGAGGACCGATCGGGGGTTGTCGAGTAAGCGCCTTTCAGCGCCTACCGGCTCAGCTTATTGACAGAGTGCCCATGTACATTTCATATACATTGCTGAATCCATCGTAGTTAAAGGGCTTCAGAGCTTATGGCTAAATTTTTTAAGACAAAAACGTATACGTTGGACGGTTTAACCCTGTTTTATAGGTTCGAAAGTATACGAAAATCGGCCAACGACTCGAGGTAAGATTTTTCCCATTTTTGAGTCGGTTGAGCGTGACGGAGTGGGAGTTTCAGTGCTCGTCTATTATACCTAGGCAAATGGATCACTAACCAGTTGATGACCCATCGGTGGAATAGAGTATGAAATGGAAGACACGAACCTTGGAGCAGGTCGCGGAACTGATCTGTGGTGACAACACAGAAGGTCATTTCCGGTATCTCACCGGCCCAAATCTGACTCGATTTTTCAGAGATGCCAATACCGAGTTTGTCCATGACGGTTCGACGCGCCGATTCTGGGTTGCAGATACACTGCGGAAGATCCTAGATTTCCCTAGCTCAAATCCACTGAAGCCCCCAGACGCCATGCTTCGAATAATTCGGCTGCTAATGGATAGCGAGGATGCCTTCAACGAGGAGTCCCCCCGGCTGAAAGCGCTCAATGCCCTCAACGTAGCGATCAAGCGTGAAGGCTTTGAAGCGTTTTACGGCGAGGACGACCAGTGCTATTTGCGGCACTCCGGAAGTGGCACCGTGGCAAATGAATCATCCAGCCCGCACCGTCCACTTACCGCAGCGGAAGCTGAAAAAAAGAACCAACTGATTGCGTACCTTGACCAGTGCTCCGAAGATGACCTGATTGAGCAAATCTTGCTTCCATTGTTCCGACAGCAAGGTTTCGCTCGTATCACATTTGCGGGCCATAAGGACAAAGCCCTTGAGTACGGGAAGGATATCTGGATGAAGTTCATTCTTCCCACCCAGCATGTCTTGTACTTCGGGGTACAGGTGAAGAAAGGCAAGCTCGACTCATCAGGGGTAACGAAGGCCAGCCACGCCAATATCGCGGAGATCCACAATCAGGTTCTGATGATGCTGGGTCACGAGATCTTTGATTCAGAGCTCAGTAGACGAGTTTTGGTCGACCACGCATTTATTGTCGCAGGTGGAGAGATAACCAAGGCTGCTCGCAACTGGATAGGCAACAAGCTCGACCAGTCCAAGCGAAGTCAGATCCTATTTATGGACAGGGAGGACATCGTCAACCTCATCGTGGTGTCTCCTTTGATCATTCCGCAAGTACCGAGAAAGCCCCCCTTTCAGTTCGACGACTCGATCCCATTCTGAGCGCGTCAAGTACTTCTGACTGCGTCAGGAGAAATCCTGCACTTGGGCTCAGGCTTGCTGAACAACATGCGTACGAAAACTAAGATTGAGGTTTTTAGAATGTTAACTTCGCGGAAGTACAGGGAAGAATAGATGCTGAAGCCTATCAAAAAAGAGCCAAGCGTTAACGAAAGTGAAAGAATTCTTTCATCAATCGCTACAAATACGTTTTTCAGTTTATGGTGCTATCCGAGCCTTTTCAGGTCGGTAGGCAAGGGAAAAGAACTTACCGATCTCACAGTCTATTTTGATAACACTCTAATTCTTTTCTCGGATAAAGGGCATGTTCAATTCCAGGCGCACAGTGAGATCGACCTTGCATGGAGTCGCTGGTACAGAGGGGCGGTGAAGGAGTCCGCCAAGCAACTCCATGGTGCTGAAAGCTTTGTAAGAAACCATCCTGAAAAGATTTTTCTCAACAGCAAACTGGAAGATCCATTTCCATTCGATCTGACTAATCCGCACTTGAAGATTCACCTGATCGCTGTCACCCGAGGAATCGGTGAGCATGCGAAACGATTCTTCGACTCTATAAAGCCGGGGAGTAGTGGCACGCTGGGGTACTACTACCAGGTTCCTGAAAAAACGCTTCTTGAAAAACCATTTTTTGTAGGGGATGTAGACCAAGGAAAAACGTTTGTTCACGTGCTCGATGAAAGCGGCATAAATCTTTTGCTAGAAGAGTTGGCTACTCCAGCGGATTTTATCCACTATTTGGAAGTTAAAGAAAAGGCGATCCGAGAGCAAAAATTATTGCTCAGTGCTGGTGAAGAAGAGACATTGGGATTCTATTTACAAGAGGACGGCGGTCACGGCTTTGGAGATATCCAAAACTTGCCTGAAAACAAAGGAAATTTCTTTGCCATTCCTGAGGGCGAATGGAAGCATTACAGACAGACTGTAGTCTATGCGCTTCGGCACCAGCATAAGGTTAAAGCCAGACTCTGGAATGAAATTACAGCTCGTTTTGCTGACTGTATTATGGCCGCGATTGTTGGGGAGGCCAGTGACCTTCCATTTCTGACTCACTCAAACGCTGTTCAAGTCCTTGCTTCCGAGAACCTTCACTCAAGCAGCTTTTTAGCCTCCACCCTATTCGACAAGTTTGGTAGCGTCCCAAAGGGGGCTCGCTCCTCTCGCGTAGTACCGTCTTTGAGCAAACCGGGCCGGATGTATGTTTTCGTTTTTTTCCCATGGGACGATGACTATGCGTCTTATGATGAGTATAGGCGGGAGCGAACAGCTTGCATGCGGCTTTATGCCTATGTGGCACGCTATAAATTCCAGGGGGCTAAAGAAATATTGATTTTAGGAGCGGACACTAAAGGCAGAGCAGGAGGGTCAGAAACTATATTCGCGATTGATGCGTCAGTTCCTCTTTCAAGTGAAGAACGGATGGCTGCTCAGAAAATAATGAAGACATACAAAATTCTGGACAATGTTTCGGAGAGCCGAGTTACATCTCCGGGCCAGCCCAAAAATATTGGTCGAAATAACCCATGTCCATGCGGCTCGACCAAAAAATACAAAAAATGCTGTTTGTTAACAGGAATGAAGTGAGCGATAGCTCGCTATCGCTGGCTTCACATAGATAGGACGGAATGAGCCTCTAGACACTGAGGCCTCTCGTTACTTCCTAGATCTAAGCCTTCGCTTTCTGGCTAGGCCACTGAGCAGATAGGCGCACGACTTTCAACCTCTTCAGCTCATTTGCGTCGCCTACATCGACTTGACCGATACCACTTCCACATATTTGTACTTCTTCCTGGCAGCCTTCACAGCCTCTTGCTCGGCAAGCAACGAGCTCAGCGTGTCGGCCTCGTGAGTCAACTCCTGCATCTTCCCCTCAAATTCGTTCCCAACCCGGAGCGTGACCCTAAGCCTGGGCGTAAACGCTTTCGCCGCTTTCTTCTTTGCTACGGGAGCAGCTACCGGCTTCGTAAAGACGACCTCTGGCACAGGCTCCTCTACTACAGGAGCAGACACCTGCTCTTCGGGCTGAGGCGTACCGAACAGGGCACGACGCATTTCTTCTTCAGTTAATTCAGAGTTCATACAACATCTCAAAGGGCGGAGCTTAGCTCGACAATTTCTAATAGGATTGAAGCACACCCTCTGAGCCCAGATGCTCGAGAGCCATCTCTCATGGGTGACCTTCCTGCGCCATATGGAGGCGAGCCCTAGTCATCACGGAGTGCTAACAGCATGAGGCTCTTTCTTGATTGCGAGTTTACCCGGCTCTCAGCGTCAGCGAAGCTTATATCGCTGGCATTGGTGGCCGAGGATGGGCGCGAATTCTACGTGGAATTACTCGACACGTGGCTAGAAGCAGAATGCAGCGACTTCGTCGTAGAGATCGTCCTTCCGCAGCTCTGGGGCGGAAGCTATGTACTATCGATCATTGGGGCAAGGTCAGCGTTGCTCGAGTTTCTCGCGTCGTTCGACGAAGCCTTGGAGATTGTCACAGACGCTCCACAGTACGACTGGGAGCTTTTCTGCGAACTCGCATATGCCGATGGGAAATGGCCAAGGAATGTCCGGAATTACCCCACTGACGCAACCACTCTAGATGCCATAAGCGACGGGATTCCACTTCCACATCACGCTCTCCTGGATGCCCGTATCATAGCTAGCATGTTCGCCCGAGGGAGTCCAAAGAAAGGGCTGCCCTGCTAAGGCGCATGGAACCGAAGTCTGTATTGGCCAGCCACACATGCCTGTGTTGTTGCTTCGCTGATCAACGTCTTTTACCAGCACTTCTGTACAGGATATGCAAAATGAGCATCGATTGGATCAACTTCACACCCTGGACGTCATTAGGCGGAGGCGCCTTGATAGGGCTGGCGGCTAGCTTGTTCGTTCTCGCTAATGGTCGCATCGCCGGCATCAGCGGCTTGCTTGGAAGCGTGATGCAATTTGATAGTGAAGGCTGGAGCGAGAAGGCGTTGTTTCTTCTTGGCCTTTTACTTGCGCCCTTGTTGTGGGGAGCGTTGACCGTTTTGCCGGAAATAGAGATCAAGACAGAGTGGCCGGCCCTGATCATTGCGGGCCTGCTCGTCGGCGTGGGAACCCGTTACGGTTCGGGCTGTACAAGTGGTCATGGTGTTTGTGGGATCTCTCGGATGTCTCCTCGCTCCATAGTTGCGACGGTGTGTTTTATGACCGCCGGCTTTGCAACGGTGTACGTCATTCGTCATGTGCTGGGAGCTTGAAGATGATCAAGTTGACCGCATTTTTCGCAGGACTGATCTTTGGCCTGGGTCTACTCCTGGCAGGCATGGCAAACCCTGCAAAGGTATTGGCTTTTCTTGATGTCGCCGGGGCCTGGGATCCGTCACTTGCTCTGGTGATGGGAGGGGCCATCGCAGTGGCGGTTATCCCCCTGAATTGGGCGCGCAAGAACAAGCAATCCTTGCTGGGTGCCCGCATGCAGTTACCCGTAAAGCGGGAGCTAGACCCCCGCTTGATTGGCGGCAGTCTAGTGTTCGGTGTTGGTTGGGGAATTGCGGGTATTTGTCCAGGGCCGGCTGTAGCTATTCTGCTGACAGGTCACTGGCAAATAATTATTTTCGTATTGGCTATGTTGGCTGGTATGTATCTGTTCTCTGTACTAGAAAGCCGACGCATGTGATCAGATGATAACCATGGACGCAAATGACGGAAACACTGTCCGATACCTGCAGCCCCTGAATGGAGCATGAAGTGTGAGCTGCTGAGTCCTAGCTATAGTCGTTATGCCGAGATAAAGGAAAACTAGGACATTTGCGTGGCAAGCAGTTGTTCCATAAAGGTTTACGTGCAATCCACCTCAATTCCTCGTTCATGGCTGTCCTCCTCGGACAATCCGCGCACGCCAATCACGTCCTCTCAGCCCGTCCTTCACCGGCAGGCTGTAGAGTAATTTGGAGTTGGCATTTGAGGGTGATGCCAGCGGCGGTCAGTGCGCTTTGCAAGGACAGAGGCGCAGCGCAAGCGAGTCGCGCGAATCGAAACTGCTAATGCATGATAATCGAGTAGTGCCATGAAAAAAAAACATCACCATGAGCATCACCTTCAACTCCGGGTAAGCGAACTTGCACAGTTGTTTAACTCGATGGATCCGACACCTTTTCTTAACAAGGATCTTGATCGCGAGGCTGAAGCGTTCATCGAGACCTGGGCAGCAGAGTTTCCGTCGGACAGCCTGCTTCGTATCACAATCCACCTTGAGCACCTGCCAGCAGAAGGCGATCCAAGTGCGATCATGGCCGATGCAATCCACAACTACTTTGATCATAAAGCAGGTCTCGTACGCAGTGAGTTGAAACGCCTCCTTCGAGAGGGCCGCATTAGCCTGTTGATCGGCATCGGCTTTGTTACCCTTTGCCTGATCGCAGTCGATGTCATCGGCCAACTTAGTGCTAGCGCCGTAGTCGGCATAGCCCGCGAAAGTCTGATGATCGTTGGCTGGGTGGCAATGTGGCGACCGCTACAGATTTTTCTATATGACTGGTGGCCGCTTTTAAGATCGATTCGTGTCTACAAAGCTATAAGCCATGCACATGTTCGAGTAGTGCAGGGTAAATAATGCCTACCGCAAGCCGCAATAGGTGTGGGCCCTATGGGACGTTCTCAATTGAGCCAAGTAGGTGGTATAGGCACTGGCGTCTGCAAGCGATGGAGAGACTCCCAGCCGAGCGAGCCCATGACCACCAGCAAAATTACGACATTGATAAAGCTGGCGAGGATCGAGCCACGCCGCGAGCTGTAGATATGCCGCTCATTCGGTAGTAGTCGGGTACTGCCAGTGTAGCCAGGCCAGAAGCGGCAAGAAGCTCGCAGCGACTTGCGAATCTCCTCCCTCGCTTCATCAGCGCTCTCCCATCGGCCCATTTCACCCGCTTACCCGGCTCCAGCATCCTCAACATATGAGCTAGATCAGTTGGATTTAAACCTGAGTCGCTATACTCGCCGTCCAGCACCGACCTAAGGTTTCCCCATGACTCATTCGCTCAGTGGCCAGCTAGATGTAGTCATTATCGGTGGGGGGCAGTCAGCCTTGGCGGTAGCGTATTTCCTGCGCCGAACCCAACTTTCATTCGTTATCCTCGATGCGGAGGAAGAACCCGGTGGTGCGTGGCGGCACGGCTGGAACTCGTTACGTTTATTCTCGCCGTCCACCTGGAGTTCGATCCCTGGCTGGATGATGCCGCCCGCGCAAGAGGGTTACCCCACACGAAATCATGTGGTCGACTATCTCAACCAATATGAGCAGCGTTACCAATTTTCGGTTGAACGCCCGGTTCGGGTCGTTTCTGTGGAACGTCTAGAGTCTGGCTTACGAGTACGTTCTGACGACAGGTATTGGGATGCCAGGGTTGTAATCAGCGCTACCGGCACCTGGAGCAATCCGTATATCCCTCGCTACCCTGATGCCGAGTTATTCACCGGTCGGCAATTGCACTCCGCGAACTATGTCGATGCACAAGCGTTTGCTGGCAAGAAGGTTTTGGTGGTGGGTGGCGGTAATTCAGGGGCACAGATTCTGGCCGAGGTGTCCAAAGTCGCCGAGACCACTTGGGTAACCCCTACTGAACCGGTGTTTTTGCCTGACGAAGTGGATGGACGGGTACTATTCGAGCGTGCCACTCAGCGCTTGAAAGCTCAGCAGGAAGGGCGTGTCATTGACCAGCCCGTCGGCGGGTTGGGGGACATTGTAATGGTGCCGCCAGTTGTAGAAGCCCGTGAGCGTGCAGCTCTCAAATCTGTACGCCCTTTTGAACGTTTCACTCGCGATGGAGTGATTTGGGCCGATGGATCTGAATCTGCCGTGGATGTGGTGATCTGGTGTACCGGATTCAGGCCAGCCCTTCAGCATTTGGATACGTTGGGGGTGATTAACACTGAGGGCCGCGTTGAGGTCGAAGGCACTCACTCCACCCAAGAGCCAAGGCTATGGCTGGTCGGTTATGGCGAGTGGACAGGTTCGGCTTCCGCCACTTTGATCGGTGTAACACGAACAGCAAGGAGCACAGTCAGTGAGATCGTGGCCTTTCTCGCTGATCAGTCCACCTGAGGCGGACTACAGTCGGCCTTGGTATATACCGCTGACTGTTGAGGGTGGGGGCCTTGCTGGATATCTTCCGCTGAAGCATATAGCTGGATACTGACCATGCAGTCGTTTAGAGGATCACTCTGTCCTGCCTGACGGCTTCATATCGCCTGGACATGCCTGGGTAAGGCGATAGAGATCAGGGCAGCCAGCAACACGAAGGCCGAGGAAACCCACAAACAAGCCTCCAATCCGTAACTCTGATAAATCCAGCCGGACAGCACGGTTCCGAGCAATCGGCCCAAGGCGTTGGACATGTAGTAGAAACCCACATCCAGCGATACCCCGTCTTCTTTGGCATACGAGACGATGAGATAGCTGTGCAGCGAGGAATTCACCGCGAACAGCACGCCGAACACCATTAACCCACCCAGCAGCACAACGTGAGGCGACCCACCCGCCGAGAGACCGAGGGCGATTGCAGCAGGCAGACCTGCCAGCAATGCCGCCCAAACAAAGGCAGCCCGCCCATCCGGGACGTGGCCGCGCTTCTTTCCGGTGATGTTCGGGGCCAACGACTGGACGATGCCATAACCGATGACCCAGGCCGCCAAGAAGCCACCAACCATCCAGAAGTCCCAACCAAACACCGTGCTCAGGTAGACCGGCAACGCCACTACGAACCACACGTCTCGGGCACCAAAGAGGAACATTCGCGCCGCCGAGAGGATGTTGATCGCCCGGCTCTTGGAGAGGATGTCGCGGAACTTCGGTTTAGCCTTGGCTTTACCCAGATCCTTCTTCAGCAAGAACAGGCTGGCTACCCATATCAGCGCCAGAGTTGCGGCCATCGCCAGCACGGCAACCGTGAAGCCCAGCAATGCCAGCAGCGCACCGCCCAGGAAGAAACCCACACCTTTGAGCGCGTTCTTTGAACCGGTGAGAATTGCCACCCACTGGTAAAGGGTGCCTTGCTGGTTGTCGGGCACCAGCAGCTTGATGGAACTCTTGGCGCTCATCTTGTTGAGGTCTTTGGCAATGCCCGATAGCGCCTGAGCCCCCATCACCCAAGGGATGGTCAGCCAGGCGGCGGGCACCGTCAGCATCAACAAGGCTGCCACCTGTAAGCCCAAACCAATGTTCATGGTGCGATTCAGGCCTAGACGGGCCCCCAGGTAACCGCCCACTAGATTGGTAATGACGCCGAAGATTTCGTAGAACAGAAATAGGAACGCAATCTGTAACGGGCTGTAGCCCAACGCATGGAAGTGCAACACCACCAACATGCGTAGCGCACCGTCGGTGAGGGTAAAAGCCCAGTAATTGCCGGTCACCAACAGGTACTGGCGCACTTGCGGAGAAAGAGCTGACAACGCGTTCATGACCTCTCCCTGTTAATCGGCCAAACTGACCAGTTTGGCCAACTCAACAGCGCGGTTGGCGTAACCCCATTCGTTGTCGTACCAGGCATAGATCTTCACTTGAGTGCCATTGATCACCATCGTCGACAGCGCATCGATGATCGATGAGCGCGGGTCGGTGCGGTAGTCGATGGACACCAGTGGGCGTACTTCATAGCCGAGGATATTTTTCAGTGGGCCTTCTGCCGCCGCCTTGAGCAACGCATTAACCTCGTCCACCGAGGTGGCGCGCTCCACTTCGAACACGCAATCGGTGAGCGAGGCGTTGGCCAGCGGCACGCGCACCGCGTGACCATTCAGGCGGCCACGTAGTTCGGGGAAGATTTCCGCAATGGCGGTGGCAGAGCCGGTGCTGGTCGGAATGAGGCTCATGCCTGAAGCGCGGGCGCGGCGCAGATCCTTGTGCGGCTGATCGAGGATGCTCTGGGTGTTGGTCAGGTCGTGGATGGTGGTGATCGAGCCGTGGCGGATGCCCAGGTTCTCGTGGATCACTTTGACCACTGGTGCCAGACAGTTGGTGGTGCAGGAGGCCGCCGTGACAATACGGTGCTGCGCCGGGTCGAACAGGTGCTGGTTAACGCCCATCACCACGTTCAAGGCCCCTTGCTCCTTGACCGGCGCACAGACCACCACACGCTTAACGCCCTGATCCAGGTAGGCCTGCAACACCGCCACAGTCTTCATCTTGCCGCTGGCTTCGATCACCAGATCGCAACCCGACCAGTCGGTGTCGCCAATCGCTTTGTTCGCGGTGACCTTGATGCGCTTACCGCCAATCACTACATGATCGCCTTCGGCGCTGGCTTCGCTGTGCCAACGGCCATGCACAGAGTCGAAGTTGATCAGGTGTGCATGGGTTGCTGCATCGCCTGCAGGATCGTTGATCTGCACGAACTCGAACTCTGGCCAACTCCAAGCGGCTCGTAGAGCGAGGCGACCGATCCGACCAAATCCATTAATGCCAACTTTGATAGTCATGTTGTTGTGCTCTGTATCTGTCGTCAGTGGGAGTTCGACTGGGTGTCGAACTGGCCGATATATTCAATGTGGGTTGGATGCTGAATGGCGCGTGGACGCAACGACTGAACATCGCGGATGGCATCGCTGAATGGCACACCGCTCTCAATCAACAGCTGCGCCGCGATCAAGCCAGTACGGCCCGAGCCACCCTTACAATGGATGGCAATGGTTTTCCCTTCGTTCAGCAGTTGCTTAAGTCGTGAATGGTGCTGTTCCCATGCGTTTTTGAATGCTTCGCCAGGAGCTTGATCATCGTCCACTGGCAGGTGAAACCACTCGATGCCGAGCATTTGGCACTCTTCGGGCAGCAGGTCGATCTCGTTCTGAAGTAACTCCTCAGTCGGCATCAGTGTCAGCAACGCCGATGCACCTGCATTCTTAAGCGTTTGCAGCGCCTCGAAAGGTAGGGTGCCCTTCGTGCCGGGGCACGGGGTAAAGATCAATTGGCCACTGAACTGTGCCAGGGGCAGTACGGAATATGGGTGTTGTTGCACGGCGAAATATCCTCAGATGGAGCGCTGATTAACACGTTTCATGAGTTCTTCCGCCGATTCCTTGCGTTCGGAATAGCGGTCGACCAGATAGTCCTGGCGGTCGCGAAGCAGTAGTGTGAATTTCACCAACTCTTCCATTACGTCCACGACACGGTCGTAGAAGGGAGAAGGTTTCATCCGACCGTTATCGTCGAACTCCAGGTAGGCCTTCGGCACCGAGGACTGGTTGGGAATAGTGAACATACGCATCCAGCGACCCAGCACACGCAGCTGGTTGACCACGTTGAAGGATTGCGAGCCACCACAGACCTGCATCACCGCCAGCGTCTTACCCTGGGTTGGGCGCACCGCGCCCATGGTCAACGGAATCCAGTCGATCTGCGCCTTGAACACTGCGCTCATCGAACCGTGGCGCTCGGGGGAGCACCAGACTTGACCTTCTGACCAGAGCACCAGTTCGCGTAGCTCCTGCACTTTGGGGTGGCTGTCCGGCACATCATCTGGCAACGGCAGCTCAGATGGATTGAAAATGCGTGTTTCTGCGCCGAAGTGCTGCAGCAGGCGCGCAGCTTCTTCAGTCAGCAGGCGGCTGAACGAACGCTCGCGAGTCGAACCGTAGAGCAGCAGGATGCGCGGCTTGTGGGTGGCCGACAACGTACTGCCAAGCTTATCGAGTGTCGGCAGATCAACCAGTTCGGCATCGAGGTTGGGGATCAGTTCTTCAGTCATAGATTTATTCCTGTGTGAGGGCGCCTTTGGGTTGATCGAACCAGCGGCGTTTCAGCCAGAGGGCCACGCCAACCAGGGAGATCAGCACCGGCACTTCCACCAGTGGGCCAATCACCGTGGCGAAGGCCACCGGTGAGGCGAGACCGAAAGTCGCGATGGCCACGGCTATGGCCAGCTCGAAGTTGTTGCTGGCAGCGGTAAAGGCCAGCGCGGTAGTGCGTGGATAGTCAGCGCGGAGCAGCTTGCCCATCCAAAAGCTGATGAAGAACATCACCACGAAGTAGATAGTCAGCGGGATAGCGATACGCAGCACATCCAACGGAAGCTGCAACACCATGTCGCCCTTGAGACTGAACATCGCCACGATGGTCAGGAGCAGCGCGACCAGCGTCAGGGGGCTGATACGCGGAATGAAGCGTTGGCTGTACCAAGTCTCACCTTTGCGGCTGATGAGGATCTTGCGCGTAAGGAAACCAGCCAGGAATGGGATGCCCAGGTAGATCAGCACGGACTCGGCGATGCTGACAAAGTTGGTGTCAATTACGCTGCCCTGTAGACCGAACAATGGCGGCAGCAGACCAAGGAAGATCCATGCGTACACACTGAAGAACAGGATCTGGAAGATGCTGTTGAAGGCAACCAACCCAGCGACGTATTGGTTGTTGCCGCCCGCGATCTGATTCCACACCAGCACCATGGCGATGCAGCGAGCTAGGCCGATGAGGATCAGGCCGGTCATGTACTCCGGCTTGTCGGCGAGAAACACGATGGCCAGTACGAACATCAGCACTGGGCCAATCACCCAGTTCTGGATCAGCGACAGCGCGAGAATACGCTTGTCCTTGAACACCTCGTGGAGTTCTTCGTATTTCACCTTGGCTAGCGGCGGATACATCATCACGATCAGGCCGATGGCAATCGGGATATTGGTCGAACCCACCGAAAGGCTATTAAGCCAGGCCGGTAGTCCCTCGAACAGATTGCCCAAGCTGACACCAATCGCCATGGCGAGAAAGATCCAGACCGTCAGATAGCGATCCAAAAAAGAAAGACGGCTTTTACTCATCGTCATGTCTCCAGTGTCAGAGGGTGCCGATCAGGGCCAGCTCGGCCTTGAGTTGTTCGGCACTTAACCGCTTGAGCGGTAAAGCCAGGAAGGCTTCGATTCGGGTTCTGATCTGTTCCAGAGTGGCTTCGAAAGCCGCCTCGATCTCTTCTTGAGTCCCTTGATATTCCGAAGGGTCTGCCAAGCCCCAATGGGCCTTGGTGGCCGGCCCGAAAAACACCGGGTAGGCTTCGCCGGCAGCCTTGTCACACACCGTGATGACGAAATCAGGCGCCAGGTTCTCGTAAACATCGCTGGACTTGCTATAGAGCCCTGCGGGCGAGATCTCAGCCTTATCCAACGTTTTCAGACTCAGCGGGTGCACTTCACCCTTCGGCTGGCTGCCGGCGCTGTAGGCGTGCATATCCGTCGGAGCCAAATGATTGAACATGGCTTCGCAAAGAATGCTGCGGCAGCTGTTTGCGGTGCACAGAAACAGAATCTTCATCAGGCTATCTCGTAAAGACCGAGCGCTGCTCGGGCAGGCGTTAACTCAGCAGCAAGCGGCTAGGCGCTGAGGTCGATCACCCATCACGTCGAGGCGTTTGGCGTCGGGACTGAGCCAATGCTGGTTGGCGTCAAGAGTGGTTTTCAGTACGGTCATCACCCAGTCGTGCAGACTCGGATGCAGGCGGTAATACACCCACTGGCCTTGCCGACGATCCTCCAGCAAACCGCAATTGCGCAGTTGCGCCAGGTGGCGGGAAACCTTCGGCTGGCTCTCATCGAGTGCGCAGGTCAGTTCGCAAACGCACAGCTCTTCCTCACGGGTGATGAGCAACATAATGCGTATGCGAGTTTCGTCGGCCAAGCATTTGAATACGGTGGTCGGTGTCAGATGGTCAGCCATAGGGGTCTCAACGTTTGTTTTTCACCAACACGAACATCTTGATGCGTTCATGGATCTCGTGAAGGGTGTGACGAAATGCATCATGTTTGGTGCTAGTGACCGGGTCTTCAAAGTTCCAGGCCAGCACCTCTCCGGCGCCTGGAAGGGAATGACATTCCAGAGACGATTTATCGCACAGCGTGATGACGTAATCGAAACGCTCTCCCGCAAACTCATCGATAGACTTGCTGTGCAACCCTTCGGTACTTACACCCAGGTGCTGAAGTGATCCCAAGGTGCGGGGATCAATCTCGCCGGGCGCAGTACCTGCACTGAAGGCTTCGAATTGCTCTGAATCAGTGTGGCGCAGCAGCGCTTCAGCAAGCTGCGAGCGGGCAGCATTAGCCACACAAACAAACAGCACGCGGGTCTTATCGGTCATCGCCAAGTCTCGAATTGGATATGGTTTTACGAATATACGATTTTCCGAATATTCAGTAAAGCAGCAAGACCGGTGACTCCACAAAATTGCCAATTTCAGACCAGAGACGCCCATAAGCCTCAGCCTGATCGCATTCACTGGGTTGTCTCCGGCTATTTAACATCTGATTACTCGCATATCCGTATTTGGTAATTAATCTGTCATCGTTGTCGCGTTAGGCTCTCCCGCACCGCAACCTCAAACATGAGCCTTGCGCTGAACAAACTGACCCTGCCTATTCTCGGCTGAAGGGGCAACGCCATCCTTCAAACGGGACTTTACATGTGCATCAACATGCACATATATTCTCGGTATGAACGTCACCACCAACCGATCACAAGCTATTGAGTCTGCCATTGAGTCTCTCGATGGTGCATTTTTCAAAGCCCTCTGCGAGCCGCCAAGAGTCGCGGTGCTAAAGCGCGTGATGCAATTGGGCCGAGCAGATGTGACCGCGATTGCGGCGGATCTACCCCAGGAGCGTTCGGTGGTATCTCGTCATCTTCAGGTGCTGCTGGATGCCGGGATCGTGCGCGCCACTAAGGTGGGACGTCAGATGTTCTATGAGGTGGACGGCCCAGCCATCGTCAAGCGACTGGAGGACATCCTCCATCACATCAAGAGCACTGCTTTATTGTGCTGCCCAGGTGGGTTTCGCTGATTTTTTCTTACCTTAAAATGTGTATAGGTGCGCACACATGAACGCAATAGATCACCCATTCGATGTTGTTGTAGTAGGCGCAGGGCAGGCAGGACTGGCCTGTGGCTGGCATTTGAAACAGCAGGGACTCGATTTCCTGATCCTGGATGAACAGCAGCAACCAGGTGGCAACTGGCGTAATTACTACGACAGCCTCGAACTGTTCTCTCCGGCAGCCTACTCCTCTCTACCGGGACTGCCGTTTCCTGGAGAACCGGGGCACTACCCCTCCCGCGATGAAGTAGTGCGCTACCTGGAGCAGTACGCCAGCTTCTTCCAGTTGCCGATTCTTTCGGGGATACAGGTCATAAAGGTGGATCAGGAAGCTGGGGGGTTCCAGATAGTGGCTGCCAATGGGCAGCGCTTCTTTACCAGGGCGCTGATCGTGGCATCGGGGGCATTCAGTCGTCCCTATACACCGGACATTCCTGGGCTCGAAAGCTTCCAAGGTGTTCGCCTTCACAGTGCCGAGTATCGGAATGTGGAAATGCTCCGTGGTCAACGCATCGTAGTGATTGGAGCGGCGAACTCGGCGGTGCAGATTGCTTACGAGCTAGCCAAGGTGGCCGAGGTCACGCTTGCCACGCGCGAGGCGATTCGATTCTTTCCGCAGAAGCTGCTCGGCGCAGATTTCCACGCCTGGCTGAAATGGACAGGCCTGGAAAGAACCCGCTGGCTCAATGACCAGAGCACTCCGGTACTGGATGACGGTACTTACAAAAAGGCACTGAAGTCAGGACTTTTCAACCAGCGGTCGATGTTCGGGCAAGTAAACCCAACCGGAGTTGTTTGGACGGATGGTCACCACGAAGCCGTTGATTGCCTAATCTTCGCCACTGGTTTCCGCCCAAATATTTCCTTTCTAGAAGACCTCGCGGTGACGGATGATCGAGGGCGATTAATGCAGCGCGATGGACGAGCACTGCACATCCCAGGCCTGTACTTTATGGGGTTACCAAAGCAGCGCAATTTCGCCTCAGCAACTCTCAGAGGTGTAGGGCCTGACGCTGAAGTCATCCTTCCACATTTGCTACGCCATCTGCGCATCACGGGTAAAAAAATGTTGATAGTCGCGCAGCGATGAGCAACTAAAGCAATGATGCACGCCTACCTGGTCGGCGCCACATCCTTAGCCTTATCCGCAACGGTGCAACAACTTGATTCGCAGCAACCAGGGCTTGCCGCTCGGTCGCAGCACTCAGAATCATCGAACTGCGTGCTACACACACCTGTCTCTGGCAAGACCAATTCAACTCGCTTGGCCGCATCCCAATCACCGGCCAGCGCCGCTACCACCGAACGCACCTGTTCATAGCCTGTCAGGAGGAGGAAGGTCGGGGCGCGGCCATAGCTCTTCATTCCTACGATGAAGATCCCTTCATCAGGATGAGCCAGCTCGACGGCACCATGTGGACGAACAGTGCCGCAACTATGCTCATTCGGATCAATCAGCGGAGCAAGATGAATGGGGCTTTGAGTCGCTGAATCTAGCGCCAAGCGCAGTTCGGCAAGTAGTCCCAATTCAGGTCGGAAACCCGTTGCGACCACGATTTCATCCGCAACCGGGAGAGCATGGCCGTCCGCCTCGACAACGATGCCATTGATAGATGCACTAACCTTGTCGATGGCGATGTCAGTGAACAGCTCAATGGCCCCATCGTTCAACAGTTGGCGAACCCTCTGTCCTAACTTTCCTCGTTCCTCCAGCTTGTCGTTTGCCCCACCACCCAATATGCGATCCAAAGATGCGCCACGAATCACCCAATAGATCTTCGTGCGGGGCTCCTGCTGGGCAAGCCGAGTCAAATCTTGCAAGACATTGAACGCCGAATGGCCGCTGCCAACCACCATGACTCGCCGATTTGCATAGCGTTGCCGCTCACTATGAAGCACTTCGGGAATGCCGTAAGCGATGCGATCAGCCAGGCCCTTCTCGCCCAAGGCAGGAATACCATGTGCCCCCATCCAATTTGGCGAGCGGAACGTACCGGATGCATCTATGACTGCACTGGCGAGCACATCCTTTTCGCCCTCTTGTGTCCTGACCCGTAGCAGAAATGATGCGGCTGCACGGTTCTTCGTCTTCATGACGTCCTGGCCGAACCGAGTCACCGCCAGGACTTCGGTGTTCAGGCACAGGTACCTATTCACGGATGGCAGCGCTGCAAGTGGATATACGTACTCATCCAGCAGTTCACGTCCGGTGGGATAAACGTCTTCAGCGGGCGCCACCCATCCTTGGGCCGTGAGCAGCGTGGCAGCCTGCTTGTCGACGTTGAACCCCCATGGAGAGAACATCCGCACGTGTGCCCAGTTTTCGATGCTTGCCCCGGCACTGGGCCCTGCCTCGAAGATCAAGGGAGTCAGCCCTCTCGCGATGAGGTGGCAGGCAGCAGCCAACCCTACGGGGCCGGCGCCAATGATGGCGACAGGAAGTTTACTGTCCATGACTGACTCCTCGCTTCAGTGCGGCTGATTAGCAGGGATTAGATGCTCGACGATTACACAATCAAGCCACCGACCTTCAAGGCATGCATGTTTTTCGTACACACCCACCTCCCGAAACCCACACGAACGGCACAACGCCAAACTGGCCGCATTAAAGGTAAAGATGCGCGACAGCACCTTCCAAAAACCTCGGGCTTGGGCCTCATCCAGTAGCGCTTGAAGCAGAACTTTTCCTAGCCCCTGGCCTCGAACACCCCGATCCAGATAGATCGAAAAATCTGCGATACCGTCGTAGCAGGCGCGAGAACGATAGCTACTCAATCCTGCCCACGCGACCACTTCATCCGCATCGTTGACCATAACCAGGGTCGGATAGCGCTCCATCAAGGAGATGCGCTCAAGCATGTCATTTGGATTACGCGGCGCTGTCTCGAATGTAGAGCTTCTCTCTTCAATACCCTGGTTGTAGATGCCAGCTATCGACGCAGCGTCCCTGACTTCAGCAAATCGAATATGCATGCTTGAATCCATCCAGTTGGTAGTAACAACATTTCTAATAAAAAAGGGGCTTCCCCCTCATTTCACATCGGGCACTGACGGGCAGCAGCCACTGACCAGACCACAGCGAATCTCAGTCGCTCGAGTGATTTGTTTCAGCAAGCTCAACGCGCCTTGCCGCGCTTCGGGTGACAACTGTTCGATCATTGCCCGCTCTTCAGCGATCAGGTCAGCGCGGATCTTCTGGTAAAGCTCATGACCAGATTCAGTAACCTCAACCTGCACTGCACGACGATCCTCACTGTCCTCCACCCGCGACACATAACCCTTGCGCTCAAGCGTATCGACCACCCGGCTTGCAGTGCTTTTATCCAGAAACATCTCTTCTGCCAGCGCTTGCAGGCGGAGTCGGCCCATTTTGACCAGAGTCTCGATGGCATAGCATTGCGTGACCGAAACGTCGTAGCAGCAGATGCGATCCCGGTCGCGGAACTGATACACCCGGACGAGCTGGTTCAAGGCTTCGTATAGATCTTCGGAATCCTGAGTCAGCTGGTCTTTTTTTCGCTTTGCCATGGCCATCACAAATTAGTTGTTAGGTGCAACGATAATCTTGGTTTCAGGAAACGGTCAACCACTTCTTCATTTTGGTTGACGATGCTGTACCGGCCTCGCTAATTTGTTGCATCTAACAACTAAAATAGGCTCGCACCTTGTGAGTTATCCAATCAGCAGACAGGGCACAGTCAATCGAGTTGGGCTGGTCTGGGCGATGGGCATCGCACAGATACTCGCCTGGAGTACAACGTATTACTTGCCCGCAGTCCTCGCGACGCCGATTGCACGAGAGATGGGATGGTCGATTACCAGCACCGTGGCCGGACTTTCATGGGGTTTGTTGGTTGCAGGGGCTTGCTCTCCCATGGTTGGGAGGCAGATAGATCGGCACGGTGGCCGCCCCGTCCTGGCAACCAGTTCGATATTGATGGCACTGGGGCTGCTGCTGATGGGTGTGGCTAGCAACCTGGTCATCTACTACGTGGCCTGGACATTCATTGGCGCCGCCATGGCTGCCGGCCTGTATGACGCCGCATTCTCGACTCTTGGACGTCTATTTGGGGACAGCGCGCGCACTTCGATGACCGGACTCACTCTTCTGGGTGGGTTCGCCAGCACTTTGGGCTGGCCACTGATCGCTGGCCTAGAACATCAGATTGGCTGGAGATATAGCTGCGTCACGTTAGCCGCAGCTCATCTGGTCGTAGGATTACCGATTCATCTCTTGTTGATTCCAAAGAGTGAGTGCATCCCTAGCAGGGCGGCAGTTCCTACACACGCCTCTTCCGCCGCCACCGCCCATGACACAAAATCGGGTAATCGCCTCTTTCTGCTATTGGCAGCGCTACTGACACTCCAGTCGCTGGTGATCTCTTCAATTTCTGTCCATTTGCTTGATGTGCTGAAACTGCTCGGCATCGCTACAGCCACCGCACTGGCCATCGGCATGATGATAGGGCCATCTCAAGTCGTAGCCCGGCTTGCAGAGTTCTCCCTTGGGCGAAACTTGCATCCGACCACATCTGCCAAGGCGGCGATATTGCTAAGCGGGATAGGAATCGGGCTGCTGATACCGGCTATTCCATGGCTGGCATTCATTGCGATGGCGCTATACGGCGCTGGAAATGGGATTCTGACCATCGCCCGTGGGACATTACCACTGACTCTTTTTGGGCAAGATGGCTACGGTACTCGCATGGGCTTATTGGCCCGCCCAATGCTGGTCGCACAAGCAGTAGGCCCTGTAGCAGCGGCTGTGATTCTGGACAAACTAGGCTCAACACCTTTGCTCGTTGTGATGTGCACTCTAGCGACGGCAAGCCTTATCGCGAGCTTCGGTCTTCCTTCGAAATAGATGGTTGACTCCAGAGAAGGCCACGATCACATCGCAGTGCCCGGTATGGAAACTTCTCACAACCATCTAATTACCTGGTTAGGCGACTCGCTGAAGTACCTGGGTCGAAAAAATCTATTGGTTACCCGAGCTACCAGGCCACTCGGGACAGGTCGAGGCCAAGCTGAGCATGAATAGGAGTGAAATGGCCTGCTTGGGCCGGAGTACGGCATTCGATCTACATTCCCAGCTCAGCCTCAAGCCGGGCCCCCTTCAAACTGGGCGGAAGCTTTCCGACCGGCATGGCCTGCAATAACCCATGTGCAAGATGCTCGGCGTGAGCGGAGTAAATCGCGATCCTGCCTGACTCAACCGGCCTGTAAGGCACAACCGCGCCTACAGCGATTTGAGCAATTCTCAGTAAATTCAGCACGTCACCGCCAACGTGGTCGCTGTCCAGGTACTCGACAGTTGGACGAGCTGCAGTCCGGGTACTAGCCCAGATTTCGATCACAAATTGATGGAGACCTATGGGGCCAAAGTGTTCCAAAGCAGTCTTCCACAGCAATCCTTCCTGTGACATTTTCAGCCGGGTGCTGGTCATTTAGAGGTCATTCGGAAATCACGGATGTTCGGGTGTGGTTGTTTTCAGATATCTGCGAACGGTAGTTTTCGACAGCCCCAATGCTTCCGAAATCTCGGCCACGGATACTCCTTCGTTGTTCAGACGATTAGCCTCTGCAGCCTTGTCCGCCGCCCCGGATCGAGGTGGTCGGCCAGGTGGTAGCTTCCCAGCACGTGACAACGACTCCATCTCAGAATCGACGCCATCTCTTTTAATCTTATTCAACTGCTTGTTTAGACGCTTCAGCCCTTCCCGGAATGGTTCATTGGACTGCAGAGAGGTCGCCATGAGGATCAACGAAGCCGCCTCTACCTCCAGTAGCGCTGCTAGCCGAATGAGGACGTCAATCGTGATGTTTACTTCCCCACGCTCTATCTGGCCCCAGTAGGAACGGTCGATGCTGATCAGGTTTTCTTGAGATAGGCCTTTTCTTCTACGCACGGCGCGTACCACTACAGCTAGTGCTTCTGCCGCCTCCATGACTTTTCCTCAAGTAAATCGAGGATAAAGCCATATTGCGACGCACCATAACACGGGCTATGATCCGTATTGAGGCGCGAACCGAGTTCTAAGGTCGGCCCTCCATGATTCAGATCGTCGCAAATAGCGCAACGCAGCACGCGTGCGGGAGGCCTATCCGCACGACGGCGAACGGCAACAAACAGGATTGAATTGTCAATTTCCTGGTTATTAATCAAAGGACACCCTATGGCTAGCGTCGAAGAACCCGACTTTATGAAAGGGCCACGGACGCCTCTTGAAGGCCTGTCGAGCAGCTCAGAAGCACGAGCGCTGGTGAGCCAACGCTTCCCCGGAAAGCCGTACTGCTTGATCACGGACTGGACAATATTTCGCATCGAAGTCACTCCCGACGAACTCTCCAAGGTTCATGCAGCGGGCCAGCTCCCGATGATCGTGTTTGCTCACAACGTGGCCGAGGACAGCCAAGGCCGTTTCGAGCGGGGGGACTGGGTTCGCTCAAGCATGTGCACCAGTTTTAACGACGGTGCTGTGTTCGAAACCAGAAACACCGTTTACGTCTTGATTGGCCTTGGTCATGAACAGCCCGCAAGCCTGAAGGACGTTTTTTCCATCTTCTAACCTGCGCTCCGTATCAGAGCCCCCTTGAGACCCAAGGACATACGATGTTTAGAACACACGACGACGACATGCTCGGCCTACCGGGCATGTTTGGGGAAGGTCAATGTCAATGGCATCAGGTATCTAGATTGCTTCGTACTCACTGGTATCACGTCACAGTCCAAGCCAAGCACCAAGGCCGCATCACCGAGGCGGCTCTGATGGTCGACAGCGAACCTCGGCTCCAACAGATGCTAATAGCGCAGGATGCCGAGACCATCATCACAGAGGTGCAAGTAGTCACTCCCGCCTACATGAATGGCACAGAAGGTTGGCGCATGGAGACACTGACCAAAGTAACGCTTGGTGAGGACGAGAACGAGTCCTTCGTCTGCCTACTGGAAGTGGAGACTGGCTCCAAGTACCACAGCTCTCACCAAGCTGGGTTCAGAAGCGAATTGCTGACCAATCTAAGCCCGATTTTCCACGCGGATATGATTCGCAACGCCTGAAATTTACGAAGACGTCTGCACGGCATCAGCGTGGATGATCCCGTGTCGGACTCCTGGTCACGCCATACAGGCTGCCAAAGGAGCGCAATTTATGCTGAACACTGTAGATGTAAACTTTCACGGAAAACGTCATACAGATTTCGATCTCACACGAATCATCAAGGCCCAGGCGCAAGGCTTTGATGAACCGGTAACCGCCTATCTATGTGGAGCATTCATCAGGGCTCGCGCTGGCATTGGCGTAGTTTTTGGTCACAACCGAAAAGACCAGTACGGTCGGTTCGGCGATGGCCATCTGATCCGGACTTCAGACGTGATTAAAGCGGAACGCGAGGGACGATTTTGGGTGCTGACCACAGTGAACTCTCGGTACGTGCTCGCTACGTTCCAGCGCGACAATGGACGTGCGAGCCTGCGTGAGTTTCTGCGGCTTTCACAGGGGATGCACCATTTCACCCCGCGAGTGATGCAGTAATGGTCGTGTTTTTCTTCGCCATGGGTGAAGCTTCCTGAGTAACTCCAAGGTGGCGTCATGATCGTCAAGGCAGGCGAAATCATCTGCATAGCCTCGGGCATTTTCGAAGGGTACGACCGCGCCGGGCCATTTTTCGCTACGCAGGACTTCGACCTAGATTCATTCGTTACAGAGGTAATGAAGCCGCTGACCGAGAGATGGGAGGTGTCGAGCTTTTTATCGGAAATACCAAGGATGCTTTTCGAATGCGGATTCATCACCAAGCTACCTTGTCGGAACATTCACTTGGGAGCGATGGGCGAAGTCGACATTCGGGAAGAGCAGGATGACCTTTAATGGCGACGCTTCAAGCATCTGACTAAAGCGTCATGATGGTAGCGATAGAGCTGAGATGGTTCGCACTACGCCAGTGATTTTGAGAACGCTGAAAAAGCAGGTGATTTCAGCGGATGCATCGGCCTCCAGGCTAAGGCGGCTCAGGACTATCAGACGCTGGCAGGGTTGGTTGCGCGTCGTCAATTGCTGGGATAATCGGCGACTACTTGATCGGTACCCGTTAGGGTCTGACCTATGACCTGATACGGCTGTTTGGTTTGGCCGTACTCCATTCCAGGCGAACCAGCGGGCATACCCGGCACCGCAACTCCGACGAGGTCGGGGTGGTTCTTCAGGTCGAGAATCTGTGCTACCGGTACATGGCCTTCGACAAATTTTCCGTCAATCATCGCGGTATGACAGGAGGCCAAGCGCGGAGCGACGCCGAGGCGCTGTTTGACTTCGCTCATGTTGGGCTCGACATGGTCGCGCACGCTGAAGCCATTAACTTCAAGATACTTTATCCAGTCCTTGCAGCAGCCGCAGTTAGGATCGCGGTAAACGTCGATGACTTCAGCGGCTTGTGCCGCTCCGGTCATGAGTAGTGTCGTGAACGCAGCAATTCGCAGACTGGCATTCATGGGAGTTCTCCTGTTTATAAATAATGCTTACCGACAGCAGCAACCGCCGCCGTTCCCGCCACAACCGGAGGATTTCTTACTTTCTACGCTTTCCACTGTCGCCAGCTGTGCTGGATAGCCCGCGTTCTCCAGGGCTGCAAGCAGCGCATGGCTGTCCGAATCGCCGCTGACCTTCACCTGTCCGGCTTGTAAATCCACCGCTACGTCACTCACGCCTTCAACTGGGCGCAGCGCTTCGGTGACATGTTTGACACATGAACCACAGCTCATGCCTTGGACTCGCAGTTCAACAGTTTTCATTGATGACTCCTCACAACAAAGTTGATCATGGAAAGACTGACGCATGAGGCTTTTCTGCGGCGTTGGCTTATCCTCAACCTTGCTGCCATGGCAAGGTCAAGCGGTCGTTTTCACTCAATCAATGGAAGCCTGGCGCAGACGCAAGGCGTTGAATACTACCGACGCCGAGCTCACGCTCATGGCCAGTGCGGCAATGAGCGGTGACAGAAGGTGACCGGTAAGTGGAAAGAACAAGCCGGCAGCCAGTGGGATACCCATGGCGTTGTAAAGGAAGGCGAAGGTCAGGTTCTGGTGCATATTTCTCACCGTTGCGACTGACAGGCTGCGAGCCCGCAGGATACCGAGCAGATCCCCCTTGACCAGGGTGACCTGAGCGCTGTTCATCGCCACGTCAGTGCCAGTGCCCATGGCGATACCTACATCAGCGCGAGCCAGTGCGGGGGCATCATTAATGCCGTCGCCGGCCATCGCCACCCGGTGTCCGGCTTGTTGCAGAGATGCCACCAGACGTTCTTTATCTTGCGGTTTGACCTCGCCGTGAACCTCCTCGATGCCCAATTGGCGAGCTACCGAGCGAGCAGTCGTAAGGCCATCGCCAGTGGCCATGATGACCTTGACGCCATCCGCCTGCAGACGCTCGACGGCCAGCTTCGTGGTGGGTTTGATGGGGTCGGCAACAGCCAGCAAACCCGCCAGGGCGCCATCGACTGCCAGGTACATGATGCTCGTACCGTCGCCGCGTAGCTTCTCGGCATGTGCTTGTAAGCTCTCTGTGGAAACGCCGGCCTCCTGCATCAACGCGGTATTGCCTAGCATCAGGCGGCGACCCTCGACCTGACCGCTTACACCAATACCTGAGGCTGACTCGAAGGTTTCAGGTGTCACCAGTTTCAGCCCTGTGGCACGAGCCTGCTCCACGATGGCGTGGGCCAATGGATGCTCACTGCCCTGATCGAGACTTGCGGCCAGGCGCAACACTTCATCCTGACTAAATCCGGGTACCGCCTCGACGCTATGGAACGCTGGTCGACCTTCAGTGAGGGTGCCAGTTTTGTCGACTATCAAGATGTCTATCTTGCGCAGGTTTTCGATGGCGGCGGCATCGCGAAACAATACGCCGCTGCCAGCAGCCTTGCCGGTGGCAACCATGACTGACATCGGTGTCGCTAGGCCAAGGGCACAGGGACAGGCGATGATCATGACCGCGACAGCGTTGATCAGTCCGAACACCCAACTTGGCTCGGGCCCCCACAGCCCCCAGCCGAGTAGAGTCAGCGCGGCGATAGCAATCACAACGATCACGAAGTAACTGGCAATCACGTCTGCCAGCCGTTGCATCGGCGCTTTTGAGCGTTGTGCCTGCACAACCATCTGCACAATCTGTGCGAGCAGGGTCGCCGACCCTATCTTCTGCGCCTGCATCACCAGACTGCCGTGGATGTTGAGAGTGGCGCCAATCAGCGCGTCGCCGGCTCTCTTCATGATCGGTATCGGTTCGCCGGTGAGCATCGACTCATCTACAGCGCTTTCGCCTTGCAACACCTGACCGTCGACAGGCACTTTTTCGCCCGGTCGCACACGTAACGTGTCGCCGCTGTGTACGTGTGTCAGAGGGATGTTTTCTTCCGTGCCATCGGCATTGATCCGTCGGGCAGTTTTGGGTGCCAGTCCAAGCAGCGACTTGATGGCAGCCGAGGTTTGCGAGCGAGCCTTGAGTTCAAGCATCTGGCCGAGAAGGGTCAGTGAGATGATCACAGCCGCCGCTTCGAAGTACACACCGATGCGGCCCTCCATCATGAAGTTGTTGGGGAATACATCGGGGGTCAGGGTGGCCACGACGCTGTAAAGGAAGGCCGCCGCCGTGCCGAGGCCGATCAGCGTCCACATGTTCGGACTTCGCTGAATCACCGAACGCACACCACGCACATAAAACGGCCAGCCAGCCCACAGCACGACGGGTGTAGCCAATCCCAGCTCGACCCAATTTTGCGTGGTGCCATGGAACAGCTCCAGGGCATGGCCACCCATAGCCAGCACGGTTACGATCACTGTCAGTGGCAATGTCCACCAGAAGCGCCGGGTGAAGTCCTTGAGTTCTAAGTTCTCTTCTTCCTCCAATTCGGGAATCACCGGCTCTAAGGTCATGCCGCACTTAGGGCAGACGCCGGGGCCGATCTGGCGAATTTCCGGATGCATGGGACATGTGTATTCAGCGGCGCCCGTTACCGGTTCTACTGTTCTCTGATGGACTGGTTCGATTTTCAGTTGAGATATTCGATAACGCTCGGGCGCGGCCCTGAAGGTCGTTTGGCATTTCTGGCTGCAGAACCGGTAGTTTTGCCCCTCATACTCCGTGCTGAACTGGCTGTCGTTACTGACGGTCATACCACATACCGGATCATGGGAGCCGGTGGGTTGAGGTTCAGACTTCTGTATTAAGTCGTGCTCTTGACGAAGCTCAGGGGTGTGCATGAGCTAACTCCTGTTCGCATCCTTGGTTGAGGCTGAGGTGTCGTCGTGATGGCTGTGACCACCGTGGTGGTGCCCGAAAAAATGCATCAGCGGGCACAACAGCAAAATCATGTAAGGCAGTAAGCCCAGCATATGGCCGTAGTGTTCTCTTGCCAGATAGAACAGCACGATCACCAGCAGCATGCCCAGCGCTATGCCGGGTTTGCTCCTCCAAAATGTTGGAGAGGTGTTAGCGGAATGTGGTGAATTCATCATGGTTCTGTACTCCTGAGGGAGCGCTGTTAAGTGATACGTTGTAAAGGTGCAACGGGCGGCAGTTTTACCCTTGGCATATTGGCTAAAGTAAAACCGTCGCTGCGTTGCCTACAGGCTTGTGCGCGTCACTTGCTCATCGGCATGTTCATCATGCTCGTTTGCTGATCCATCATCTTCATCATCATGTTCATCATTCCCATCTCCATGCCGTCTTTGTTGCCGTCCATACCCATGCCCATGCCATGACAGTTCTTATGCATCATGGCCATGCTGTCCTTCATCGTCTTCATGCTCTCCTGCATGGCGGCGTGTCGCTCGGCTGGGGTCTTGGCGGCGGCTGCCTTGTCGTGTGCAGCCTGCATTTTTTGCATTTGCTCGGTCATGACATTGTTTTGCATCGGCGTAGCTGCTTCGCTTGTCTGGGCGGGCTCGGTCTGCCCCTCCGGGTGATGCTCATCGACTGCCGAGGCGATAAGTGGGCTGCTCACGAGCAGGATGGCGAGGATAAATTTCAATGTGGCATGCATGGCAATCTCCAAAGGGTCAGGACAACTCAGGTAATACCAAGCCGCGCCAGGTTGGCGCAGTCAGACAGTGCGCCGAAGATCGGCGCGCAGAAGGTCGGATTAATCGTTGAAACGGACGAAAATCAGGCGGGCAGGCGGTCTGGCTGGTACAGGGCGCCGTAATGCAAGAAAGGCAAAAGCGGAGGGGTTGGCGGGATACAAAATCAGCAACGCAGGGAGCAGGAGCAGAAACGTCCAACTGAACAGATCAAATATTTGAAGATGGAGCGAAGGACTTACAGTTATCGCCGTATCGGCGCAGTGCTGAAGGCAACCGAGGGCATGGGTGTCGTGGCTATCGTGATCTTGCGCGGTGTTCAGCGAGACATGAGTTGTAGCCGGATTGTGGCTGGGCTGTACCAGACATCCCTGGGTCGCTGCCAAACCAAACGCTAACACCCACAGCACGATGGCGAGGCGTATGAACGTTGGTTGACGATGGCGAAACCAGAACATGGAGAATCTCCGGTACTGATTAGCGGATTTTGATTTTTCAACATACGCCACATTGAAGTGCCACGGTTGATCTACATCAATTTATGCAGCCAGCTGTCGGTTCTGTGGTGCGGTCAAATTTTATGACGCCCGTCGATCTTTCAGATGTTGAGTTTCTCCGTGTGCTGTCAAAAGTGTAATCACCGGCTAAGCGTGCTGACAGGTGCGTCCCCTCATCATCCTCATCGAGCTGACGCTCAAACTCTCTGGTTTCATCGAGAGTCAATTCCTTGAAGGAGATGCACTATGAAAGCAACCAACGTTGTGATTCTTACACTCAGTTTGGCTATATCGTCCCTGGCCTTTGCCGAAGGTGGCGGCGACCGTGCGGTTGAGCGCATGGAACGAGCTCGCGAGACGGCAATGACCACCACAAAACCCGTCCCACAATCGCAAGTGCAAGTGCAAGTGCAAGTGCAAGAGGATATTGCACAGGAAAAGCCCACGGCTGAAGAGCAGAAGCATCAATGCTGAGTCGCCCAGCTTACGGAAATGTAATCACCCCGTTTGCTGGCTTATGGCATCTTCCAATGTATCAAGCGCACTAGCTATCCAAAGCGTGAACCCTCGGGAACACGCTAACGTGCGTGCACCTGACATCCGACTGACGGGACATGAATCGGTATGCATTCCAAAACTTCTCGGCGCACCTTTGTGAAAGGTCTCACCGCAGGCGGGATTCTCGGTGGCTTAGGCCTCTGGCATACACCTATATGGGCGGCCCGTAGCTTGGGCGAGACTAATGTCCTGTCAGGTACAGAGTTCGACCTCTTTATCGGAGAAACACCGGTAAATATCACTGGGAATGCCCGGACTGCCATGACAATCAATGGCGGGATTCCGGGGCCTCAGCTGCGCTGGCGTGAGGGCGATACCGTGACCTTGCGGGTCAAGAACCGCCTTAAGGATATGACATCAATCCACTGGCACGGGATTATCCTCCCCGCGAATATGGACGGTGTGCCGGGCCTTAGCTTCCATGGGATCGAGCCTAACGGCACGTACGTCTATCAATTCAAGGTTAAGCAGAATGGAACGTATTGGTATCACAGTCACTCCGGCTTCCAAGAACAGGTAGGTGTATACGGCCCATTGGTAATCGACGCGAAAGAGCCCGAGCCATTTGAGTATGACCGTGACTACGTGGTGATGCTTACTGACTGGACGGATGAAGATCCTGCTTCGTTGATGAAAACATTGAAGAAGCAGTCTGACTACTACAACACCCACAAACGTACAGTCAGTGATTTCATACATGACGTAGCTGACAAAGGTTGGTCAGCTACCGTCGCTGACCGCAAGATGTGGGCAGAAATGAAGATGAATCCCACTGACATTGCAGACGTCAGTGGCGCGACATACACCTACTTGATGAACGGCCACGCGCCGAACTCCAACTGGACGGGCACCTTCAAACCTGGCGAAAAGCTTAGGTTGAGGTTCATCAATGGTTCGGCCATGAGCTACTTTGATGTCCGTATTCCGGGTTTGAAGATGACTGTCGTGGCTGCCGATGGCCAGTATGTTAAGCCCGTAAGCGTGGACGAGTTCAGGATCGCCACAGCTGAGACCTTCGATGTGATCGTCGAACCAACTCAGGACGCCTACACACTGTTTGCGCAGTCGATGGATCGGTCGGGGTACGCAAGAGGCACCTTGGCCGTCCGGTCTGGCTTGGCTGCTCCAGTACCTGAGCTAGACCCACGTCCTCTCGTCACCATGGCCGACATGGGTATGGCCGGTATGGATCATGGCGCGATGGCTGGTATGGGCGATATGGCTGGAATGGATCACAGCAAGATGGCCGGCATGGGGGACAGCTCAATGGAGGGCATGTCAGGCATGGACGGCGGTGCCATGAAAGGTATGAACCATGGCGCTACGCAAGACATGTCCGGCATGGACAGCATGGCTGGGATGGATCACAGCAAAATGTCCATGGGCGGCATGAGTGGTATGGGAGAAATGCAGTCGCACCCAGCCACAGAATCCAACAATCCTCTCGTCGACATGCAGGCAATGTCGACGTCGCCAAAGCTTGATGATCCTGGCATGGGCCTTCGCGAGAATGGCCGAAAGGTGCTGACGTACTCTGACCTAAAGAGCACGTTTGAGGATCCAGATGGCCGTGAGCCAAGTCGAACTATCGAACTGCACTTGACCGGTCATATGGAGAAATTTTCCTGGTCTTTCAATGGGGTGAAGTTTTCGGACGCCGAGCCTTTAAAACTGAAATACGGCGAGCGAGTCCGGATCGTTCTCGTCAACGACACCATGATGACTCATCCCATCCACTTGCATGGCATGTGGAGCGACCTTGAAGATGAAAACGGGCAATTCCTTGTCCGCAAACACACCATTGATATGCCGCCTGGATCAAAGCGCAGTTACCGAGTGACAGCCGATGCACTGGGACGCTGGGCCTATCACTGCCATCTCCTGTACCACATGGAAATGGGGATGTTCCGCGAAGTGCGTGTAGAGGAATAAGGAGTCGACTATGAGCAATTTTCTTTGCGGGACTCGCATGCACTCAGCTGTGTTTACGGTCGCTCTGACCGCTGGTTTTGTCTTCCCCGCAGCCGCTGAAACAAGCCAGGGTACCGAAGACGGGCAGATGCAGACTATGGATCACGGCCAGATGCAGACTATGGATCACAGCCAGATGCAGGGTATGGATCACAGCAAAATGGAGGGTATGCAGCCCGCCAAGCAACAACCGCAGACCCAAAGCCGGACGCCGATACCGCAATTGACTGATGCCGACAGAGCCGCTGTCTATAAGTCCCCTGGTGGTCACGCGGTTCATGACACAGCCCTCAACTCATTTTTTATATTTGAGAAGTTGGAATGGCAGGATGCTGACGATGGAAGCGCACTGAATTGGGAAGCCCAAGGTTGGATAGGGGGAGATGTTGATCGTCTATGGTTGCGCTCCGAAGGCGAGCGCACCAATGGGAAGACTGAAGAAGCTGAGGTTCAAGCTTTATGGGGACACGCCATCAGCCCTTGGTGGGATCTAGTCGGCGGTGTTCGTCAAGACTTCAAACCAGGCGACCCTCAAACGTGGGTGGCTTTCGGTATCCAGGGCTTGGCGCTCTACAATTTCGAGGCCCAGGCTACTGCTTATTTGGGTGAAGGCGGCCAGACCGCAGCGCGGCTGGAAGGTGACTACGACATTCTCCTAACCAATAAGCTGATTTTGCAACCGACGGCAGAATTCAATTTCTATGGCAAAAACGATCCCAAACGTGGAGTTGGTTCAGGGCTGTCTGAGAGTGAAGTCGGTTTGCGGCTCCGATACGAAATCCGTCCAGAGTTCGCACCTTATGTAGGCGTGACTTGGAATCGGGCTTATGGAAAGACCGCTGACTATGCCAGCGAGGAAGGCGACGACAGTAACGAAGCACGCCTGGTGCTCGGCGTACGGGTGTGGTTCTAAACCACAGTTAGCGGCACCAAATAATTATATAACCTCATTACAACAGCTACGCGCTGTGAGGAGCCTTGCATGTCTGTATTTAAATCCTGTGTTGTGGCCGTCGCTCTTTCATCCAGCCTTCTGCTCAGTGCAGTTGCCCAGGCTCACCCGAAGCTGGTGTCTTCGACTCCGGCTGAAGGCGAGAGCGGCCCAGCTCCAGCAAAGATTGAGCTGCACTTTTCTGAAAACTTGGTTACCCAGTTTTCAGGAGCCAAGTTGATCATGACCGACATGCCTGGCATGTCACACTCACCTATGGGTGTGAAAGCCAGCGTGGCCGGCAGTAACGATCCTAAAACCATGGTCTTGACCCCGGCCTCTCCTCTCACAGCTGGCACCTACAAAGTGGAATGGCGAGCGGTTTCCTCCGATACCCATCCGATTACCGGCAGCGTTACTTTCAAAGTGAAATAAGCATGAGCGACCCTTTGAATGTGGTACTGCGCCTCGCGCTTTACCTGGATCTTATGCTCCTGTTCGGTCTTGCCGTCTTTGGGCTATACAGCTTTCGGGGAAAAGAGCGTGTATCGGGGACGCTGTTGCATTTTGGGTCGCTACTACCTGGCACCGCTGTTATAGGTATGCTTTTGTCCATAGCAGCTTTTGTAGTTATGACAAAAAATATGAGCGGCGCATCCGACTGGGCGGAGCTGCGGCCTCACATGGAAATGATGCTGTACGAGACTGAGGTCGGCTACAGCTGGGTGACACGCATGATCTCGCTAGCAGTGGTGATTTTTGCTGGAAGCCAGAACAGGCGATGGCCGACGGGCAGTCTCTGGGTCGCTACCATTGCGGGCAGCATTGCCTTAGCGACAATCCCATGGACAGGTCACGGGGCGATGGATGAAGGCGCCCTGCGATTCTGGCACTTTGCCGCTGATATTCTGCACCTACTTGCCGCTGGCGGATGGATCGGAGCTCTCGCGGCGTTTGGTCTGATGTTGAGTATTAGGGGGGCTAATTCGGAGCAATTGGTAAGAGTGCTATCGCGAGCGCTCAAGGGATTCGAAACAGCGGGCGCATTCATTGTTGGTACGATCATAGTTACTGGCGTCGCTAATTATCTCTTCATTGTCGGGCCGACATTAATCGAAGTCGTAACCAGCACCTATGGCGTTCTCCTACTCGTGAAGATCCTACTTTTCGTGGGCATGATCGGGCTGGCTACCCTCAATCGTTTCTACCTGAGCCCTTCACTAGAGCGGTCTGTGGTGGCCGGTGATTTTTCTCTAGCGGCAACTGCTTTGAGAAAAAGTGTGGTGATCGAATCGACCTGTGCTGTCGTCATCGTCTGCTTGGTGGCTTGGCTAGGAACATTGAGCCCCTCAATCGAGATGGCTCAAGGGTGATCCACGAGTAGACCCAAGCGACCCCAACGGCGCTCAAATCTGAGCAACGACTAACGGCTGACGGGGTAGTCCGCGACCACTTCTTGCGCACCTGCCTTGGTGAGCCCCAGGACTTGGTAAGGTTGATGATTCTGGCCGTAGTCCATACCAGGAGAACCTGCGGGCATGCCTGGCACTGCAATTCCTGCGAGGTCTGAACGACCATTCAGCTTCTTGATTTCATCGGCTGGAACATGACCCTCTACGAATTTGCCGTCAATCACAGCCGTATGGCATGAAGCGAGTCCCTGTGGCACGCCCAGGTTCTGCTTGATAGCGCTCATATTACTTTCCACATGGTCTACTACCTTGAATCCATTCGATTCGAGGTGCTTGACCCATTCCTTGCAGCACCCGCAATTCGCGTCCCGATGCACATCGATTGTGAGGGGCTCACCTGCCTGCACAACCCCACAAATCATCAATCCCACAGCAAGCGATAGCTTTCGTTTGAACATTCGATGCACCTCGTCACGTTTTAGTGTGTGGTTGCGCTCTATGCACTGGCCGTAGGCCAGGAGTCGTGCTTCCGCACTGGATGGAAGGTAGGTTAAGCGCAAAAAGCTCAGATTGCCGATTACGTTTTTGTAAGCTGCCGACTAGGAGCTATCCGTTTGCTGTTGGGGCAATTACATTTGCGTAAGCTTCCGCACAGTCGTCAGATTGGTAGCACACTAGAACACCGCAAAACCGGAGCCCCTGCATGAAAATCTTGGTTGCAGAAGACGAACCCAAAATTGGAATGTACCTACAGCAAGGCCTCCTGGAAGCTGGCTTCAGTGTCGACCGGGTTGTGACGGGAACAGAGGCGCTGCATCAGGCGCAAAATGAGGCCTACGATCTTCTAATCCTGGACGTAATGATGCCGGGCCTGAATGGCTGGGAGGTCATTCGCTCTATCCGCACAACCGGGAGCACTGTTCCTGTGCTGTTTCTGACGGCCAGGGACGGAGTTGACGACCGGGTCAAAGGTTTGGAATTAGGTGCAGACGATTATTTAGTCAAACCCTTCGCATTTTCTGAGTTGCTTGCCCGCGTCAGAAGCTTGCTTCGCCGTGGCGCCGCCGTACCCAACCAGACATCAATCAAGATCGGGGATCTGGAGGTCGATCTTCTAAAGCGACGGGCCTCGCGCTCAGGTCGACGCATTGACCTTACCGCCAAGGAATTTTCGCTGCTAGAACTGCTGATGCGCCGTCGGGGAGAAGTCTTGCCGAAATCACTGATCGCATCGCAGGTTTGGGACATGAACTTCGACAGTGATACCAACGTGATCGAAGTCGCGATTCGTCGGCTCCGGGCCAAAATCGATGACGATTTCGACACCAAGATGATTCAGACCGCGAGGGGAATGGGGTACATGCTAGATGCTCCGGATACAGAATGAAGCGCGCATCTCTTACCCTCCGTTTAAGCATGATGTTTGTCTGTGCCGTGGTCGCCGTGCTGGTAGTTGCAGGCTTTACTTTTGACGGATTCAGCCAACATCACTTCAAGGCCCTCGACCGTCAATCAATGACGGAAAAGCTCGAATCCATTCGGCAAATAATGGATGGCGAAGCTGGCTCTGCAGAACCTTCAGAAGTTGTGTTGCAACTGCAAGCTCTCCTAGGTGCTCACCAGGAACTCTCAGCCTCAATTATCGCGAAGGGAGGGAAGACGTTCTTCGCAACTTCAAATGCAGTTGGACATCCTCCTTCCTCCTCTGGTGATCCAAGGGAAGATATGTGGGAGTGGACAGCTGGAAGCCATATGTACAGAGGCATGAAAGCCCAAGTTCATTTGGCGAATGAAGCTGAGCCACTGACCGCGTGGTTGAGTCTAGACGTCACAAGCCATATGCATTTCGTTGAAACTCTGCGCTGGTGGTTGGTGATCGGGCTGGCAATTAGCGCCTTGGTCAGCGCAGGTTTAGGGTGGCTGGTGGCGCGGAGCGGGCTGAAGCCAGTTGCCCAAGTGACGCAAGTCGCGGCCTCGATGTCAGCCGGATCGCTGAAAGAGCGTATTCCGATGGATTCTGTGCCTCGCGAGCTTGAGCTCCTTGTCACTTCGTTCAACGCTATGCTGGCTCGCCTTGAAGAGTCATTTGCTCGGTTGTCTAACTTTTCAGCCGATATCGCGCACGAGCTACGTACCCCTATCAGCAATCTGCGCACACATACCGAAGTCATCCTCACAAAGAAACGTGCACCAGAGGATTATGAAGAGAATCTCTATTCCAACCTGGAAGATCTGAACCGACTTTCCAGCATTATTGACGGCATGCTTTTCTTAGCAAAGTCGGACAACGGTCTGGTTCTCCCTGCCAAAGAGAAAATTGAGTTGCGTTCGGTCGTCGAGAAACTGTTCGAGTATTACCAGCTTCTGGCAGACGACACAGGGGTAAAGCTACAGGTAGTCGGGCACGGCGCGGTGAATGGTGACAGGACGATGCTGGATCGGACGATCTCAAATTTGCTGTCCAATGCGCTCAGGTATACCCCACCTGACTGTACGATCTCCGTGAAAATCGAGCCCCTTGGCGACATGATCAGCTTGTCAGTGGAAAACCCCGGCGAGGAGATAGCGGTAGAGCATCTGCCCCGGCTGTTTGACCGTTTTTACCGAGTCGATCCCGCACGGAGAGAGAGCGCTACGAACCATGCGGGGTTAGGGCTGGCAATCGTCAAATCACTGGTTGACGCCCATGACGGCATCGTTGGATGTGTCTCCAGAGATGGCCATACGACCTTTATGATCAGCCTACCCGCGTGGCCTGCTGACCACGAGTGAAAGCAAAGAGATCGCCCGGCCCCGTCCACAAACATGGCAAGAACAAACGCGAGAACCACCGTCATTGTGAGTGTTCTGCTGAACATGGCGTTCGGGTTTCAACTCGTCTTATCGGGTTTTGATACGTTTGACCCATCCCCCTAGGGGGGATAGGATGCCGGCGTAATTCATTGAGGCCCGAGGCTCAAGCCATGAGTGAGCAAGAACACGAACATAGCCATCCGCACACCCACCAAAGTCACGAGGCGATCATCAAGCGCCTCAAGCGGGCTGATGGCCATTTACGCGGCATCATCACCATGATCGAAGAGGGTCGTGAATGCGTGGACATTGCTCAGCAGTTGCACGCTGTCGAAAAAGCGGTCTGCCAGGCGAAGCGCACGCTCATCCAGGATCACATTGATCACTGTCTGGAGGACACCGTCTCGGCGTTGAACAATGGCGAGCGCGCACCACTGGAAGCCTTCAAACAAATCACCAAGTACCTCTAGGTCTGAAATGCCCAATTTCGCTGAACTGCTACAACAGGGCGGGGCTCACGCCTGGCTGTATTTCCCTAGCGCCATTCTGCTCGGTGCCTTGCATGGCTTGGAGCCCGGCCATTCAAAGACCATGATGGCGGCGTTCATCGTGGCCATTCGTGGCTCGGTTAAACAGGCCGTGTTGCTGGGCTTGGCCGCAACGCTGTCGCACACTGCCGTAGTGTGGCTAGTCGCTATAGGCGGCATGTATCTGGGCAAAGGCCTGGACGCGCAAACCACTGAGCCGTACTTCCAGCTCGCGTCATCCGCACTGATCATCGTAATTGCCCTCTGGATGCTGTGGCGTACCTGGCGCGGTGAGCAGATGTTCAAGTTCGAGCAAGGTGATGACCACCACCACGGCGAGCATGACCATGGTCATCATGATGAAACTCATCAAATCGATACCGGCCACGGGCGCATCGAGCTGTCGATCTTCGAAGAAGGCATGCCACCGCATTGGCGCCTGAAGACATTGACCGGACATGCCTGGGCGGCCTCAGATGTTCGCCTGATGACTACCCGTCCAGACGGCAGCACCCAATCGTTCTCTTTCGTCGAGCGCGAAGGCTTCTTGGAGTCGGCAGTCGATATCCCGGAGCCTCATGAGTTCAGTGCTCGCTTGAGTCTTGGCCATGCGGGCCACTCCCATGATTATGATCTGGACTACCAGGAGCATGATCACGGGCATGCGCATTCCGAACTGGAAGGTTTGGAGTTGTCGATTGACGGCTATCAGGATGCGCACGAGCGCGCACATGCCAACGATATCCGTAAGCGCTTCACCAACCGCGAGGTCACCACGGGCCAGATCGTCATGTTCGGCCTGACGGGCGGTCTGATTCCTTGCCCTGCCGCCATTACTGTCCTACTGCTCTGCCTTCAGGTTAAAGAAGTCGCGCTGGGAGGCATGCTCGTCCTGTGTTTCAGCATTGGCTTGGCGATCACCTTGGTGACTGTGGGTGCTGCTGCGGCCATTGGCGCTAAACAGGCTTCCAACCGCTGGCCATGGCTGGGCACCGTTGCTCGTCGTGCGCCATATTTCTCCAGCGTACTGATCATCGGTGTTGGTCTCTACGTGGGCTTCCATGGCTGGATAGGCCTAAACGTATAACGGGCTTCGATTGCTGAAGAAGTAGCGTTGGAGGTCGACATGAAAGAGGTTTTGCGTAACGCCATAACCGAAGCGTTCCATGAGGCTGGGCTCGCTATGAGGGCTCATGACTTTCAGGCTGCCTACCGCTGAATTGAGCGTGCGCACATCCTCACCCAGCGTATGCCGCTGGCTCACGTGAAATCTCATTGGCTTATGTTGAACCTGGGGTTACAGACGAAGGATTGGCGGGAGGTTGCAGGTCAGCTTCCTCGGATCATAGCCGCGTTGTTGTTTTCCAGGATCTGGGTACCTGTCGGCAACACGGGAAGAGCACGCGTCAGTGCTTTTCCGTCATGCCGCTGTCTGCTGATTTACAGGAACTGTTGCGAGAAGCTTAGCGCAACCCAGTGGCTCTTCTCTCCACAACCCTGAAACTTAGTTGCACGGACGTTCCCTGGTCTTCGTGGTGGGTCAGACTGGCTTCTCCTCCAAAACTTTCCATGATCTGCTTCACCATGATCAACCCTATACCCAGCTTACCTTGCTTGGTGGTGTAGAAGGTCTTGAAAGCCATCATTTCCTGTTGCCGTGACATTCCATCCCCGGTGTCAGCGATGATGAGATGCAGCCATTGATGGGTGTCATCCACACTCGCCTGGATGGTTAGCTTTCCGCCGCCCGGCATTGCCTCGACGGCATTGGCAATGACGCTATTCAGAATTTGGGAAAGTAAAAGCGGATTACTAATGATCCGTGGGGTGGGCTCATTGTTGAACTCGACCTGGATTCTTGATTGAGCTAGTTGTGCGCTGTAGCTGGCCAGTGTCGCCTGTACCACAATCATCGGCTCTACCAGTTCTGCCTCTCCACGGATCGGTCGTAAGCACATCAGCAATTCATGTACCCACTCCGCCATTCGATCCACTTGGCTAACAATATCGTCGATGTTCTTCGTCGCAGGTTGGCCGTCCATTTCGCTTGCCAATTCTGCGCTGGAGCGGATGCAGGCCAGCGGGTTACGCAAACTATGAGCGACCGCCGTGGACATCTCGACCAAGCCCACATAGGTCTTGTTGGCAACGAGCTGGGCTTCCTGTGACGCTAATTGAATAGATGCCCGTCGAACAAGCCAATATAGCCCGAAGTAAAGCAGCAGACCTCCCACTGCAGTAGACAGCCAAATTATCCAGTGGCCACGATTGAGCCGTTCGCTTAGATCGGCCGGTTCCTTGTAAATCTCCACGACTGCCAGAGTATTCCCCAGATCATCTACCAGGGGGATGTAGCTCTCGATGAAGAACATCTTGGGATCGAGCAAAAATTGCTGCTCGGGACGGCGTTCATCCGCATTGCTGTAGTTGGTGGAAACCCGGTCTTTCGAGCTGAATGCCGCTTCAAGGGCCTTATCGTTGAGAAATCGTTGTCCGATCAGTTGCGGATTGGTCGACCACATCACCGTCCGAAGCGGCGAGTAGATGCTGATTAGGAGTGAGTCCGGGAGGTGCGAAAGGTGGTCGAGGAACTCAGAGCGGGCCCGGTGCCTGTTCAGCGCCATTTCTTCCGAGAGCATCCCATATTGGGTGGCGGCCAAAACGTCACCCATCCGCATCCCGTCCAACCCGTGGTGACGTAATTCACCTTTGGCAATGGTTTGGATAAATTGCGCTGACAACAGCGCGTCGCGCTCCAGGCTTTCGATGACCAGAAAGCGCGTCGACACAAAACCCAGCCCAATGGCTATGGCGCTGATCAGGATGAAGCTGATGATCGAAAACCAACGCAAGAGGTTGGGCGGTTTGGTCGGCGCAATTGAGTCGGCTGCTTCCCAAGGCTGACGTCTGAAAAAAACCGATAATGGCTGCATGGGAGTGTCCTGTTCGCACTGCTTAACCCGTTGTAGCCGCTTGAATCACTCAACGAATCGTAGAGGAAGACCTAGCATTCTCTATGCCAGCAACTCAGGGCTTAGCCAGGTTAGCAATCCAACCGATGTTCGACTGTTTCAATGCTTGAAACGGGGCAAATTGAATGTCTTGGCAATAACGTCAGCACGAAAGGTAAATGCGGGAAGTGGGGAACTACAGCCAATGTTGGGGCCATCACCCCCTACGAAAGGAGATGTGAATAGTGAGTGACTATTTTGGATTGAGCGCTGAGTTGGGCAGTACCCACATGTGACTATGCGGCCGATCACGACATGCTACTGATGACCCAATCGATTCATCACCCAAGACGCTACGTTCGCAGACGCGCTCCTTCAGGTAACGGCAATTACGACATGAAACGCATACTGGATCGTCTACGTTGCTGGGCCAGCACGCTAGAGCGGCAAACCATGGCGCTCTGGTTTTGTTCTCAACCCCCACAAACACCCTGATTATCCAAATGGATTTCGGTTTTGTCGTGGCGTATGCGCTGAGCCCAATCGACCTTGTTCCGGATTTCATTCCTGTGTTGGGGTATTTGGATGACGTGATCATTTTGCCGCTTGGCATACTTCTCGCTATCCGGCTGATGCCTGCGCAGGTGCTAAAGGAGTGTCAGGTCAAAGCGATCAAGTGGGAGGAAAGCCGTGAGAAGCGGCCAGTGAGCAGATTTGCTGCGGTGGTCATTGTATTAGTCTGGCTTATTGCTGCTGTGGGTGTTTGGTGGGCTTACGTTCTCTGAATTAGGCCGTTTTTTTACCGGGTGGTTGAATCCACAACCGTTAATTGTCGGTGGCGAAGGTAGGCAATCGACTCTGTGAGCGCATTAAATTTTTACGCATTCTTTACGGTTGCTGCTTTCGTTCGCAACGATACTGGCCGCGATTTTATATCGACCATATACCCGAGCCTCCAACGGCTCTGGCAAAACGTATTGCCCAAGGATGGCATGCAGTTCCTTCCCGCCGTTTGAGAGAAACGCCCCTTGAGTAAAACAGTGACCAGTGCGAATGACGGCTCCGAAACCAAAACGTCAGGAGTGGCCTTGCTTGTTGCCGCTGTGGGAGTGGTTTATGGGGACATTGGCACCAGCCCCCTCTATACGCTCAAAGAAGTGTTTTCTGGTCACTACGGCGTTCAGTTAAATCACGACGGCGTACTGGGCATTCTGTCGTTGATCTTCTGGTCACTGATCTGGGTTGTCTCCATCAAGTACGTGCTGTTCATCCTGCGCGCCAACAATCAGGGTGAAGGCGGCATTATGGCGTTGACGGCTTTGGCCCGCCGCGCGGCGGCACCTTACCCCTACATGAGCAAAGTCCTGGTTCTGCTGGGACTGTTCGGTGCTGCATTGTTTTACGGGGACAGCATGATCACCCCAGCCATTTCGGTGCTGTCAGCGGTTGAAGGGCTTGAGTTGGCGTTTGACGGCATAGAGCACTGGGTTGTGCCACTGTCAGTGGTGGTGTTGGTAGCGTTGTTCCTGATCCAGAAACACGGCACAGCCCGGATCGGCATCCTGTTTGGCCCGGTCATGGTGTTGTGGTTTGTGGTGCTGGGGGCTCTCGGAATCTACGGTATTTTGCAGCAGCCCGAAGTGCTGCAAGCACTCAATCCCGTTTGGGCGGTGCGTTTCTTCGTTGTTCATCCGGGCATTGGTGTGGCGATTCTGGGCGCTGTCGTCCTGTCACTGACCGGTGCTGAAGCCTTGTATGCCGACATGGGCCACTTTGGTCGCAAACCGATTTCACGTGCCTGGTTTATTCTCGTTTTGCCCGGTCTGGCACTCAATTATTTTGGCCAGGGCGCATTGATCCTGGGAAACCCGGAAGCGGTGCGCAATCCGTTCTATTTACTGGCACCTGACTGGGCGCTGTTGCCGATGGTGGCTCTGTCTACGCTGGCGACGATCATCGCGTCTCAAGCCGTAATCTCCGGCGCGTTCTCGCTGACTCGCCAGGCCATTCAGCTGGGTTACGTACCTCGCATGTTTATCCAGCACACCTCCAGCCAGGAGCAGGGGCAGATATACATTGGCACCGTCAACTGGGCGTTGATGGTGGGTGTTGTGCTGCTGGTGATCGGTTTCGAGTCATCTAGCGCCTTGGCTGCGGCTTATGGGGTTGCGGTGACGGGAACCATGCTGATCACCACCATTTTGTCCTCGGCGGTCGTCCTGCTTCTGTGGAAAACGCCGCGCTGGTTGGCCATCCCGATGTTGCTTGGCTTTCTGCTGGTGGACACCCTGTATTTCGCAGCCAATGCGCCGAAGATTTTCCAGGGCGGTGCGTTCCCGGTGATTGCCGGTATCGGCCTGTTCATCTTGATGACAACCTGGAAGCGGGGACGCAAGATCATCGTCGAGCGGCTGGATGAAACCTCACTTCCTTTACCGATATTCATCAGCAGTCTTCGTACGCAACCACCCCATCGTGTGCAAGGTGCGGCAGTGTTCCTGACAGCCAGGGCCGATGCTGTTCCCCATGCGCTGCTGCACAACCTGCTGCATAACCAGGTCTTGCATGAGCAGGTGGTGTTGTTGACTGTGGTCTCCGAAGACAGCCCGCGAGTGCCTGTCGACCGTCGATTCGAAGTTGAATCCTTTGGCGAAGGTTTCTTTCGGGTCAGTCTGCACTTTGGTTTTACCGAAGAGCCCGATGTCCCCCAAGCGTTGCGTGCCTGCCATTTGCCCGAACTTGATTTCAGTCCTATGCGCACGACTTACTTCCTGAGCCGGGAGACGGTTATCCCGACCAAGCGCATCGGTATGGCCAAGTGGCGCGAGTACTTGTTTGCGTTCTTGCTCAAGAACGCAAACAGCAACCTGAAGTACTTCAAGTTGCCATTGAACAGGGTCATCGAGTTGGGCACACAGGTCGAAATGTAGTGATGGATCAGCGGAGATCGCGTTAAGCGTTATGGGTATACGACACTCAGGTGATGACGCGCGAACGCGAACACATGCCTACGGGGCTGCCACGTAGTGCCAGTTCCGGCTCAACGGCTAGTTTTTTCGCGTAATACTGGCTTAATTCTTGATAGGCTTTATTGCTTGCTTTGGAGATTGACGATAGTTTTTTGTTGATCCGTGTCCAATTGTAAGAGACATTTTCAGCGACTACACTCCAGCCCATGAAACGCTATCTGCGGTTTTGCATCATCTTCATGATCAGCTTGGCGCTTCCCCTCAGCGGGATGGCGGGCCTTCAGGCACCGACAGAACCGTGCCCTATGAAGACGATGGGCATGGCGATGATGGACGATATGGGGATGGACTGCTGCAACGACATGAAAAGCCCTTCCGAGCACGGCAAACCTTGTAAGCCGGGCCAGGAATGCAAGACGGGCGGCATGTTGCAAGTCTCGATCCTAAAGCCTCCTGTAACCGTATTCAGCCCCGTAGTGCTTTCATTTTTCAGCGATTCCCTACCTGTAAAGACCTCGTCCGGGGTTTGGCGACCGCCTCGCGTTTGATTCCTGTCCCACATTGAGCCTCATTCCGCATTAGCGGGATGGCATATCTGCGTGCATGTCTTATGAAGCGCGCAGTGGATCATCACAGGAATCGTGAACATGAACCCCAAGTGCTACTGCACAGGTTGGCCCCTCGTGGCCAGTCTGGCGGCAAGTGTACTGGCATTGCCGAGCTTCGCTGCCGCATTGACACTCGATGAAGCGTTGCGGCTGGCCGAAAACAATGCGCCGTCGCTGACCGCACAAGACGCGAAAATTCAGGCTGCCAGCAGTGAAGCCATCCCCGCTGGTGAATTACCCGATCCCAAGTTATTGGTGGGTGTGCAGAACTACCCCATTGGCGGCCCGGATCGCTGGAGCATCGACCGGGACTTCATGACCATGCAAATGGTCGGGGTCAGTCAGGAAATGCCCAATAGCGACAAGCGCAAAGCGCGCATCGAGGTCGCCGATGCTGCTGTTGATCGCGCTGCTGCGGAGCGTAGAGTCGAACGCCTGAAGGTACGCCAGTCCACGGCGTTGGCTTGGATCAGCAGCTACTCGGTTGAGCGCAAAGATGCGCTGTTCCAAGACTTCTACAAAGAAAACCGCCTGCTGACCGATGCCGTCCGAGCCCAAATTGCCGGTGGCCGCGCTCAGCCCGCCGATGCTGTGACACCCAAGCAGGAAGCAGCTCAACTGGCGGAGCAGCAGGACGATCTGACTCTCCAGAGAGCACAGGCCCGAGCGGCCCTCAAACGCTGGATTGGCTCCGCCGCCAACGACAAGCCTGTGGGCAGCTTGCCTGTATGGCCCGTCGATACCTCAAGCTACGCCCATAAACTGCAACACCATCCCGAGTTGGCAGCGTTTGCACCGATGACCCGCGAAGCGCAAGCCAAGGTTCGTGAAGCCGTGTCGGAGAAGCAGTCAGACTGGAGCTGGGAACTGGATTACCAGCGCCGTGGCCGTGAGTTCGGCGATATGGTCAGCGTGCAATTTTCCTGGGATCTGCCGCTGTTTCCTGACTCTCGCCAAAACCCCAAAATCGCAGCCAAACAGGCGGAACTCAGTCAGCTTGAGGCCGAGCGCGAAGCCCTGTTACGCGAGCATACCCAGCAACTGGAAAACGAACTGGCCGACTATGAGCGCCTGAATCGTGCGGTACGCCGTAACCAGGAAAGCCTGTTGCCGCTGGCTAAGGAAAAGGTCGAACTCAGCATGGCCAGTTATCGCTCGGGCAAAGGCGATTTAAACGCCGTTGTTGCCGCCCGACGTGAACTCATCGAGGCCCGCCTCAAACAGATCGACGTGGAAGAGCAGCGAGCGCTGACCAGTGCGCGGTTGTATTTTGCTTATGGGGAGTCCAGCCAATGATCCTTAAAAAAGGGAACGGGGCATTGCTGGTAGGCATCTCGCTGGCATTCGGTATTGCCGGTGGTTACTGGTTCGCTCAACAGCGCATGAATGCGGTATCCAGTTCTGCTCTGGAGCAGAGCCTCGATTCACATGACGAACGCAAAGCACTGTATTGGTACGACCCCATGTACCCGCAGCAAAAGTTCGATAAGCCGGGTAAGTCCCCCTTCATGGACATGCAACTGGTTCCTAAGTACGCCGGGGGCGCAGGGGATCGTGCGACCGTCAGTATCGATCCGAGTCTGACCCAGAATCTCGGTCTGCGTTTTGCAACAGTCACCCGTGGAATCTTTGACTCCAGCCTCGATGTGACGGGTGTCTTGGGATTCAACGAACGTGATGTCGCTGTGATTCAGGCACGCACCACAGGCTTTGTGGAGCGGGTATATGCCCACGCTCCCGGTGATGTGCTCAAAGCCAACGCGGCATTGGCGGATATCCTGGTGCCGGAATGGGCGGCTGCCCAGACAGAGTTTCTTGCATTGAAGCGCAGCGGGGATGCTGATTTGTTGACTGTGGCCCGCCAGCGACTACAGCTCACTGGGATGCCGGCAGCACTGATTACTCAGGTAGAGCGTGGCGGTAAGGTTCAGCCCTACCTGACTCTCACCAGCCCTATTGGTGGTGTGCTGCAAGAATTGAATGTACGCGCGGGTATGACTGTGGCTACTGGCGATACTCTGGCACGCGTCAATGGCTTGAGCAGTGTCTGGCTAGCCGTGGCCGTTCCAGAATCGGATGCCGGATCGATCACCGTGGGGCAGGCGGTCGAAGCGCGTCTGCCAGCCTTCCCAGGGACAATGCTCAGCGGCAAAGTCAGCGCGATTTTGCCCGAGACCAACCCGGACAGCCGTACTCTTCGCGTGCGGGTAGAACTCCCCAATCCCGACGGGCGCCTCAGACCGGGTTTGACAGCGCAGGTACGCCTGAATCGCTCGACCGGGCAAAGTGTGTTGTGGGTGCCGAGCGAGGCTGTCATTCGCACTGGCCGACGTGCCTTGGTGATGCTCGCCGAAGACGCGGGCCGCTACCGTCCAGTGGAAGTGCACCTCGGGCAGGAAAGCGATGGCAAGACGGCGATAGTGAAAGGTCTGGAAGTAGGCCAGAAGGTGGTTACGTCTGGCCAGTTCCTGCTCGACTCGGAGGCCAGTCTCAAGGGCATCGTTGCAAGCTCGGAGGAAGAGTCACCGCCCAGCGCAGCAACCACCAGTTTTCATGAGGCGGATGGGCAGATCGTTGAGATCAACGACAAAGAAGTCACGCTCGCCCATGGCCCCTTCAAGACGCTGGGCATGCCTGGCATGACGATGACTTTCCCACTCGCCAACCCGGCTCTAATGCAGGGCCTTAAAACGGGCGACAAGGTTCGGGTCGCGGTGAGCCAGACTGACGATGGCTTGCGTGTTGAGCGCCTAGATAAATCGGGGAGCCAGCCATGATTGCTGCCCTCATTCGTTGGTCGGTGGCCAACCGATTCCTGGTATTACTTGCGACACTGTTCGTCACGGCTTGGGGCATTTGGTCGGTGCAGAGCACACCCATCGATGCGCTGCCGGATCTCTCCGATGTGCAGGTGATCATCCGTACACCTTATGCAGGCCAGGCGCCGCAGATTGTCGAAAACCAGGTGACCTATCCGTTGGCGACCACCATGCTCTCGGTGCCGGGCGCAAAGACGGTGCGAGGTTATTCCTTCTTCGGTGACAGCTTCGTCTACGTGCTGTTCGAGGACGGTACTGACCTGTACTGGGCCCGCTCACGGGTGTTGGAGTATCTAAGCCAGATACAAAGTCGGTTGCCAGCCAGCGCCAAGCCAGCGTTGGGGCCGGATGCAACGGGAGTGGGTTGGATCTATCAGTACGCACTGGTAGATCGCAGTGGAGGACACGACCTGGCGCAGCTTCGTGCACTTCAGGACTGGTTTCTAAAGTTCGAACTCAAGACCCTGCCGAACGTTGCGGAGGTGGCCACTGTGGGGGGTATGGTCAAGCAGTACCAGGTGCAGCTTGATCCGCTCAAACTGGCCAGCCTCGGTATCACTCAATCTGAGGTAACCGAGGCTATCGGCAAGGCCAATCAGGAAACCGGTGGTGCCGTGCTGGAGATGGCAGAGACCGAGTTCATTGTGCGGGCCTCAGGCTACCTAAAAACGCTTAATGACTTTCGTGCTATCCCGTTGAAGCTCGGTGCTGGAGGTGTACCGGTGAGTCTTGGCGATGTCGCCACGATCCAGTTGGGGCCGGAAATGCGGCGTGGCATTACTGAACTCGACGGCGAAGGCGAGACCGTCGGCGGCGTGGTGATTTTGCGCAGCGGCAAGAATGCTCGCGAGACCATTGCGGCGGTCAAGACGAAGCTCGACGAACTGAAAAGCAGTTTGCCGGCTGGAGTAGAAATCGTCACAACGTATGACCGCAGCAAACTGATCGACCGTGCTGTGGAAAATCTCAGTCACAAGCTCATCGAAGAGTTCATCGTTGTCGCATTGGTCTGTGGGATCTTCCTGTGGCACTTGCGCTCATCGCTGGTGGCGATCATCTCCCTGCCGGTGGGTGTGTTGATTGCCTTCATCGTAATGCGTTACCAAGGGATCAACGCCAACATCATGTCCTTGGGTGGGATTGCCATCGCCATCGGCGCCATGGTCGATGCCGCCGTGGTGATGATTGAGAACGCCCATAAAAAGATCGAGGCCTGGCATGCGGCCAATCCTGGGGAGGAACTGAAGGGAGAGCGTCATTGGCATGTGATGACTGAAGCGGCAGCGGAGGTAGGCCCAGCACTGTTCTTTTGTTTGTTAATCATCACCCTGTCGTTCATTCCAGTTTTTACCCTGGAAGCACAGGAAGGGCGATTGTTCGGCCCATTAGCTTTCACCAAGACCTACGCCATGGCCGCAGCGGCAGGATTGTCAGTGACCTTGGTGCCAGTGCTGATGGGCTACTGGATTCGGGGTCGAATCCCCACTGAGCAACATAACCCGCTAAACCGTTGGCTGATCCGGATCTACCAGCCCGCTCTGGACGCGGTCTTGCGTCGACCAAAGATCACGCTGCTGGTGGCGCTATTGGTTTTTGTCAGTGCGCTATGGCCAATGTCGCGCTTGGGCGGCGAGTTTCTCCCCCCGTTGGACGAGGGCGATCTGCTCTATATGCCTTCAGCCCTGCCAGGATTGTCGGCGCAGAAAGCGGCGCAATTGCTGCAACAAACCGACCGCCTGATTAAGACTGTTCCAGAGGTCGAACACGTCTTTGGTAAAGCAGGTCGCGCCGAAACCGCTACCGATCCGGCACCGCTGGAAATGTTCGAAACCACGATTCAATTCAAACCTCATCAGCAATGGCGCCCTGGCATGACCCAGGAAAAGTTGGTGGAAGAACTGGATCGAGTGGTACGAGTTCCTGGGTTAACCAATATCTGGATACCACCGATTCGAAACCGCATCGACATGCTGGCCACTGGGATCAAGAGTCCCATCGGAGTGAAAGTTGCTGGCACCAACCTGACGGAGATCGATGCCGCTACTCAGGCGGTCGAGCGGGTGGCCAAGGGTGTGCCCGGTGTCAGTTCGGCTCTGGCCGAGCGACTGACCGGTGGCCGCTATATCGACGTGGATATCGACCGCAAGGCCGCCGCCCGCTACGGACTAAATATCGCTGATGTGCAGTCCATCGTTGCCGGCGCTATCGGCGGCGAAAACGTCGGGGAGACCATTGAAGGCCTCGCACGCTTTCCGATTAACGTGCGTTACCCACGTGAATGGCGTGACTCGGTCGGCAGCCTGGAGCGATTACCGATTTACACTCCGTTAGGCAGCCAGATCACCCTCGGCACTGTGGCGAAGGTCAAGGTCAGCGACGGGCCGCCAATGCTCAAGAGCGAGAACGCACGGCCTTCAGGCTGGGTGTATATCGATGTGCGTGGTCGGGACATTGCTTCTGTGGTCGCCGATCTACGCCAGGTCGTCAATGAACAGGTCAAGTTGCAGCCCGGCATGAGCCTGAGTTACTCAGGGCAGTTCGAATTTCTGGAACGGGCTAACGCACGCCTCAAACTGGTGGTTCCTGCCACGCTGTTGATCATCTTCGTGCTGCTCTACCTGACTTTTGCCCGCTTCGATGAGGCGTTGTTGATCATGGCCACGTTGCCATTCGCACTGACGGGCGGGGCATGGTTCCTCTATCTGTTGGGATTCAACCTGTCGGTCGCCACCGGAGTCGGCTTTATCGCACTGGCCGGTGTTTCTGCCGAGTTCGGCGTAATCATGCTGCTCTACCTGAAGAACGCCTGGGCCGAGCGTGAAGACCTCGGCGACAACACTGAGCGTGGGCTGGTTTCGGCCATTCGCGAAGGGGCTGTGCAGCGCGTTCGACCCAAGGCCATGACCGTTGCCGTGATCATTGCCGGCCTTTTACCCATCTTGTTGGGCAGCGGTACTGGTAGCGAAGTGATGAGCCGCATCGCCGCGCCCATGGTCGGCGGCATGATCACGGCACCCTTGCTTTCCCTGTTTGTCATTCCGGCAGCCTATCGCCTGATGCGTCGCCGGCACCTCATAGTTGAACCCATCAAGCCTCAAGGAAAAGTCGTATGAAACTGACCATGATTGCAGTTGCAAGCACCGTATTTGCGCTCTCAATTTCTGTCCACGCGGAGGATATGCCGGGCATGAAAATGGACGGTATGGAGGGCATGCAAATGGAGCAGAAAACCAAACAGGCTCCAGTCGCTAACGCCGAGGGAACGATCAAGTCTATAGATACTACGAAGCATACGGTGACCATCTCCCACGGAGCTGTTCCAGCCGTGCAATGGCCGCCGATGACCATGGCCTTTTCCGTAACGGAGGATCAGATGAAAGGGCTGACGACCGGAGACCGTGTATCGTTTTCCTTTCGGCTAGAGGGTGGAAAAGCCGCAATTGTTTCCATTAAAAAATAAGACTGTAACGACGAGAATTACCGGCGCGCTCTGTCGTGCCGGTTGGAAATCTATCATTGTTGGCTGTGAGCACCGCGTTCCCGTCTCCCTGGATCTACCTTGAAGATGAATGATGTGATCAACGTCATGTTTAGTACCTGTCACGGCTGAAAGCCGCTTGGCCTCAGTGTAAAAGGCGTCAATTGCCTCATGGTCAGCCCAGGACGGCGTGGCGTTCTGCAACGCTATTCTTCGCTTCAGGGCGTTCCACTTCAGAACGTCCTTGCGCCTTTGCACTCTTAGCAAGGCATCTGCATCCCCTGCGGCAGCCCGAAGGACATCATCTCGTTCGAACTGTCGCATGGCGTCGATTAAGCATCCTTTGGCAGTTCCGGTCAGAATGGAAAATCCAGTTTTTTCTGCACCGCAAATTCGCCTGGTGCTTTACCTCGTTCGAAAGCAATCAAATACGACATCTGGACAGTCAAGGGACTCGCATCTAACTGCTCGCCAGACACCTTCAGATGTACCTTGCGAGTGGCATATTGAATCGATACCTCAAGCCCTTGTAGTTCATCGATCAGCTCCTGCATCTCGTCGTACACAGCAAATTTGGCGCTTTCTGAGTAATCGCTGGCGCAGTCCCTATAGTCGCGAAAATAGTCCACGAGCGACGCAAAGACCTCGTGGGCATCACGCTGCATTTCAAATCCGGGTTGGGAAATATCCACTGTGGAGTTTTCTGCAAGCTTAGCGAGCTGGTGTCCAGTCGAGAGAGGCAGTGCCGGTAAGGTGATGTAGTCGCGCTCAATACGGGCTTTCTCTACTCTCAATTCCTCTTCCGTGGGGATGTCGAAGGGCTTGTTGAAGGCGTCGATGTCTTCGATCTCGAAAGCAGCTGCGAGCGCACGTCGAGTATGAGTGCTTGCTGACTTGGCATTCTCAACGCGTTGTACAGTCCGTACGTTCAAGCCTGCAAGCTCGGCCAGAGTCTCCTGTGACCACTGAAACACCTCCCGCATTTTGCGGATGAGAGCGGCGAACTCTTCGAGACTCAAAACGCGAGGTTGGCCGGACGAGGTATTCGTATTCATTTTTAAGCTCCATGAGATGGTTGGTGCGGCTCATGATGAAGAAGCTGCTGATGACACAACACGACAGGAACCCGACAGAGAACCGACAAGGCCTGAGGCTCTGCTGAGGTTACGAGGAATTGAAGCTGGCTGCAGACACTTGCACCTCTCCGCTCAGCGTAGTCGTGATAACGTCGTCCGAGCCCGTGATGCTAGTGCGGGCCGGGGAATGACAATCACCTACCAGGACAACGAAATGGACATTCGGTACTTCCTTGAACAGCGGCTGGCTTTTATCAAGCAGCTCTATCTAAATGGGGCCAGCCCGTTTGAAGATCGCAAAAGGAAAATTGAGAGCGAGGAAGCCCCCTTCATCCCGCCCTATAGCGAAGATGGGGAGCCTGCATATTTGAATGAATGGCTAGAAGCTGATTCGTCAGTGCAGGTGCTAGGTAGCGCATGCTTATCAATGATTGCTGCGTCGCTACACTTATACTTCAAAGAATGGGAGCGTCTGCTTGGGTCTGCTCCTGGGCCTTCACTCAAATCAGAATTCAAAAATGGCGGATGGCCAAATGGCTACAGGGCATTCTACCTGGCCCATGGTTCAGACCGGTTTGAGGATGGCCCATTCGATTTCGCTTTGATTGAAGAACTCGTGCTGGCGAGGAATAACATCCAACATCCCGACTCACTTATCTTCGAGACATCTCGATACTCTGACGATGCGCTCCAAAAGCTGCCAAGCCCTTTTTTTGTAAGTGATAGAGAGAAAAGTTTGATTGAGGAGGCCGATGGAGAGAGCCGGCAATGGCTATATCGCCCCCATATCCACATCACTACCGAGAAATTTCTGCATGCTGTTTCTCAGGTATCTGTATTCGTGAAGTGGCTGGAGGATCAAGGAGAGACCATCATGCATAAGCGTTATCTTGAGCGAAAAAGTCAACGCGAAATCGACGCTGGCTCCAATCCTTTCTAGCCCCCGCCAGAGGCTTCTTTCCCCATTTAAATCTGAAGCAATCGTTGGTCAGAACGAATCCAAATGACCGGTAAGGTCGAATAAATGCTCAAGGGATCCTTTGTGCCTTCAATTTTAGTAGACATTATCATCCGCGACCGGGGCGCGCAGGCTTATAACGATTACGCGGAGTTTCAAATTACCGATCCTGATGTAATCGTTAGCGCTGCTAGGCAAACGCTAGATTCGATCCCCCCATCGTTTGGTTCTTGCGTCATGGTCAGTGCTGGCTTCACTGCCATTCTCAAATCTCAAGGGATACCTGCAGTTGTCGTCCTCGGAGACCTACTGATTAACGGCCAGTACGCTTTCGAATGCCGGGGGAACATTCCAGGGGCAACCTATGAGGGAGAGTTTGTGGATGCCAAGTGGGACGGTCACGCCTGGGTAATGCTCGCAGGTGTGCTCTGCGACCTGTCGATCTTCCGAAGCGCCTACTCCACTCAAACGCCAAGCAACCTCAAAACTTTCATCAGCGAGCAGTTCGGTGAGGGCAAGGGAGCACTGATGTGTCCCCACGATAGCTTGCCGGTCGGCATGGGATTTGTGCCAAAATTTGCTCTCAGTGACGCTCAGATTCTGGGGATTCTGGATGGTTTGTCCAGACAAGCACTTGAGAACTAAGTGACGAAATTCTACGTGACATCCCAGTTGAGCTGGGAGCTGAATACGGCTAGAACCTAAGAGCGGCGCTGACTTCACTGCGAGCTTAGCCAGGCCTCCATTTTTTGCAGTCTGCCCATTTCGCAAAGCTTCGGTTTTCCTAAACCTAACAACATTAAGAGCTCTTGCCTGTCCCCAGGTGAGGAAAACCAATCAGCCACTTCAATTGCAGTGGCCGGCCTCGCTCAGTGCCCACCTCACAATGATATCCGCTGCTGCTCGATAGTTATCTGCCATGAAGAGCCGTCGATCCTCTGCAAACTAACCACGCTTATCGGGAGCGGTGGATCCAGCCAAAGGGCAAATTCAGCTAGGCTTCTCGCATCGATTACTCACGGACTATACCCATGCTAAATAACTCTGACGCCAACATAGCCACGGCGGACGCCCTCACACTGCTCCTGCACAATCAGCATGCCTTAGCTGCGGCCATAGAAGAAGTTACCAAGTGGCTTTCAGAGAATGGAGTGGGGAGTGTCGCCGACAACGCGGTTGCTGCCATGGAAACGCTGGACACAAATGCCCGTGGCATCACGGACGCCATCATGCGACTACGCCAGTTGTAGGCATCCTCACCCACTATGATGGAGGCACAAGAGCTCAGAGCCGGAGGCCAGCGATGGAGTGTACTTTCACCCTGAAATATCTATTACCAGCGGGCGAAATGGATGTGGATGCGGTATTGGATCGCTTGGCGGAAGAAGGCTGCGATGATGCATTGGTCGGAGTCCGACAGCGAGGTCGCTTGGCGTTGGAATTCGTCCGTGAAGCCCCCTCTGCAAATCACGCAATTGAGAGCACCGTGGAGGATGTGCGTAGGGCCGTGCCTAACGCACGCCTGATCAATCCAGCCCTTACTTCGTGGACGATTGAAGTCGCTCATTTCTAAGCGCGTTAATGAGGCGCATCGCGCCTGTAACGCCCCAACTATCCGGTGCGAGATGATTCGGCTAGGCACGACCTCACTTAATGTCCCTTAAAAGGGACACTAACCTAGCTTTTGCCATTTAATGACCCATTTTGGGGTCATCAACGGATGTCTGTTTTGCGGTCAAAAAAATAGCGAAACAATCGACGGCACTTGGGGGTAATTGTCGCGAGCGCTGCTTCAAAAGGCCAAATCACAGCTTCGAGTCAGGTGCGGGTCGCTCTCGGTATACAACGTGGGGGTATAGTCGAATCCGCAGAATCAAGACGGCCAACTCGCCATTCGAGAAGTCACGCATTCCGTTAAGCGCTGGGAAGATCTGAACCGAAGGTGGTGAGTCGAGCACGGTTCGAATACTTTCGTGCTATCGCTCTTTCGAACTGTAGGCCCGGCTGAGAAGGCCCTGAATGAAGTGGCAATGGTGATCGAAATGGTCACTGCAAGAGCTTACGGTCGCCGCACGAATCGCTTGAGCGACCGTCGACTCGCTATCACTTGCTCTCGTATCTCGGCGGGGTCAATCGACATGCCGCCATTGGGTGTCACGCGAAGCGACTGCAGTTTATTGAGGGCAGCTATGAACGCGCGATCTCTCGCTTGCTCTGAGCCAGATCTTTTGTCAGGCCAAACGAATTCAACGCATCTCCTAAACAAACTCATACCGCTCTCCATTGACGTCGACTGCTCATCAAAGAGCTTCAGCAAATGATATCTGGGTTCTCCTATCTGACATACCTTCACCAGACGAAGCTTCACCGCTGCTGGCAAGCGGAGCGCGCAGGCGTGCAGGATGTCAGGCCGAAGGGCCGAGACGTGGCCTGCTACGGCTCGGTTCGCTCGCGCTTGCGCCTCCTCGTAGGTGGTCGCTATTTAAGAAAGATCTTTAGTTTTAACGTACGGCAGAGGCCGTTCGAGCTCCTCCAGACTCATTCCTCGCCGTGAAGCGTTATGAGCCCAGCGCACGAACTGCTCCAAAAGCCTGGTGTTTTCGCGTGTTAGGCGTTGTACGCGTTCCTCCAGTTCTCTGTTCCGACTATCCATGAGCGCGACTTCGGGGGGCTTGGAAGAGTCCTCATTCGAACCCCGGCAGCGCTCTTTCGCATGATCCCAAGCATCTTTGATTCGATCATGCCTTAGCATCGCTGCCTTGGTATATCGATGCCCTATATCAACGGCTAGAGCTTCTAGATACAGATCCCAAGTCAGCTTCCCCGCCCATCCGTCCAGCATCAACACCGACTGATTGATCATTTGATCAGTCATTTTTGGAGCGCCCATCAGAAGAACTCCAAAGACGTGAGTGCATCAGCAGCTGTATCAGCAGGCTCAGCCTCTTCCGGTTGAGCGGTGTTGGTCGCGATCAAGCGAACAGCGTGAGCCAAACCGGTCTTGGATTGTGTATTCGCAGGTGGCGGAAGAGTAATCATGGTGCCGTCAGGGATCTTAGGGTCATTCATTTTTTCCAAGGTCATAGCCCAGCGCTCCATTCTGGGCTGATTCTGCTTGAGCCAGCGGGTAGCGCCAGGCTCTCCGTTGGCCATTGCGGCACTAGCGGCGGCTACCGCTTTGGCATGGATTTCGTACTGAAATTCAGCTTCTTTTTGATGTCGTCGGTCACCCTTTACGAACACATGCTCAGAACAATTTGAGCAGTCCTTGTCCAGCGGACAGGGGGTCATGGCGTACTCGTGCTTACAAAGTCCAAAGCGCGTGACACTAATTGATCCTAGTTCGGTCTTCAGAGCCTCTTCTTCGGTAAGGCTATGGCTTGCCATCAGCCCTTTTACCTTGTCATCCAGAGCTTCGCCTGTCCTCATGTTTCCAAGGTTTTCCCCCAGTTTCACATAGGCTTCAATGAAAGCTTCCTGCGGAAGATGGTCGTACCATTCATTCTGCTTGACGTTCTTTCTACCAGACCAAAAAGCAATCAGTGATTCACTGAGATGCTTGCTTTGAGCGAGAGTGTTCAACAGGTGGCGAAAGTCATGAGTCGCCATCTCTACTGGGCTTCCATCACGTTGCATCTTTCCATGCCGGGTGAAGACAGTGACACCCCCAGGGTTCGACCCGAGCTGGTTATTGATCTGATTGACACTTATGGGCGAAGGTATGTTGTAGAGTGTTTCTGCATCAGGGCGAAGGATATTTTCAGGCAGCACAAATAGACTCTGGTGCCATTTCAATCCTGTGGATCCATCTAAAATTGGAAAAATCTCAGGCAGTTTAGCTAATACATATTTTTCGAGTGAGTTAAAGTCGTACAGACTTACCCAGGAGGCTGCCGCATCAGCGCGACGGGCTGGGTCTGAAGTATTGCCCTTTACCTTCAATAGGTCATAGCGCTCAGCATGACAGCCTTTAATTGCCGTATTCTTACCAATTATCTTGGCAACTTCATAAAGAGTTACAGGCTTCCCTCTCAGATGTTTCATGTCGTCTGGAAGATAGAGCTTTCCTGGGTTCTCTGCATACCACAAAGCAGCTACTCTTGCTGGTGCACCTAGCTCCAGTAGATAATCCACCGTTTCTTGTGCGAGACTTTCAAATTGCTCTGATGCAGCAAATTTTGTCAGTGGCATGCCGCCCTTAGCTGGATCCCATGCGATTCCCATCATCAAGCCATTTTCGCTCTGTACATGGCGAATACAATTGACAGGTAGCGATAGAATTTCGGATCCTCGACTCGGCGCAAACATCGCCAATGTTACGTAAGAAGTCACGATTCGATCCGGCACGTGATCACTCTTATGGTGAATTTCTGCTAGGTCTAGAATTGATTGAATGCTCGGCAGTCGGCCTACAATTTTTTCACCGTGTTTCGGTGCAACGCGATCATTGCGGGTTGGCTGCTTATATACTACTGGTGAAACCCATTCCAGTGGCGTAGGAGTCAATTTTGCAGGTGCAATCACGTGAGTTGCAAGTCGCTCTAGGCAGCGCCCAACACTCCAAGCATCTGTGAATCGCTCTTGCAGTAATTCCGCCGCTTTATCCAGAGTGGTTGCATTGACTTCAGTCACGCAAGGAGTTTTATTGTCGTCTAATAGAGCCTGTTCAATCGCTTGCATTGCATACAGGTAACGTCGAAATTCCTGCAGCTTAAATCGGCGCATGATTTCACTGAAAGCAGACTTCGCAAACTCTAAGAATGGCATCGAAAAAGGAATTTCGACAGTTGATTTGCTGCCAGATGGATCGCGCAGCGATTTAAAGTGAACAATTTTTTTGCGCTTTCCTTGGTTTTTCCCAACGTTGAAGCTGGTGATGTTCCAGCTGTTATCCTCCCAATTGATATCAGCAAATGGACAGTTCATTTTTGCATGCAGGATAAAACTTTCCAAATTCGAACTAGCTGCGACGCCAGCTTTTCCAACAAAGTGTACAATATCGCCCATGTCAGACTACCGCCTCATCCGCTCTGCTGTCACGAATTGCAATGATCTGCTGGATAGCTGACATCGCACTTTGATTGATCTGCTGAATTCTAGGCTCTGGTTCGATCTTTTGATCTTCGATCAAAGCCACCATCAAGGTTTCCCAGGGGGCATTGATCAGGGGCTCAAAGTAGCTGCAGGATAGGCAGGCGATTGGTGCATGCTGATGGCAATCAGCGCGTGTTCCACAGGCCCCAAGCGTCTCTCCGGTAAGCCGCAGGTAGTCTGCGATGACGCACTCGTCATCGCCTGCGCGAGTGGCCTCATCCAGGTGCTCAATTAAGCGCCCTTGAAAGGCGCTGGCAAAGTATTCCATCTCCTTTCCCAGAGCTTTCCGGATTGGCTTTTGTAACTGTGGCATGGACGCCCTGTAGAATTGAATACACGATGTGCTGCGATGAGTTAGAAGCCTTGCAACTTCAGCATCTGAGGCTCCTTGAGCCAGCGCCCGTGTAGCAAATGTGTACCTGAAACGATACGGGGTTATATGAATAGGGCCTTCAAGTCTGTCTGAATATATTGGAAGACTAGCTAATGTTCGAGTAACTAAAATTCCTAGATCTGAAGCCGTGCCCGAGAAAAGTGGTGTGTCTTTGGTGGTTCCTGCATGCTGATAGGCATCCAAATAAGTAATCAAGCATTCGGCTAATACTGTAGGAGCCTTTCTGACCCAATACTCCATGGCAATGGTCTTCATTCCTTTGGCCAGCGGAATTTTTAAAGTTACTTCCATGCCGGCTCGGTCATGAATGATGACATTATTCATAGTCATCCGCCTGATTTGAATTGGACGAACTCCGGTGCCGATAAAGAACCAACAGAGAGCAAATTCACGCAGGGATACTGTGTTGTTGGAGTATCCCTTATTCAGTGCCGAATGAATGCTATGTAGTTCTTGGTCAGTCAAGGCACCTCGTTCAGGGTCATTGGTGATCAGGGTGTAATATGCACCATTGCCTTTTTGTTCCCATTTCTCGTCGTTATCAAGGAAGTCTATTACCTCTTCCGAAAGGCCGGGAAGCCTTGCTTCTTTGATTCGGCGCAGTAGAGGGGTGATGCAGCGGCGCTGTGAGTAGCTGAGATCTAGGATTAAGCTTAATTCCTTTAGATCAACAGTTGAGCACAGCTTCATGCCGTCGAGGGAAAGCCACTCTCTAATCGCAGTGGTGATCAAAGAATTATAATGTAAACTATGAGTGGCAAGAGATGCGGCCAGACATTTGAAAATACTTACATGGATGGTGTTGCGCTTATCTAAAGCGTCAAAATATAGGGGGCATGATTTTCCATCTCTGTCATGAGTGGCGAATTTAACCCCCATTTTTATGTCTATGACTCGCCCGTCAAGAAGTACTACTTTTTTATTATGGTCTATTTCTGCGCTGAAAATAATCTCTTCAGATGTACTGTGAGAATTATGTGTTAAATTAGTCATTGAGCTTTCTCCCTGCAATGTCATTCGCGAGCTCTTCTGCAATTCTGTCAGCTTTTTCTCTAATAGCTCTGGCCGCGTAACGAGAAGCCATTTCGGAATTTTTTGCCCACCCATTCAACTGAGTTCTAACGCGTTTTTCCTCTTCAGGATCCATACGTTTTTCTGGGGGCTGCGCATCAATTTTACGGCTAAGCCTGTCGTTCCACGTCCGGCGAAGAGTGTGGGGTGCAAGAAAGTTAGGGATGTCTTTCGAGCTATCTCTGGCGACTTTAAATATCAGGTTTATAGCGGACTTAGAAAGTTGGTCGCCTGATCTCGTGATGAACAAATAACCATGCATTCTCTCTTTTGCTGGAATTTTTGCCCAGTAATCACTCACGAAGTTTCGAAACAAATCTGCTGTCTGTTGCGAAACTGGCAAAGTCCTGGAGACTGTTTTGGAAACTCTAACTTTTACGCGTTTGCGTGCGTAGTCGACATCTTCAACCCGAACATGGCGCAGCTCATTTCGCCTCATTGTAGTATCGACGAAGCACCTGTACATCAGATGGTTTCTTGCTTGTATGAATCCCTCTCTAAAGGGATTCTCAACTGAACCAGCTTCGAATGCGCTATCCACAATGATCATTACTGACTCTGGGAGCCCCTCTACTGCGTCTCCCTGTGATGAACCACCAGTTTTGGGTGCTAGGCTACGGAATCGTTTGATGGCCACTTCACGGGCCGCTTTGAGGGCTTCATTGGACGGTGCCAGTACCTGATTGCAAAGTCGCTCATGATGGAATTCCAAGAACTTGGCGACTGTCATGATCCGATAACCCCCTTCAGCGGCGGAAAGCTGGGTCACGGCATCATTCGTCGCCATCCTTCCACGCACTTGCTCAAGCCGCACGATCTTCTGTTGTTTTGTGACTTTGGCTGCGCTGACCTCCCGATCCTGGCTCGCCCGATCCAATCGAAGAAAGTTGGCTAGGTCTTCGCACTGCTCGATGGTCAAGAACATTGGAGAGGAAAGGGCTGAATGGATATCGATCTTTCGCGCATAGGCCCAGAGGTAGGACATGCCCAAGGTACGAAGGACTTTCTCAGTGGTCGTCAACGCTGCGCCCCGGTCGCGATAACGCAGGGTGGCATAGACGTTGGGCAGGAAGGGGGGACGACCTTCTTCATCGATAAGAACAGCCATGGGAAGGCCGTCTGTGGCGGTGAAGGATTTGATTCGAATGGCTTGCAATGTATACGTTCCCGTGACCTGAGCTGGCAGGGCCGGGAGTATAGGAGGGATGTATACGTCTGTAAACCGATAACCCCCTTTGTTATCAGGGGGTTATTGGGTGTCTAGGGCTTAATGTATACGGTTATTTGTACCTAGCTGTCATTGGCAAGCTTCGCAATCCGGCTCGTCGATGGCGCAAGCCTTCGGCACTGGAGCAGGACCGGCAGGAGCTGCCAGGACCGAATCTTCACCGTGGTTGCCGCCGCTGGAAACAGCGTTCAGCTTGCCGGTGTTGATGGTCGACTTCTCGGTGCTGGTCGCGGCCAGGGCACGGAGGTAGTAAGTGGTTTTCAGGCCACGGTACCAGGCCATGCGGTAGGTCACGTCCAGCTTCTTGCCCGATGCGCCAGCGATGTAAAGGTTCAGCGACTGAGCCTGGTCGATCCACTTCTGACGACGGCTTGCCGCGTCAACGATCCACTTGGTGTCCACTTCGAACGCGGTCGCGTAGAGCTCTTTGAGTTCTTGCGGGATGCGCTCGATCTGCTGCACCGAACCGTCGTAGTACTTCAGGTCGTTGATCATGACCGAGTCCCACAGACCGCGAGCCTTCAGGTCGCGAACCAGGTACGGGTTGATCACGGTGAATTCGCCCGACAGGTTCGATTTCACGTAGAGGTTCTGGTAGGTCGGTTCGATCGACTGCGAGACGCCAGTGATGTTGGCGATGGTCGCGGTCGGTGCGATGGCCATGATGTTGGAGTTACGAATGCCTTTCTGTACACGGGCGCGAACCGGTGCCCAGTTCAGGGATTCGTTCAGGTCAACGTCGATGTACTTCTGGCCGCGCTGCTCGATCAGGATCTGTTGCGAATCCAGCGGCAGGATGCCTTTGGACCACAGCGAACCCTGGAACGTCTCGTACGCGCCGCGCTCGTCGGCCAGGTCGCAGGACGCCTGGATCGCGTAGTAGCTGACCGCTTCCATCGACTTGTCGGCGAACTCGACGGCAGCGTCGGAACCGTAAGGAATGTGCTGCAGGTACAAAGCGTCCTGGAAGCCCATGATGCCCAGACCGACCGGACGGTGCTTGAAGTTGGAGTTCTTCGCTTGCGGCACCGAGTAGTAGTTGATGTCGATAACGTTATCGAGCATGCGAACAGCGGTGTTCACGGTGCGTTCCAGCTTGGCGGTGTCCAGCTTGCCGTTGACGATGTGGTTCGGCAGGTTGATCGAGCCCAGGTTGCAAACGGCGATCTCGTCCTTGTTGGTGTTCAAGGTGATCTCGGTGCACAGGTTCGAGCTGTGGACCACGCCAACGTGCTGCTGCGGGCTGCGCAGGTTGCACGGGTCTTTGAAGGTCAGCCATGGGTGGCCGGTTTCAAACAGCATGGACAGCATTTTGCGCCACAGGTCTTTGGCCTGGATGGTCTTGAACAGCTTGACCTTGCCAGGGTACTCGGTCAGGGCTTCGTAGTACTCGTAACGCTCTTCGAAAGCCTTGCCGGTCAGGTCGTGCAGGTCCGGTACTTCGGACGGCGAGAACAGGGTCCACTTGCCGTCATCGAAGACGCGCTTCATGAACAGGTCAGGGATCCAGTTGGCGGTGTTCATGTCGTGGGTACGACGACGATCATCACCGGTGTTCTTGCGGAGTTCGATGAACTCCTCGATGTCCATGTGCCAGGTTTCCAGGTAGGCACATACAGCGCCTTTGCGCTTGCCACCCTGGTTAACGGCAACGGCGGTGTCGTTCACCACTTTCAGGAACGGAACCACGCCCTGGGATTTGCCGTTGGTGCCCTTGATGTACGAACCGAGTGCACGAACCGGGGTCCAGTCGTTGCCCAGGCCGCCGGCGAATTTCGACAACATGGCGTTGTCGTGGATCGCGTGGTAGATGCCCGACAGGTCATCCGGCACGGTGGTCAGGTAGCAGCTGGACAGCTGTGGACGCAGGGTGCCGGCGTTGAACAGGGTCGGAGTCGACGACATGTAGTCGAAGGACGACAACAGGTTGTAGAACTCGATCGCACGGTCTTCTTTCTGCTTCTCTTCGATCGCCAGGCCCATGGCCACGCGCATGAAGAAGATTTGCGGCAGTTCGAAGCGGATACCGTCCTTGTGGATGAAGTAACGGTCGTACAGGGTTTGCAGGCCCAGGTAGGTGAACTGCTGATCGCGCTCGTGGTTGATCGCCTTGCCGAGTTTTTCCAGGTCGAAGGTGGCCAGGACCGGGTTCAGCAATTCGAATTCGATACCCTTGGCGATGTACGCAGGCAATGCCTTGGCGTACAGGTCGACCATTTCGTGGTGGGTCGCGCTTTCGGCAACGTTCAGGAAGCTCAGGCCTTCGGCACGCAGGGTGTCCATCAGCAGGCGGGCGGTCACGAACGAGTAGTTCGGCTCACGCTCGACCAGGGTACGGGCAGTCATCACCAGGGCGGTGTTGACGTCGGTCAGGGCCACGCCGTCGTACAGGTTTTTCAGGGTTTCGCGCTGGATCAGGTCGCCGTCGACTTCTTCCAGGCCTTCGCACGCTTCAGTGACGATGGTGTTCAGGCGACCCATGTCCAGCGGTGCAAAAGTGCCGTCGGCGCGGGTGATGCGGATCGACGGGTGAGCGTTGACCGCTTCTTCTGCCGGAGCGTGGGCAGCGCGTTGTTTCGAACGACCGTCGCGGTAGATCACGTAGTCGCGAGCCACTTTCTGCTCGCCGGCACGCATCAGGGCCAGTTCGACCTGGTCCTGGATTTCTTCGATGTGGATGGTACCGCCCGATGGCATGCGACGCTTGAAGGTCGCGGTGACTTGTTCGGTCAGGCGGGCTACGGTGTCATGGATTCGCGACGAAGCGGCAGCGGTGCCGCCTTCAACTGCGAGAAACGCTTTGGTGATCGCGACGGTGATCTTGTCATCGGTGTAAGGAACGACAGTGCCGTTACGCTTGATCACGCGCAGTTGGCCAGGCGCGGTGGCGGACAGATCCGAAGTCGAATCAGCGGCCTGCGGCAAAGTGCCCTGCGGGTTCTCGCGAGTTGTGTCGGTTTGCATGGGGGGTTGTCTCCACATTCTCTATGTTTGTTTGGGCACCATCACGGTGCCCACCGTTCCGTCCTGAAGCACTACAACCGGCTGGGCCGGGCATACCAACTTCGGGACAGATCAGGAAGGGGGCTGTTGGGGCGCCGCTTCCATGCCGAAGTCTTTGGTCTCAGGCCTTGAGCCTGACACCAGGATCCTTTTGGGTGACAGTAATCGACTGCAACACCCGTACCGTTAACGCCGTTTCCGGCTCAAAAACAGTAGCCATCCGCACGCGCGGTTTGGTCTTTCGAAAATACGTTTGGTTCAACCGGAAAGAGGCAATAAAAGCGCTTGAAATCGGTGTCCGGTTTGTGTTTGGTTTTTGGCGTAAAACCCTACATGTAGGGTTTTTTTCGCGCCGGGGTACAAGATAATGCGTTTCGGAGGGTGTTGCAACGTACTACCTGTGGATAAACCTGTGCGTAAATTGTGTGTGAAAGGTGGAACGAGCGTGTAGGCCGCGACCTAGCTGGAGCGGACTGTTTTTCGCTGATTTTCAGCGATTGAAAACAGTCATTCGGATTTTTAAGGGCGCGAACCCTATCACAAAAAACCGGGTTGTCCGAACGCATTTGCCGGCTTGTGTTCTCGGCGGGCGACGTTTATACAATCGGCCGATAGTTACGCATTCTTATCCTCCCCAATCATTACAAAAAGACGGGCGGATCCTTCCTTATAAGTGTTGTTGGCAAGCAGAGGTCACCGTGGAGCAAGAAGCCTGGCAGGTATTGATAGTGGAAGACGACCAGCGTCTGGCCGAACTGACCCGCGAATACCTGGAGGCCAATGGCCTGCGTGTGTCGATCGAAGGCAACGGCGCCCTGGCGGCCGCACGCATCATCAAGGAGAAACCGGACCTGGTGATCCTCGACCTGATGCTGCCGGGCGAAGACGGCCTGAGCATTTGCCGCAAGGTCCGTGACAAGTACGACGGGCCGATCCTGATGCTCACCGCGCGTACCGACGACACCGATCAAATCCTCGGCCTCGACCTGGGCGCCGACGACTACGTCTGCAAACCGGTTCGTCCACGCCTGCTGCTGGCCCGCATCCAGGCCCTGTTGCGGCGCAGTGAAGCGCCTGAACCCGTTCCGGAAAAACAACGGCGCCTGCAATTCGGCCCGCTGGTGGTGGACAACGCCTTGCGTGAAGCCTGGCTGCATGACAACGGCATCGAACTGACCAGCGCCGAGTTCGACCTGCTGTGGCTGTTGGTGGCCAATGCCGGGCGCATCCTCTCTCGTGAAGAGATTTTCACCGCACTGCGCGGCATCGGCTATGACGGCCAGGACCGCTCCATCGACGTGCGCATCTCGCGCATCCGGCCGAAGATCGGCGATGACCCGGATCATCCGCGCCTGATCAAAACCATCCGCAGCAAAGGCTATCTGTTCGTGCCGGAAGCCTGCGTAGACCCGTCGCTGTGAACTCGATCTTCCTGCGTATCTATGGCGGCATGTGCGCGGCGCTGATTCTGGTGGCGGTGCTCGGCGTGCTGGCCCTGCACATGCTCAATCAGGTGCGCAGCGAGCAGTACCGCGAGCGCCTGGCCCATGGCACGTTCTCGCTGATGGCCGACAACCTGCAACCGATGAACGAAACCCAGCGTCACCGCGCCTTGCTGGTGTGGGAACGCCTGCTCGGGATTCCGTTGGCGCTGAAGACCTTTGCCCAGACCGACCTCGACCTGACTCAGCGCACCCGCGTGCTGCGCGGTCAGGCGCTGGTGGAGCAGACCGGTCCGCATGCGGCGAAGGTCTATCGACTGATCAGCGACAAGGAACAGTTAGTGCTCACGGGGGAGGTGCAGCAGATCAGCGAGCAACTGGCCCGCGCGACCATTTACCTGCTCGCCGATGAACTGGTACGCGTGCCGGTGGCCGAGCAGCCCAAGCGTCTGGCGCAATTGAAAGAAGACAAGGGGTTTGGTTTCGACTTGCGGCTGGTCACGGTCGACGAAGCGGACATGGACGAAGACCAAAGCCGTCGGGTGTCCGAAGGCGATACGGTGATGGCGCTGGGCAAGGGCGGCGATTCGATCCGGGTGTTTGCCGGCATGGTCGGCACGCCGTGGGTGCTGGAAATCGGTCCGCTGTATCAGATGAATCCTTACCCGCCGGAGTGGCTGGTGCTGATCGCGGCGCTGGGCTTGAGCCTGATCGGGTTGATCGTCTATCTCTTGGTGCGGCAACTGGAGCGTCGTTTGCGCGGGCTCGAAGCGGCCGCCACGCGCATCGCCAAAGGCAGCCTGGAAACCCGCGTGCCGGCGCGCGGTGCCGACTCGGTGGGGCGCCTGGCCTCAGCGTTCAACGGCATGGCCGAGCACTTGCAGCAGTTGCTGGCGATCCAGCGTGAACTGGTACGCGCGGTGTCCCACGAATTGCGCACGCCCGTGGCGCGGCTGCGTTTCGGTCTGGAGATGATCGGCTCGGCCACCACGCCGCAGGCGCTGGAGAAGTACCGCGAGGGCATGGATCACGACATTGAAGACCTTGATCGGCTGGTGGACGAGATGCTCACTTATGCGCGGCTGGAACAGGGTTCGCCTGCGCTGAATTTCCAGCGGATCGACCTGGATGCGTTGGTCAATCAAGTGATCGAAGAATTGGCGCCCTTGCGCGCCGACGTCACGGTGCAGCGCGGTTTGTGCCTCTCGGCCGCCGATTGCGATGATGCCTGGGTCGAGGCCGAACCCCGTTACCTGCACCGGGCGATCCAGAACCTGGTGAGCAACGCTATGCGTCATGCCTCATCGCGGGTGACCGTCAGCTATCAGGTCGGGCAGCAGCGTTGTCGGGTGGACATCGAGGACGACGGGCCGGGTGTGCCGGAATCCGCGTGGGAGAAAATCTTTACGCCGTTCCTGCGTCTCGATGACAGCCGAACCCGTGCTTCGGGCGGGCATGGGTTGGGGCTGTCGATCGTGCGGCGGATCATCCATTGGCATGACGGGCGAGCGTTGATCAGCAAGAGCAAGAGCCTGGGTGGGGCGTGTTTCAGTTTGAGTTGGCCGCGCAATCAGGAGAAGCGTTGAGATCGGCGGTGAATGATCTACCGCCATCGCCGGCAAGCCGGCTCCTACAAGGTCTGCGTAAACCTGTAGGAGCCGGCTTGCCGGCGATGGCGTCCTCATAAACACCGCAAATCCTCAGGCCTTGATACTCACCAGACTCAACAACTGCCCATCCTTGACCCCGAACTGCGCATCCAGCTCGGTGCCATGGCGCCATTCGCTGGACAGGTCCGTCAACAATCGCAACCGCACCTCACCCGCCTCGGACCACTCCAACACCTCGGCATGCTCAAAGTAGAAGCGCTGCTGAACAATCGGATACAGCGCCTTGAACAGACTCTCCTTCACCGAAAACGTCAGCGTCACCAGCATCGCCAGTTGATCGCGATGGCCTGCCGCCATACGTTGTAACTCCGGCGGGGTGAGAATTTCCCCGGCCAGGCGCTCGGCCCGTTCAGGGTTGAGCAGGTTTTCCAGGTCCATCCCCAGGCCGCGCCAGTGGGTTTTCTGCGCGACAATCGCCGCCGCCCGGCCGGTGCTGTGGGTGATCGAGCCGCAGATGTGCGCGGGCCAGACCGGCGCCCGGTCTTCGCCAATGGCCGGGGTAAAATTCAGCCCTTCCAATCGCTGCAACGCGGCGCGAGCGCAAATCCGGCCGGCGAGAAACTCGGCCTGACGCTTGGCCACCGAACGCCGGATGGTCGCGGGCGGCTCGATGGCGCTGCGCTGAAAGTCATCGGCGGCCAGTTGCGAGGTGTTGAAGTGCGTGCTCAGCAGCACCGTATCGGGCAACACGAACGGCAGCGGCCAATGGGCATCGAGTGAGGTACAGCAGGCGGGCAGGGCGGGGACGGGATTCATGTCGGGCATTTTGCCGGGTTGCCTTGAAGCTGGGTAGTGCAAAGGTTCAGAACCGAGGTGTGGCCATCGCGAGCAGGCTCACTCCCACATTTGAAATGCATTCCAATGTGGGAGTGAGCCTGCTCGCGATGGCCACGCCGCGGTCTACCTACTCAACCAAATATCTTCTTGAAGAATGCCTGCATATCCGCCCACGATTTCTCATCCGCCGCCTTGTTGTAACCAATATCCGGCCCGCCATGATCGCCATGACTCAAGCGATCCGCATCCGGATTACTGAACCCATGCTTGGCGCCCTCAAGGTTGACGAATTGATAATCGGCCCCGGCCTTGTCCATTTCCGTCTTGAACGCCGCGACGTTTTCCGCCGTCACCATGCTGTCCAGCGCGCCATGCTCGACCAGGATTTTCGCCTTCACGCTGCCCGGTGTTGCAGGCGCTTTGGTTGCCAGCGCTCCGTGGAAACTCACCACGCCCGCCAACGGCAAGCCCTGACGTGCCGCATTCAGCACCACGCTGCCGCCGAAGCAGTAACCAATCGCGGCGATTTTATCCGGATCGGTTTGCGGCTGTTTCTTCAGCAGATCCAGCCCGGCCTGAAACCGCGCACTGGCAGCGTCGCTGTCCTTGATCGCCGCTTGCATGAACGCCATGGCGTCCTTGGGGTGTTCGGTGTTTTTGCCGTCGCCATACATGTCGATGGCCAGGGCGCTGTAGCCCAGGCCGGCGAGGTCACGGGCGCGGCGCTTGGCGTAGTCATTGAGGCCCCACCACTCGTGAACCACCACAACGCCAGGGCGGGGGCCTTTAACCGTGTCGTCGTAAGCGTAATACCCGATCAGCTTGGTGCCGTCGGGGCTTTGATAGGGGATTTCCTGGGTCTTGATGGCCGCCTGGCTGAGCCCGCTCACGGCCAGCAAGAACAGGGCAAGGAATATACGCATGGTCGGATCTCCTGCAAAAAAGTCGTCAACACAGCCTAGTCGATCTGGTTCAGCTCGGGTTCAGAGTGCGTTCAGGGGGAGTTCAGGGGCCGGTGCGTAATGTAGCGCCGTACCCAAAGCATCTGCGCATGAGGACATTTTCCTATGACTGGCTTTAAAAACCTGCTGCTGGCATTCACCGTTTTGAGCGCGAGCACCGCGGCGTTCGCTTCTGACGATAATGTCGCCAGCCTTGCTCTTGGGAAGACCGGCGAGAGACCCAAAAAGTCCCTCACCCTGCACAGCATCGGCACGAACGGCGTGGTCAGTCATGACAGTGCCTGGGGCGCGCAGTTGGGCCGCCCGAACCCTCAGGCCGATTACTGCGCTGCTTACGCGAACGTGTCGGTCTTTCACAATGGCATTAAACTCCGTCAGGAGAACCTCATGGGCCGCTATGATCTGTCTTGAAATACGCCGTTGCACCTCTGGAGAGGTTGAATTGCCCGGGAGAGCGTTATGAAATTGCTGGTCGTCGAAGATGAAGCGCTGTTGCGCCATCACCTGCAAACCCGCCTGACGGACAGTGGCCACGTGGTCGAGTCCGTGGCCAACGCCGAGGAGGCGCTGTACCAGACCGAGCAATTCAACCATGACCTGGCGGTAATCGACCTCGGCCTGCCTGGCATGGGCGGGCTCGACCTGATCCGTCAGCTGCGCTCGCGGGGCAAGACTTTCCCGATCCTGATCCTCACCGCGCGCGGCAACTGGCAGGACAAGGTCGAAGGCCTCGCTGCCGGCGCCGACGATTACGTGGTCAAGCCGTTCCAGTTCGAAGAGCTGGATGCGCGCCTGAATGCCTTGCTGCGTCGCTCCAGCGGTTTCACCCAGTCGACCATCGTCGCCGGGCCGCTGCTGCTCGACCTCAATCGCAAGCAGGCGTCCCTCGATGAACAACCGCTGGCGCTGACTGCCTACGAGTACCGGATCCTCGAATACCTGATGCGCCATCATCAGCAAGTGGTGGCCAAGGACCGCTTGATGGAGCAGCTCTACCCGGATGACGACGAGCGCGATCCGAACGTGATCGAAGTGCTGGTCGGCCGCTTGCGCCGCAAACTCGAAGGCCCGGCCGGCTTCAAGCCGATCGACACCGTGCGGGGCCTCGGCTACCTGTTCAATGAGCGCTGCACTTGATTCGTTCGCTTCGTGTCCGTTTGATGCTCGCCGCCACGATCCTGGCGGTGTTGTTCATGCTGGCGTTGCTGCCGGCGATGCAGGGCGCGTTCAGCCTGGCGCTGCAGGATTCCATCGAGCAGCGCCTGGCGTCGGACGTCACCACGCTGATTTCCGCCGCCCGGGTCGAGGGCAACCACTTGCAGATGCCGGCGCAGTTGCCGGACGAGCGTTTCAACCTCACCGACAGCCGTTTGCTCGGCTACATCTATGACCGTGAAGGTCACCTGGTCTGGCGCTCGAAGGGCACTCAGGAAGAGGACATCAACTACAAACCGCGTTACGACGGGCGTGGTAACGAGTTCGCGAGGATCAGCGAAGCCAACGGCCAGGAATTCTTCGTCTATGACGTCGAAGTCAAACTGCTCGGCGGCAAAAGCGCGGCGTTCAGCATCGTCGCGCTGCAACCGGTGCGCGAGTACGAAGACACCCTCGAAGGCCTGCGGGAAAATCTCTATCTGGGTTTCGGCGCCGCTTTGTTGGTGCTGCTGGCGTTGCTGTGGATCGGCCTGACCTGGGGCTTGCAGGCGTTGCGCCGACTCAGTCAGGAGCTCGACGAAATCGAAAGCGGCACCCGCGAAAGCCTCAGCGAACAGCACCCGCGTGAATTGCTGCGCCTGACCGGCTCGCTCAACCGCTTGTTGCACAGCGAGCGCGAACAGCGCAGCCGCTATCGCGATTCCCTCGACGACCTGGCCCACAGCCTGAAAACCCCGTTGACCGTGCTGCAAGGCGTCAGCGAAGACATGGCGCAGCGCCCGGCGGATCGCGATCAGGCCTGGGTGCTGCAAGCCCAGATCGAGCGCATGAGCCAGCAGATCAGCTATCAGTTGCAGCGCGCCAGCCTGCGCAAAAGCGGCCTGGTGCGCCATCAGGTGCGGTTGCGTCCGGTGCTGCAAAGTCTCTGCGACACGCTGGACAAGGTCTACCGCGACAAACGTGTACGGGTGGCCTTCGATCTGCCGGAGCAATGCTACGTGCCGATCGAACAGGGCGCCTTGCTGGAAATGATGGGCAACCTGCTGGAAAACGCCTATCGCCTGTGCCTGGGCGAAGTGCGCATCAGCGTACGCGAGACCTTGAGCGGGGTCGAATTGTGCGTCGAGGACGACGGGCCGGGTGTGCCGCCGGATCAGCGTGCACGGATTCTGCAGCGCGGCGAACGGCTGGACCGTCAGCACCCGGGGCAGGGGATCGGGTTGGCGGTGGTCAAGGACATCATCGAGAGTTACAACGCGAAGCTGACCCTGGGCGATTCGCCGATGGGCGGCGCGGCGTTCCGGATTCATTTTCCGGTGGTTTGATTGCCGAAACACCGCGATCCCCTGTAGGAGCCGGCTTGCCGGCGATGGCGATTTCAAGGACGCCATCGCC